>JAQUTM010000001.1 GCA_028694405.1 Oscillospiraceae bacterium
TTATGCAGTCTGCGGTTTTGTGCTATACTAAAAAGACAAAATTACATACCGCAGAGGTGCAATATGAGTAATACCTGGGGAAGAAAAGTTAAAATAACCATTTTTGGAGAGAGCCACGGTGTGGGCATCGGTGCTGTAATAGACGGTTTACCTGTAGGTGAAGCCATTGATTTACAACAGGTGCAGCTTCAGCTTGCACGCCGCGCACCGGGTAACAGTGCGCTGGCAACCCCCCGCAAAGAGGCAGACGCGTTAGAGGTACTAAGCGGCCTGTTTGAAGGGCACACCACAGGCGCACCCATTTGCGGCGTTATTCGCAATACAAATACCCGCAGCAAAGATTACACTCCTCAGCTGCCGCGTCCCGGCCATGCCGATTTAGCGGCTTACCTAAAATACAACGGCTTTAGCGATTATCGCGGCGGCGGGCACTTTTCGGGGCGCATTACGGCAGGCTTGGTGGCAGGCGGGGCTATGGCAATGCAAATACTGGCACGCCGCGGCATAGCTATAGGCGCTCACATTGCCCAAATAGAAAATATAAAAGACGATACTTTTAACCAAATTACCTCCTCTTTGCTGCAAGGTCTTACGGAAAGTGATTTTCCCCTGTTAAACCCACAGGTGCAGTCTGCCATGACGCGGGCTGTGTTACAGGCAAAGCAGCAACAGGACAGCGTGGGCGGTATAATTGAATGTGCCGTGTGCGGTGTACCCGCGGGCTTGGGTGCGCCTTTTTTTGAAAGCCTGGAAAGCCGCATGGCAAGTAAGATGTTTAGCGTACCTGCCGTAAAGGGGGTAGAATTCGGCGCGGGCTTTGGCATGGCGTCAATGCGTGGCAGCACAGCCAATGATGACATCATTTTGCAAAACGGTAAATTTGCCACAGCTACCAACAATAACGGCGGCATAAACGGCGGCATTACCAACGGTATGCCCATTGTGGTGCGCGCAGCGGTAAAGCCAACGCCCAGCATTTCACAGCCGCAGACGACGGTAGATTTGACAACCCGTACCGAGACCGCTTTAACGGTAACAGGCCGACATGACCCCTGCATTATTCCACGCGCGGTTTGTGTAATAGAGGCTGCGGTGGCGCTTTGTATTTTAGATGCTATGGAGACAGACTTGTAAAAAAATAAAAGCGTAAGACGTTAAAAATGCTTGCTTTACGTTAAAAAAAGTCGGTAGCTATGTATAAATTTGAAAGCAAGTATTGCAAGAAAGAACAGGTTTTCGGTATGAAAAATATTACAAAAGACAGCGTTAAAAAGTTTGTATTGCTGAATTTCGGCTTGTTTCTCACGGCTGTAGGCATTTGCTTATTTAAAACCCCAAACCATTTTGCCATTGGCGGCACAAGCGGTTTGGCGATTATTTTGGCAAACCTGTTTCCCCGTTTAAATGTGGGCAGTGCCATGTTTGCCATCAATATGGTACTGGTAGTTTTGGGGTTTATTTTTATAGGCAAGCAGTTTGCGGGCGCCACAGTTTTTGCAAGCTTTGCACTGTCCTTTTATGTCAGTGTAATTGAATATGTAATGCCTATGGCTTCGCCTTTTACAAACGATACACTTTTAGAGTTGATTTACGCGATTTTACTACCCGGCATAGGCAGCGCCATTGTGTTCAACATCGGTGCCTCTACAGGTGGCACCGATATCATTGCCATGATATTGAAAAAGTATATTAAAATGGAAATAGGAAAGGCGCTGCTTATTTCAGACTTTTTAATTACCGTTTGGGCAGGTGCTATTTTTGGTATTCGTACCGGTTTGTATTGTGTGCTTGGGCTGTTTGTAAAAGCTTACTTAGTAGACATTGCCATCGAAAGCTTTAACACGCGTAAATATCTCACGATTATTTCCGGTCATGCAGAAGAGATTAAAGACTACATTTTAAAAACCTTGCACCGCGGTGCCAATATCAGTACAGCGTATGGCGCCTATACCGGAGAGGAACGCCAAGTTATTACCACCGTGCTTACAGGCCGCCAAGCGGTAGAGCTGCGCAATTTTATACGCAAGATTGACCCCGCCGCCTTTCTCACAATCGTAAATTCCAGCGAGACCATCGGCAAGGGCTTTCGGCAGATATAGGAGGTTAAAGATATATGATATTAGATAACAAACCCACTATTTGCATTATTGGCATCGGTTTGATAGGCGGCAGTATGGCGTTGGCTTTGCGCGGCTTTCATGACTGTACCATTATCGGGGTAGATACAAACCGTCAGTCGGTAGGAGCGGCTTTAAAGGCAGGTGCTATCGACAAAGCCTACGATACGCCTGCAGAGGCAATTCCGCAGGCAGATTTGGTTATTTTGTGTGTGTACCCGCATCATATTCACGACATTGTAACCCAAAACGCGCATTTGTTTAAATCGGGCGCCATTGTTTGTGATGTATGTGGTACAAAAGAGCATTTGTACGGTGGTATGCACCAGTACATTCCTGATGATATTGACTATATCGGTGTGCACCCTATGGCAGGCAAAGAGGTGGACGGCTTTTTAAATGCGGAGGGAACGCTGTTTCAAAACACGGGCTTTATCATCATTCCGCTTGAAAAAACCAAGCAAACCAGTATTGATGCCATGCAGGAGATAGCAGGATATATCGGTGCCACCCGTACCGCTGTTTCTACGCCTCATCAGCATGACGCAATTATTGCCTACACCAGTGACCTAATGCATATTTCCGCCACCGCGCTGTGCGTAAATTATCACCGCGATATGAACAACGTTTACACCGCGGGCGCTTATCGAGACTGTACGCGTATAGCCAATATTAACCCGGATTTGTGGACAGAGCTGTTTATGGCAAATCGTACGGCGTTAATTCCCACTTTGCAGCAGTATATTGATACGCTGCAGGCTATGCAGCAAAGTTTGCAGACAGAAGACAGAGAGCAGATGCAAGCGCTATTAAAAACTGCTGCCCAAAACAAAAAAACCATGTCTAAAATGACCGTTTAAAAATGTATAAAAATTCAATATAGTTTTCTGTTAGCACCTCTGCTTTGTTTTAAAAAAGATAAATAAGCAGGGGTGCTTTTTTATATATTCAACAAAAGAGCAAAAGAATAGGGAAAAAATAACATATCCTTATGCAATTCGTAAAAAATGAAAAAGAATAGAATAAATATTCAAAAATACTTGAATTTTATGTATAAAGTTGTATAATGACATACAAGACAAAGGCACATTTTGCCTAACATTTTTTTACAAAACAAAATAAGCAAAGTGAGGATATATATTATGAAAGAGATTAAAAAAGTAGTTTTGGCTTACTCGGGCGGGTTAGATACCTCCATTATCATTCCTTGGTTAAAAGAAAATTACAACAACTGTGAGGTTATTGCAGTAGCTGCCGATGTAGGCCAGCAGGCAGAGCTGGACGGCTTAGAGGAAAAAGCTTTAAAAACAGGTGCCAGCAAGCTTTACATAGAGGATTTAAAAGATACCTTTGTAGACGATTATATTATCCCTACCATGCAGGCAGGTGCAGTGTATGAGGGCCAGTATTTGCTGGGTACCAGCTTTGCACGTCCGCTTATCGGTAAACGTCTTGTAGAAATTGCCAAGGCAGAGGGGGCCGATGCCATTTGTCACGGCTGTACCGGTAAAGGCAACGACCAAGTTCGGTTTGAGCTTGCCATTAAGGCATTTGCACCCACAATGCCCATTATTGCACCTTGGAGAATATGGGACATCAAAAGCCGTGACGAAGAAATTGATTACGCAGAGGCACACAATATCCCGTTAAAAATTAACCGTGAAACAAACTACTCCAAAGACAAAAATCTGTGGCATTTAAGCCATGAGGGCTTAGATTTGGAAGACCCTGCAAATGAGCCCCAATACAACAAGCCCGGTTTTTTGGAGATGAGCGTAAGCCCCGAGCAAGCGCCCGATGTTCCCACCTATGTAACACTAAGCTTTGAAAAAGGCGTGCCTGTTGCACTGGACGGCAAAAAAATGAAAGCCATTGACATCATTTGGAAATTAAACGAAATTGGCGGCAAAAACGGCATTGGCCTTGCCGACATTGTAGAAAACCGTCTGGTTGGCATGAAGAGCCGCGGCGTATACGAAACACCGGGTGGTACTATTTTGTATCATGCACATCAGGTTTTGGAAACGCTATGTCTTGATAAAGAAACCCAGCATTACAAACAAATGCTAGCTTTAAAGTTTGCCGACATTGTTTACAACGGACAGTGGTTTACACCTCTGCGTGAGGCATTAACCGCATTTGTAAACAGCACCCAGCAAACTGTTACAGGCGAGGTTAAGCTAAAACTTTACAAAGGCAACATCATCAATGCAGGTACCACATCTCCCTACACCCTGTATGACGAAGAGGTTGCAACCTTTAACGAGGACCACGTTTACGACCAAAAAGACAGCGCAGGCTTTATTAACCTGTTTGGCTTGCCCATTAAAGTAAAAGCAATGCTAGACGAAAAAAGAGGCAAATAAACAAAGCATAACAGAGGGTTGCCTTAAAGCGTATAAAAGCTTTAAAGCAGCCCGCTGCTTATATAAACCAACATTTTACGGAGGAACCGCTATGGCACTTTGGGCAGGACGCTTTACAAAAGAAATTGACAGTCGTACCAACGATTTTAACTCGTCTATTCGCTTTGACGCGCGTATGTATAAGGAAGATATTACAGGCAGCATTGCCCATGCAACCATGCTGGCACAGCAGGGGATTATCGGTGCAGATGACGTAAAGCAAATTGTAACCGAGCTGCCTAAAATTATGCAGGAGATAGAGGACGGCACTTTGCCGTTTGACCCAAATGCGGAAGACATTCATATGTTTGTAGAGGCCGAGCTGACAAAACGGATTGGAGACGCAGGCAAGCGCTTGCATACGGCACGCAGTCGTAATGACCAAGTTGCACTGGATATTCGTATGTACCTTAAAAAAGAATGTGCAGAAATAATCGGCATGTTAAAAGAAATGACAGCCGTGTTTTGCCAACAGGCGCAAGAGCACTTAGAAACCGTTATGCCGGGCTACACCCATTTGCAGCGTGCCCAGCCCATTACCTTTGCCCACCATTTAATGGCATATGCAAATATGTTTTTGCGTGACATTGAGCGTATGGAGCAAGCCGCTGTGCGTATGAATGTACTGCCGCTGGGCAGCGGAGCTTTAGCAGGCACCACCTATCCCATAGACCGCACCAAAGTGGCGGATTTACTGGGCTTTGACAGTATTACCCAAAACAGTCTGGACGGTGTGAGTGACCGCGATTTTTGCATAGACGTTGCCGCCGCCGTCTCCACCATTATGATGCATCTTTCCCGCTTTAGCGAGGAGGTAATTTTATGGTGCAGCTGGGAGTTTAAATTTGTAGAGCTGGACGATGCGTTTGCAACGGGCAGCAGCATTATGCCCCAAAAGAAAAACCCCGATATTACCGAGCTTGTGCGCGGTAAAACAGGCCGTGTATATGGCGATTTAATGACGCTGCTAACCATGATGAAAGGCTTGCCGCTTGCCTACAACAAAGATATGCAAGAGGACAAAGAGGCTGTTTTTGACGCAGTAGATACCGTTAAGCTTTGCATAAAAACGGTTATTCCCATGGTGCAAACCATGCGCGTTATAAACGAAAATATGCGTGCAGCGGCGGCAAAAGGCTTTATCAACGCCACCGACTGTGCAGATTATCTGGTAAAAAAAGGCTTGCCTTTCCGCGACGCGTACAAAATTACAGGCACACTGGTTGCCTATTGTATAGAGTGCAGCCTCACCCTAGAAACAGTACCCTTAGAGGTATATCAGCAGGCATGCAGCAGCTTTGAAAAAGATGTATACGAGGCTATCAGCTTAGAAACCTGTGTAAAAGAGCGTAAGGTGGCAGGCGGCCCTGCCCCGCAGGCAGTACAGCAGCAAATTGATTATGTAATGCAAAAGCTGCAGGAGAACACTTAATTAAAAGGCAAATAAATACAGGTTTGCCGCAGATAGGCGGCAGCTGTAAAAGGCAAAAAAGAAAGTATAGAAAAGCAGAGGGATAGCTATGGCCTATAAAGTTTTTATAGACGGCAGCGCGGGTACTACAGGCTTGCGCATTTATCAGCGTCTTGGCGCGCGTGAGGATATAGAACTGCTAAGTATAAATGAAAATCAGCGAAAAGATATAAAAGAGCGCACAGAAAAAATTAACAGCGCAGATGTTGCCTTTTTGTGCTTACCGGACGCGGCGGCAAAAGAAATTGTAACAGGTATAAACTCCGCCGTAAAAGTGCTGGATACCTCTACTGCACACCGCACAGCCCAAGGCTGGGTGTATGGCTTGCCAGAGCTTTATAGCGGCGCACAGCGCCAAAAAATAAAAGCCGCAAACCGTGTTGCGGTGCCGGGCTGTCATGCCACCGGCTTTATTGCACTGGCAGCACCACTGGTAGCGCTTGGTATTGCGCCTGCGGATTATCCGTTTACCGCACACTCTGTCACAGGGTACAGCGGCGGCGGCAAAAGCATGATAGCAGACTATGAGCAGCATACGGACGCAATTCATGCAAGCCCCCGGCAATATGCGCTGGGGCAAACACATAAACATCTGCCCGAAATGCAAAAAATCAGCAATTTAAGCTACGCACCTGTGTTTAATCCCATTGTAAGCAATTTTTACAGCGGTATGGTGGTAACGGTGCCGCTGTATATGCGGCTGCTAGCTCAAACAGACAGCACCCCCCAAAGCGTTGCGGCACAGCTTGCGCAATATTATGCAAATCAGCCTATGATAACCGTACATATGGGTACACAAATGCCGGAAAGCGGCTTTTTGGAGACAAATACCTTGGCCGGCAGTGACAAGCTTGAAATATTTGTTTTTGGCACCAAAGAGCAAATTGTACTGGCAAGCCGATTTGACAATTTGGGAAAAGGTAGCAGCGGCGCAGCTTTACAGTGCATGAATCTCATGTTGGGCTTGCCCGAAACCACAGGTCTTTGTGTGTAACTGGGCAATACGGTACAAAGATAAACAATTTTACATAGAGCGGGAGAGGGAAAATGAACTTAACACAAATTACAGGCGGCGTATGTGCGCCGATAGGCTTTCGGGCAGGCGGTGTACATTGCGGTATCCGTAAAAATAAATCCAAATTAGATTTGGCTATGATAGCCAGCGAGGTAAAATGCACCGTGGGCTGTGTATATACCCAAAACAAGGTAAAGGGAGCCCCCATCGCCGTTACAAAGGCAAACGTAAAAGATGGGTTTGCACAGGCTGTAATTTGTAACAGCGGCAACGCCAATACCTGTAATGCAAACGGTATGGAAATTGCACAGCAAACCTGTAAGCTTGCGGCAGAAGCTTTGGGCGTACAGCCTACAGACATTGTAGTGGCAAGTACAGGTGTTATAGGTCAGCCTATGACAATTACGCCTTTTGAAAACGGCATGGCACCGCTGATTGCAGCATTAAACAAAAACGGCAGCAGTGACGCCTGCGAAGGCATTATGACGACGGATACCTGTAAAAAGGAGTATGCCTATGCCTTTGATATAGGCGGTAAAGCTTGCCATATCGGCGCCATAGCAAAAGGCAGCGGCATGATACACCCCAACATGGCTACCATGCTTGCCTTTGTAACAACAGATGTTGCCATCAGCAGCGAAATGCTGCAAAAGGCGGTAAGCAGCGTGGCGGCAGATACCTTTAATATGGTAAGCGTAGACGGAGATACCTCTACCAATGATATGCTTACCGTACTTGCCAACGGCATGGCGCAAAACCCGCAAATTGTGGCGGCAAACGCAGATTTTATGGATTTTTGCACAGCGCTTGACACCGTGTGCCGCAGCATAAGCCGCGCTATGGCAAAGGACGGCGAGGGTGCCACCAAGCTGTTAGGAGTAAACGTAACCGGTGCGCCAACTATCCAAGTGGCAAAAAAGGTTGCCAAAAGCGTGGCTTGCAGCAGCCTGCTAAAAGCCGCCATGTTTGGCGCAGACGCCAACTGGGGACGCGTTTTGTGCGCCATTGGCTACACCGATGCAGAGTTTGATATCAGTAAGGTAGATGTAGCGTTTAAAAGCAAAGCGGGTACAGTAGCTGTTTGCAAAAACGGAGCAGGCATTGATTTTAGCGAGGAAACAGCAAAAACAGTGCTGCTTGCAGACGAGATTGAGATTAACATTGCCATGAACGACGGCACGGCAGTTGCCACGGCGTGGGGATGTGACTTAACGTATGACTATGTAAAAATTAACGGAGACTACCGCACTTAAATTTTAAGTTAAACCTGTTTTAGTAAGGAGCACAACACATGGATAACATTTCTTTCATGGACAGAGCCGCGGTTTTGGCGCAGGCCTTGCCTTATATTCAAAAGTATTCCGGCAAAATTGTAGTAATTAAATACGGTGGCAACGCCATGATAGACGATGACCTGAAACAAGCTGTAATGAGTGATTTGGTGCTGTTACAGCTGGTTGGAATTCACGTTGTTTTGGTGCATGGCGGCGGTCCCGAAATCAGCGCAATGCTGAAAAAAATAGGCAAAGAGAGCAAGTTTATAAACGGCCTGCGTTACACCGATAAAGAGACAGCAGATATTGTACAAATGGTATTGGGGGGCAAGGTTAATAAAGATTTAGTTGCCTTGGTAGAGCGTCACCACGGCAAGGCACTGGGCCTTTGCGGCATTGATGGGGGTTTGCTAAAAGCCAAAAAGCTGGAGTCTGAGGTGGATTTAGGCTATGTGGGTGATATTACACAGGTAAACGCAAAGCCTGTTTTAGATGCACTGGCAGGGGGTTACATTCCGGTAATTGCCACGGTGGCAAGCGATGCTGCGGGCAATGTATACAACATCAATGCCGATACTGCCGCAGCACGCATAGCGGCAGAGCTGCACGCTGAAAACTTGATTTTGATGACGGATATACGCGGTTTGCTGGCAGATAAAGACAGAGAAGAAACGCTGATACCTCATGTATGCGTAAGCGATGTGCCCGCATTAAAACGTGAGGGCACGATAAGCGGCGGTATGATACCTAAAATAGACTGCTGTGTAGAAACCGTGCGCCGTGGTGTAAAAAAAGCAGTTATTATCGACGGCCGCGTACCGCACTCTATTTTAATTGAAATTTTAACCGACGAGGGTATCGGTACCATGTTTACCTAGCAGATAGGCGGGGGAGAGAAGGCTATTATGGGTTTTAGCAGTGTAAAACTACAAGACAACACCTATGTTGCAAATACATACGGCAGGTTTGACTTGTGTTTGGTAAAAGGTAAAAATGCAACGGCAACAGATATAAACGGCAAAAGCTATATCGATTTTGGCAGCGGCATCGGTGTAAACAGCTTGGGCTATTGTAACGATGCATGGGCACAGGCGGTTTGTGCCCAGGTACAAACTTTAAATCACACCAGCAATTTGTATTATACGTTGCCGGGCACACAGCTTGCAGAAAAGCTGTGCAAAAAAACAGGTTATGAAAAAGTGTTTTTTGGAAACAGCGGCGCCGAGGCAAACGAGGGCATGATAAAAGCCGCCCGTAAGTACAGCAGCGATAAATACAGCCACAGGCGCAGTGAGATTATTGTGCTGCAAAACAGCTTTCACGGACGTACCATTACAACCCTTGCCGCTACAGGGCAGGAGGTTTTTCACAAAAACTTTACGCCGCTTACTGCGGGCTTTTGTTATGCTGTGGCAGGAAATTTGGCAGACGTAGAGAGCAAAATAACCCCCAATACCTGTGCTGTTATGGTGGAAATGATACAGGGCGAAGGCGGTGTTGTGGCGTTAGACAAAAACTTTGTGCAGCAGCTTGCCGCGCTATGTGCTAAAAATGATATTTTGCTTTTGGACGACGAGGTGCAAACCGGTATGGGTCGTACCGGTACCCTACTGGCATGTGAGCAGCTTGGCGTAAAGCCAAACATAGTAAGCCTTGCCAAGGGCCTTGGTGGCGGTTTGCCCATAGGTGCTGTCTTGTTTGACGAAAAAACCAAAAACACCTTGGGCATAAGTGACCATGGCTCCACCTTTGGTGCAAACCCCATTGTTTGCGCAGGCGCAATGGTTGTGGCAGATACGCTAACCGATACGTTTTTGGCAGAGGTAACTGCAAAAAGCAAGCACATTTTTGCAGCTGTAGGCAAAATGCCCCATGTAAAAAGTGTAAGCGGGCTTGGCCTGATGATAGGCGTAGAATTTGAGGACGTAGCAGGACGTGATGTGGTACAAAAATGTATGGAAAAAGGCGTTTTGTTTTTAACCGCAAAGCACAAGCTGCGTATGCTGCCGCCGCTTACCATTACGTTGGCAGAAATAGAAAAAGGGCTTGCCGTGCTGCAAGAGGTTTTGACAGAGATATAACAAAAAAAGAGGGGAAAAACACCATGAAGCATTTACTTACCATTCAAGATTTAGAGCCAAAAAAAATACTGGAGCTGTTAAATTTAGCAGACCAGCTAAAGTACGAGCAAAAGCATGGTATTCAGCATCATCATTTGGCAGGCAAAACGCTGGGTATGATTTTTCAAAAGGCATCTACCCGTACGCGTGTAAGCTTTGAAACAGGCATGTACCAGCTGGGCGGTCATGCGCTTTTCCTCTCGGGACGAGATTTGCAAATTGGTCGCGGTGAGCCTGTACAGGACACAGCACGCGTTTTAAGCCGCTATTTAGACGGCATTATGATACGCACCTTTGCCCAAAAAGAAGTAGAGGATTTAGCTAACTACGGTACCATTCCCGTTATTAACGGCTTGACAGATTACTGCCACCCCTGCCAAATTTTAGCCGACTTAATGACAATACGCGAGGTAAAAGGACGACTGGAAGGCTTAAAAATGTGCTATTTGGGCGATGGCAACAATATGGCAAACAGCTTAATTGCAGGCGGCATTAAAACCGGCATGACGGTTTCGGTTGCCACCCCAAAAGGCTATGAGCCAAACGCGCAGGTAATGGAATACGCAAAGGCAAACGGCAATTTTACTTTGACTACAGATGTGCTTGCAGCCGCGGCAGACGCCGACGTTGTAATTACAGACGTTTGGGCAAGTATGGGTCAGGAGAAAGAGGCGGCTCAGCGTAAAGCTGCCTTTGCAGGTGTTTATCAAATTAACAGCACCGTAATGGCTGCCGCCAAAGAAAATGCCATGGTATTACACTGTCTGCCGGCACATAGAGAAGAGGAAATTACCGCTGAAGTGTTTGAGGCTCATGCAAAAGAAATTTTTGAAGAGGCCGAAAACCGTTTACACGCACAAAAAGCCGTGATGGTTGAGCTAATGGCAAACTAACGCCGGAGGAGATTAGCCTATGGAATTGCTGGAAAAAGCCGATTTGCAGCTTTTAGACAGAGCGTGGGGTATTTTAACAGATGAGTATACCATTCCCGAAGAAAAGCCTATTGTAATATCGGCTGTGCGTACAAAAAGCGGTAAAATTTATATGGGGGATAATTTAGACTGTAAATTTGGCGCTTTAGCGGAAAGCTACGCATTGAGTGCCGCTATTATGGCAGGCGAGCGCGACTTTGAATGTATGATTACGTTAAAGCATCACGAAAACCCTAAAGTGATTAAGCCATACGGAGAAGTTTTAGAGATGCTTTGTAATTGGCTTGCAGATACTTATATTATTGTAGCCACGCCACAAGGGTTAAAAAAAATGCAGCCAAAAGAGCTGCGTTATCTGTCGCTATAATCAAAGCTTTAAAACAATTTGTAAGCTTAAATAAAAAATGCAAGGTGCTTTTAACAAACACCTTGCATTTTTGTTTTTTATTGGTAAGCGTGCGGCTTGGCATTTAAGACAGAAAGACAATGTCTGCATAAGAAAAGAAAATAGTATCCGTACCTGTTGTAAATGCTCTTTGTAAAAATAAATTTATCGCTTAAAACCGCTATAACTGTGCAACGGTTTCTTCGGTAATTAAAGTTGCAGTGTGCACATACTCGGTAATGTCAAACTGCTTTACTACCAGCTTGTCGCGGGCGCCTTCATCACAGTCATCGCTCATAGCGCGTATAATTAAAAAGGGTACGTCGTTTTTGGCAGCTATATGTCCTACGGCAGCACCCTCCATCTCTACACAATCTGGATTGCATTTTGCAGCAATGGCGTTTTTGACGGCGCTGTCGGCGATAAATAAATCTCCTGTGGCAATTTTGCCCACAATATGGTTAATGCCATGTTTATCGCACGCTTTTTGTGCGGCTGCAATCATAGATACATCGGCTTTGTAGCAGTCACTGCCGGGGTAGCTTTGAGCAATCATAGGCAGCTCCGCATCGTGGTAACACACCACGTCACTTATCACCAAGTCACCCACGCTGATTTTACTTGTCATATTACCGGCAATTCCGCTAAATAAAATGCACTGTGCATTATATTTGGTAATTAACAGCTGAGTAGCACACGCCGCGTTAACCTTGCCCATGCCCGCACAGCAAACCGTCACTGTTTTTCCGTGCAGTTCTCCTGTGGTAAAAGTTACACCTGCAACAGTTTCGCTTTTTGCACCTGATAATTTACCGTTTAAAATTTTTACTTCATCGGGCATAGCCCCAATGATACCTATTGTATTATACATGAAACAAACTCCAAACTGTAATATTACACATTGAAACGAAACAACGTAACGTCGCCGTCCTTCATTACATACTCTTTACCCTCGCTGCGTACAAGGCCCTTTTCTTTTGCGGCTGTCATAGTACCACAGGCCATTAAATCATCAAAGGCAACAATTTCTGCACGGATAAACCCACGCTCAAAGTCAGAGTGAATTTTGCCCGCAGCCTGCGGTGCTTTGGTGCCTTTTGTAATGGTCCATGCGCGTACTTCTTCCGGGCCGGCAGTTAAATAGCTGATAAGCCCCAACAGGTCATATCCCGCAACAATCAGCTTATCCAAGCCGCTGCTGTCCAGCCCCAGCTCAGCCAAAAACTCTGCTTTGTCCTCGCCCTCAAGGTCTGCCACGTCCTCTTCAATTTTTGCACAGATAGGCAAGCATTTTGCACCTTCCTCTGCGGCAATTTTTTCCACAACGGGAATATACGTGTTGCTTTCAATACCGCCCAGTAAGTCGTCCTCGCTTACGTTGGCTGCATAAATAACAGGTTTTGAGCTTAGCAGCGGAATTTCCCGAAAAATTTCTTCCTCGCGGTCTGTGGTGCGAGGCATATTACGGGCATTTTTACCGCTTTCCAAATGGTCGTAAAGACGCTGTAAAAAGTCGGCCTCATCTATCAGCGTTTTATCGCCTTTCATCATCTTTTTGGTCTTTTCTAAGCGGCGTTCAACAAATTCCATATCGCTGAAAATCAATTCCAAATCGATGGTTTCAATATCGCGCGCAGGGTCTACACTGCCCTCTACATGGATAATATCTGTAGAGTCAAAACAGCGCACAACATGGATAATGGCATCGGTCTCGCGGATATGGCTTAAAAACTTGTTGCCCAAGCCCTCGCCCTTGCTGGCACCCTTTACAAGGCCCGCAATATCTACAAATTCGATAATGGCAGGTGTGTATTTTTTGGGGCTGTACATTTCGGCAAGCTTGTCCAAGCGTTTATCCGGTACGGCAACAATGCCTACGTTTGGGTCAATGGTGCAAAAGGGGTAGTTTGCCGCGTCCGCATTTTTGCTGTTTGTAATTGCATTAAAAAGTGTGCTTTTGCCAACGTTAGGCAAACCTACAATACCAAGTTTCATTTTGTTCTCCATTCTGTCGCTTTTTTATCAATTTTATAATCAAGACAAAAATCTCCACAAACGGCAAATGAAGATTTTCCGTAAAATCAGTCGTTTTGCTTACAAAAAGGCAAATTACCGCCGTTTAGACGATGTTACACAACGTTTTGGTTGAAAACAGCCGCCCATAAAAGCATAATTTAACAACTTACTATTATACTGTAAAAAAAGCCTGTGTGCAATGTACTTTTTTTATTCATAATTAAGCAGTATAATAATACAAAATAATATAGTAAAATTGTAACCGTAAAAATACCCAAATGCAGCTTAATATTGCACCAATCAGCCTATCCTAACTAACATAAAAAGAGGGAGACGTTTTTAATATGAAAGAATTGATTTTAATAGTAGATGACGATAAAAATATCTGCGAGCTTTTGCGTTTATATTTGGCAAAAGAGGCTTTTGAAGTGGTAATTGCCTGCAACGGAGAAGAGGCGCTGCGTGCCTACGAAGCAAACCAGCCGGCTCTTGTTTTGCTGGACGTTATGATGCCTGTAATGGACGGCTGGGAAACCTGCCGCCGTATGCGTGCCTTAGGCAACGTGCCCATTATTATGCTTACCGCCAAAGGCGAAACCTTTGACAAGGTTTTGGGGTTAGAGCTTGGCGCCGACGACTACATTGTTAAACCCTTTGATACAAAGGAGGTAGTGGCGCGCATTAAAGCCGTGCTGCGCCGTTACCACCCCCAACAGAGTGCAGGTGCTGTACAGGGAGAAAAAGCAAACGAAATTGTGTACGACAAATTGCAGGTTAACTTGACACGCTATGAGCTAAAGGTAAACGGCAAAGTGGTAGAGGCTCCCCCAAAAGAGCTGGAACTGCTGTACTATTTGGCAAGCCACCCCAACCGCGTTTTTACCCGTGACCAGTTATTGGATGAAGTGTGGGGCTTTGAATATTACGGAGACAGCCGCACGATAGATGTGCATGTAAAACGTCTGCGTGAAAAGCTGGAGGGTGCCAGTGAGCAGTGGAGCTTAAAAACCGTGTGGGGTGTAGGTTATAAGTTTGAAGTAAAAGAGTAAGGCGGAGACGAAACAGGAATGAGAAAAAGTATTAGTACGCGCTATTTTACAACTACCACTATTTTATTGCTTAGCAGTATTATCTTTTTAGGCTGTACCTTTTTTCTGTTTGCCATGCGGTACTTTAAATCAGAAAATGACACAAAGCTAATGGGCATTGTAGATAAAATGGTAACTGTGCTGGAAAGCGGCAAAATCGATACCGGCAGTGTAATGCTTGCCCTAAGCTTAGACGCGCTTAATACGGTGTCTGACACTGTTGTTTTTATTACCGATACCTACGGTAACACTGTGCTTTGCAGCGAAGGTGTGGACTGTCCTCACTTTTCGCAGCAAATACCAGCCAAGGTTTTAAACGAAACCTTCAGCAAAGGCTATACACTGGAGGTAAGTACCATGCAGGGGCTGTACACCGGCCGTTACTATACTGCGGGTAAGCCCTATGTAGATGCAAAGGGTACAGTAGAAGGATTTGTGTTTGCAAGCAGCAATGCCTCTAATTTAACTAACTATATGGCGGACGTATTCAGCACCTTTTTTATTGCGGCCGGCATAATGCTTTTACTTAGCAGCGTACTTTCTATTGTGCTTACCAGCCGCATGATAACACCTTTACGGCGCATAACCGAGGCTGCAAAAAGCTTTGGTAAAGGAGATTTTACCGCCCGTGTACCGGTAGAGGGTGATGATGAAGTGGCAGACCTTGCGGTTACGTTTAATAATATGGCAACCAGTTTAGAGCGTATTGAGGCAAGCCGACGCAGCTTTATGGGCGACGTGGCACACGAGCTGCGTACACCCATGACAACCATTAAGGGCTTTGTAGATGGTATGCTCGATGATACCATTCCGCCTGAAAGCTATAAGCACTATTTGGGCATTGTAAGCCAAGAGGTTGGCCGTTTAACGCGGCTTACCCGCAACATGTTGGATATTACCAAGCTGGAGGCGGGCGAGTATGTACCTGCTCCTACCAACTACGATATTTGGGAAACCTTGACAAACGTCATGTTTGCGGCGGAAAAACGCTTTGAGGCCAATCACATTGGCATAGAGGGCTTTGCTCCTTATAAAACTTTGGTATATGCCGACCAAGATATGATTTATCAAGTAGTTTACAACATTATAGATAATGCGATTAAGTTTACAAATGAGGGCGGAAAAATAAGTTTAAATGTCTTTAGCAAAGGCGGCATGGTAACAGTGGGTATCCGCAATACAGGTGAGGGCATAAACGCCGACGCCTTGCCCTACATTTTTGACCGCTTTTACAAGGTGGATAAAAGCCGCGGATTACACGCTGAGGGCAGTGGCTTGGGTATGCACATAAGTAAGGTGTTGGTAAACCGCAACGGCGGCGATTTACGCGCCGAGAGCGTAGAGGGCGAGTATGCCGAGTTTATTTTAACACTGCCCGTAGGCGAAGAGGAAAAACTTCCGATTCGCAGCGGAAACAGCAAATTGCAAAAGCGCGGTTAAAACCCAAAACAGTGCGTATATAGCGGCTTTTCAAATAGTTTTCACATTTGTTTGTTACAGTAAAATATGTTACAATAATTTAATTAACAGCTATATTTAATAAAGCGATACGAGGAATCATTATGAATGACTTGGAAAACAACATAAACCCCGGCGAGCCTGACGACGATATTGTCGGACAGGAGCCTGTAGATATCCAAAGCGACACGGCAGTACAGGATAAAACGCAGCAAGCGGACGCTGCAAACCAAGAGCAGCCTTTTCCCGATATGCCGAAAAACGATGCTGAGCCTGCGCCACTTTATGAGAATGATGAAACACCCGAGCCTGTGTCTCGCCCCTATAAAGGCAGACGTAAAAAAAGCTACCGTGGCTTGGTAGCTGCCTTACTGGTAACGGGTATTCTTGTTTGTGCCACTTTAGGGGTACTGGTGTGGAATATAAGTGTGGGCAGCCCCAATAAGCTTCCCACCGACATTATAACACCGGACGGACAGGAGACAGACGATAAAACCTCTCATATTATTTTAGAATCTGTCCCCTCAGGCACAGATAAAGAGATGAACGACGGTATGTCTGCACAAGAAATTGCAGAGCTGGTTAGCCCCAGCGTAGTAAGCATTAAAACCTATGCCGAAAACAGTATTGCCCCCGTAAGCGGCGGCAGCGGCATTGTAATAAGCCAAGATGGTTATATTGTCACCAATGCTCATGTCATTTTAGGCTATACGGCTATCAGCGTAGAGCTTACCAACGGGGACAGCTATATGGCCACTATCGTAGGGACAGACCCACGCACAGACGTTGGCGTGCTTAAAATTAACGCACAGGGCCTTACTGTGCCGCAGTACGGCTCCTCTGATGACGTGCGTGTAGGGGAAAGCGTTTTGGCTATCGGTAACCCCGGTGCGCTTTCCGGCACCGTAACCCGCGGCATTATCAGCGGGCTTAACCGCGAGATGCAAGTGCAAATTGACGGCAGCGTCTACACCATGTCTTTGCTGCAAACCGATGCCGCAATTAACCCCGGCAACTCCGGCGGGGCTTTGGTTAATCGGTTTGGCCAGGTAATTGCCATCAACTCCTCTAAAATTATTTCGGAGGCTTATGAGGGGGTAGGCTTTGCCATTCCCATGAATATTGCACAGCCTGTTATTGATAACATTATCAATTACGGCTATGTAAAAGACAGAGCTGCCTTAGGTGTAACCGTAATTCCCCTAAACGAGACGGTAGGCCAGCAAAACGGTTTGCCTTCCCAGGGATTGTACATCAGCAAAATAGAAGAGAGCAGCAACCTAAATGTTTACGGCATACAAGTTGGAGATGTAATTAAAGTTGCCGACGGTGTAGAGCTGGAGGAAAACAACGACTTGGTAGAACTAATACAAAAGAAAAAACCGGGCGAGACCATTGTGCTGGAAATTTGGAAAAAGAGTACCGAGGAAACGGTAACCATCAGTGCGGTGTTAATTGAAGCGCCTCAGCAATAAAAAGGAATAGTGCTGCCTAAAAGTGTAATGCAATGCGCCGGTACGCTTTTTGGCGGCACTTTGTTGTAATAAATAAAGTTTTAATAAACAAAGTTAAGGGAAATAACGGCAAAAGTTGAATTTTATAATATTTTCGTATAAAATAATATTGTATGTTTATTTATATAGCTTTTTGCATAATAAAGTTTAAAAATTTGGAGGTATACACTTGGCACAGGTTTCACCATCTATTTTGGCGGCAGATTTTACAAATTTAGGGGCAGAGTGTACCATGGCTGTACAAGCAGGGGCAGATATGCTGCATTTTGACGTGATGGATGGTATATTTGTACCCAATATCTCCATTGGCTTGCCTGTACTGGAGGCATTGCACAAAAAGGTGGACGCGTTGTATGATGTTCACTTAATGATACAAAAGCCGCTGGACTATGTGGCGCGCTTTGCCAAAGCAGGGGCGCATTACATTACCTTTCACATAGAGGCAGAAAGCGATGCCGAAAAAACCATTGAGGCTATCCGCGCGGCAGGCTGTAAGCCTGGCATTGTGTTAAAACCCGCCACACCTGTAAGCGCTGTTTTGCCGTTGCTTTCAAAGGTGGACATGGTACTGGTTATGACAGTAGAACCCGGGTTTGGCGGCCAAAGCTTTATGCAGGATATGCTGCCTAAAGTATCCCAGCTTAAAAAAGAGCGTGAACAACAGGCTTTGACTTATTTGATAGAAGTAGATGGCGGCGTAAATGCCAAAACTGCGCCTTTGTGTACAGCGGCAGGTGCTGACGTTTTGGTTGCCGGCAGCGCTGTGTTTTTGGCACAGAACCCAGCCTCTGTAATTGCAGGCTTAAAACAATAACCACAGTTGCTTTTATGCAGCCGTAAAAATTTACAGAAACAGAGAGTAGAAAATATGAGCGGGAAAACAAAGCAGAAATTGCCGATACACGAAGGGCATGCCGCCAACAATGATATTATATTTGCACTTATGCCGCTGCTGTTTATGGCAGTTTATATGTATGGGGCTCGTCCGGCCTTTATTGCGCTGTTGGCAGTGGTTGTGGCTAATATATGTGACTTTATTGTGGCACATATGCGTGGCAGCAAGTGGGATAAAAGCGAAAACAGCAGTACAGCTATTGCCTTAATGCTGGTAATGCTCTTTCCCGCAAGTGTACATTATTATATTGTAATATTTAGCGTAACGGTGGCGGTTATGATAGGCAAATATGCCTTTGGCGGGTACGGTGCCTATATGTTTAATCCAACAGCTTTGGGATTTGCCGCCGCCTCTGTTTGCTGGCCCGAGCAAATATTTTCTTATCCGGTTCCCTTTACTACGGTACCTTTGTGGAACACCGCGGGGATTAAGTTGGTAAACAGTCCCTCTTATACTTTAAAAATGGGCGGCTTGCCCAATGTCAGCTCGCTCAATACCTTTTTGGGCAATTACGCAGGGCCTATGGGTGCCACTGCCTGCCTTGTAATTTTGGCCTGTGCCTTTGTTTTGCTTGCACGCAGACGAATCAGCTTTGTGGTGCCCTTTACCTTTTTGCTAACCGGTGCCGCCATTGCATTTTTCTTTCCCCGCATTGCTTTGGGTGCTCGGTTGGACGTATCCTTTACGGTAGATATGGCGTTCCGTTTAAATATTATGCGTTATGAGCTGCTTTGCGGCGGCCTTATTTACACCAGTGTATTTTTGCTAAGCGATTTACCAACACTGCCCAAGAATTTGCTTTCCAAAGCAATTTACGGTGTTTTGTTGGGTTTTTCAACCATGATGTTCCGCTATTTTGGCTCATATGAACTGGGTATGTGCTTTGCACTACTGGCAGTAAACTCGATGACAGGATACATTGACCGCACCATTATGCGTGTAATTATTAAGAAAAAGGGGGTAAGAGTGCAATGAATGAGAGAAAAAAAGCGCGTGTTCGGTATTGTGCCAATAATATGGAACGCTTAACACAGCGAGACCGTATTTTTTTAAATAATCCGGTTATGATACAAGGTCTCGGCCTTGCCCCCATTGTAATTGCGGCTACCACCATGAAAAACGCCACCATTTTAGCGGTGGCAGTTATTTTGCTGCTTACGCCCACGCGCGTTATTGCTGCCCTTTTAACGCGCGGCACCTATTTTCGCTTTCGCGGGCTTACTTATTCTTTAGTGGCAGCTACTCTTTATATTGGGGTTGGCTGGGTATGTATCGCTCTTTTTGGACAGGATATTCAGGCAGTTGGACTGTATCTGCCTTTGCTGGTAGTAGAGCCTATTATTATCAAACGTCACGAGCGCAACCAAAAAGAACATGTGCGTACCGCCTTTAAAAAGGGCATTTTTACCACCATCGGTTTTTTACTGGTTTTATTTTTTGTGGCAGGTGCCAGAGAACTGATGGCTTTTGGAACGCTGTATGGAAAAACAGTGCTTACCGTAATAGCTGTGCCTGTGGCTCAATACGCAAGCGGCGGGTTTATAATTTTGGGCTTACTGGCAGCTTTATGGCGTTTTGCAACCAATGCCTTTAAAAAGAACATCAATATAAAAATGAAAAAAATTGAGGCGGAGGGACAGCAAAAATGACAGCATCTACAATGGTTTTAAAAGCGCTAGGCACATTTTTTCTGTACGCCGTTGTGGCAATGTTTGCACAAAACGCGGTGTTTTCTCGTGCGCTTGGCGTAAGCCGCCTTGTTAAAATGGTGGACGACCCCACAATAGACACCTTTATTTTTGGGGCTATGCTTACAGCCGTACAGTTAATTAGTACACCGCTTGCATGGTACGCTAACCTGTTAATGGCACCTTTGGGCAGTTGGCGTCCCTTAGTACGTCCGCTTATTTTTGTATTGTGCAGCGGTATAGGCTTTTTTGTGGTATTGTTTTTTATTGCCACAGTGCTAAAACAAGTGGACGCAAAAAACGCTATTGCAGCGCTGCCCATGGCAACGTTTAACTGCAGCGTATTGGGCACTATGTTAATAGCGGCTACGCAAAATTTTACACTTTTACAAACCATGGGCTTTGCCCTGGGCAGCAGCGCAGGCTATGTTTTGGCAGTTATGGTTGCCACCGAGGCACAGCGCAAGCTGCAAAGCCGTGCGGTGCCGGCTTGCTTTAAAGGGCTGCCTATTACACTTATTTATATTGGCGTTTTGGCCTTGGCCATTTATGGCTTTACGGGGCATATGTTGGCTATTTAACTTTGTTAACCGAAAGAAGGGTAGATGTGGGCAGAAAACCTGTTAAGTTAAGTTCTAAAAAACCGATAAAGGTAAAGCGCTATAAGCGCAGCTTTTCCGGCAGCGGCGACCGTCGAAATTGGTGGAGAGGCGTTATTGGCTTTGGTATTTTTTTAATTGTGTTGTTTGGGGTTGGCTGGCTTGTGGCAAAGCCCGGGCTGGATATTGCCAGCACCATGTGGTACAACTGGAAAAACGGCGGTGATGTTTCTTCCAGTCAGGTGGAACCTGAAGTATTACCCGAAAGTCAGCCACAGCCACAGGAGCCGGAAGAACCTGTAGTAGAGGAGCCGGTGCGTTTAACTCAGGGCAAATGGCAAAGCTTGACAACGCAGGGTATGGACAGTGAAGAAAATATTCGTGCTGTTGCAAAGTCCTGCGCTCAGCAGGGCTATACACACGCTCTTATTACGTTTAAAGATGATAGCGGTAAGGTTTATTATAATTCAGCGGCGGCTCAGTCGGTTGCTGCTGTAGCAGAAAACAGCGTAGACGCCGCGTTGATTGCCCGCGTGTTTACGGAAGAGGGTGTTGTACCCTGTGCACAAATTTCTGCTTTTAAAGACCCTATTGCGCCCTACTCGGACAGGAGCGCGGCTATTTGGTATCAAAATCAAGAGGGCTTTTTGTGGCTGGATAACGCTGCGGAAAAAGGCGGAAAGCCGTGGTTAAACCCGTATGCCGCAAGTGCCCAAAAATATATTACAGATGTTGCCACGGAGCTTGCTAAAAGCGGTTATACCGAAATTGTAGTGGATAATCTGCGCTTTCCCGGCGGATATTTGGCATCGGCAGGCTATGGCGCCACAAACGGTATAACTACAGCAGATGTGCTGAAAAATTACGCCGCAAGCTTGCAGCAAACGCTTGCACAAATAGGTAGCACCTGTTGGTTTAACTACAGCGCCCAAGGATTGATAAGCGGTAATGAAGGCGCATATGGCACAACAGATTTAAGTATCTTTAATTTGCCCAGTGTTGTGATGACCATTTCCACAACCCAAAATACTGCCGGTGAGACGGCTTTTGCAGAAGATGAAATTTCTGCTTTTTCTACCGTATTCCAAAAGCTCTCTCAAAATAATACCAAAGAGATTGCTCTGCGTATTGAAGGTACAGCAGCAGACAGTGCATCTTTACAAAGCGTATTAAATGCGGCAAGCAATGCCGGCATTACCCAGATTATTTACAGTTAATACCAGCGGATTTTTGCCTAAAACTTTTAAATTTTTGTATAAGAAAATTTGCAACTTCCATACTAAAAGAGCACCTCAAAAGGGTGCTCTTTATTATTTTAAATGGGGTGTGCTTATGGCAAATTATAAATCTTTGTACTTTCAGCTTTTCAACGAAATAACAGACACAATCGAAAGATTAAAGCACGCCCAACAGCAGACAGAGCAAGAGGTTATAAACAGTGAGGAACAGCTCCATCTGGAGCCGCCGTTAAACGTAAAGGAGCCCAACAAAGTAATTTTAGAAGACGAGTTAGAACCACAACAAGAAAAAATGTAATAAAAACACAAAAACCGACAGCCTAGTTGCTGTCGGTTTTGCGTTTTAAGCGTATAAAAACACTTTTATATAAACCACCCAAATTAAAATAGATAAACCACTTATAGTTGTTTACAAATTAAACTGCCCATTTCACTGGTGCTTAATACATGCTCGCCTGCTTTGGCAATGTCGGCAGTGCGTGCGCCGCTGTTTAATGCCGCTTCAACCGCCGCTTCAATGGCAGCGCTTTCGGTCTCTAATCCAAAGCTGTATTTTAACATCATGGCGCAGCTTAAAATTGTGGCAATGGGATTGGCAAGACTTTTCCCTGCAATATCCGGTGCGCTGCCGTGAATAGGCTCGTACATGCCCGGATTTGCTTCGCCAAGGCTTGCACTGGGCAACATACCAATGCTGCCGGTAATCATACTGGCTTCGTCGGACAAAATGTCGCCAAATAAGTTTCCTGTAACCATTACGTCAAACTGACCCGGGTTGCGTACAAGCTGCATGGCTGCGTTGTCCACATACATGTGTTCCAACTGAACATCGGGGTATTCCGCCGCCACTTTTGTAACGGTTTCGCGCCATACACGGCTGGTTTCCAACACGTTTGCCTTGTCAACGCTGGTAACTTTTTTGCTGCGCACCATTGCCATCTCAAAAGCACGGCGTGCAATGCGCACCACCTCCGGCACAGAATAATTCATATCGTCGTGGCCTACCACCATGCCGTTTTCTTCGGTTCGCATTTTTTTTCCAAAATATACGTCACCTGTCAGCTCACGCACAACGGTAATATCAAAGCCGCTGCCAATAATGCTCTCTTTAATGGGACAGGCATCGGCCAAAGCTTTGTACATTTTTGCAGGGCGAATATTGGCAAACAGGCCAAGCTGCTCGCGCAGACCCAGCAGTGCTTTTTCGGGGCGGTTTGCAGGAGGCTGTGTGTCATATTTGGGACCGCCCACTGCGCCAAGCAGGACGCTGTCGCTGGCTTTGCAAATAGCAACGGTTTTATCTGGCAGACAGTTTCCGGTAGCGTCAATAGCGGCGCCTCCCGCCAAAACCTCGGTGAAAATAAAGGTGTGACCAAATTTTTCACCTGTTTTATCCAGTACCTTCATCGCCTCGGTTACAATTTCCGGCCCGATACCGTCGCCCTTAATTACAGCAATTTTGTATTCCATATTTAAAAATCCCTTCTGTTAACCTGCCTATACCGATTGTATAAACACAGGCTATTATGTTTCCCTCTTATATAAATTTAAAAAGCTTAGCAGCCTGCGCCGCGCTCTTTTAAGCTTTTTAGTAAGCCGCCGCTGGAGATAATGCCTTGAATAAAGGCGGGAAAGGGCAATGCCTGATAGGTTTCGTTTTTGGTGACGTTGGTAATAACACCTGTTTCAAAATCAATTTGCACTTCATCATCTGCCTCAATTTTTTTTGCGGCCTCGTCACACTCCAAAATAGGCATACCGATATTGATGGCATTGCGGTAAAAAATACGGGCAAAGCTGCTTGCAATTACACAGCCTACGCCGCAAACCTTAATTACTAAGGGTGCATGCTCACGAGAGGAGCCGCAGCCAAAGTTTTTATTGGCAACAATAATATCGCCCAGGTTTACCTTTTGCACAAAATCGGTGTCAATGTCCTCCATGCAGTGCTTGGCAAGCTCCTCGGGCTCGGCAATATTCAGGTATCGGGCAGGTATGATAACATCTGTATCTACGTTATCGCCGTATTTAAAAGTTTTTCCTTTTACAATCATGGTTTTGCTCTCCTCTCTTACACCTCGGCGGGGTCGGTAATTACACCGGTAATGGCACTGGCGGCGGCAACGGCGGGGCTTGCCAGATAAATTTCGCTGGTGATGTGGCCCATGCGTCCCACAAAATTGCGATTTGTAGTAGAAATGGCGCGCTCTCCCTGTGCCAAAATTCCCATGTGGCCCCCCAAACAGGGCCCACAGGTAGGAGTGCTTACAATGGCGCCTGCCTCTACAAAAATTTCAAGCAAGCCCTCGCGGATACATTGCAGGTAAATTTCTTGTGTGGCAGGGATAATAATGGTGCGCACGGTTTTGCACACTTTTTTGCCTTTTAAAATAGCGGCGGCAATACGCATGTCGTCAATCCGTCCGTTGGTGCAGCTGCCAATTACGCTCTGCTGAATTTCCAGTCCCTTTACCTCGTCAATGGGCTTGGTGTTTTCGGGCAAGTGTGGGCAGGCAATGGTGGGACGAAGTGCCGACAAATCAATGTTAATTACCTCGTCATACACGGCGTCTTCATCTGCCTCATACACGGTAACGGGGCGTGTAACACGTCCTGTAATATATCCCATGGTTTTTTCGTCAACAGGAAAAATTCCGTTTTTTGCGCCTGCCTCAATAGCCATGTTACAAATGGTAAAGCGGTCGTCCATAGTAAGGGCATTAGCGCCTTCGCCGCAAAACTCCATGCTTTTGTAAAGTGCGCCGTCTACGCCTATTTTGCCAATGATATAAAGAATTACATCTTTGCCGCTTACATACTCCGGTAAGGTGCCTGTCAGGTTAAATTTAATGGCGCTTGGTACCCGAAACCATGCCTTGCCGGTAGCCATGCCCGCCGCCATATCCGTGCTGCCCACACCGGTGCTGAAGGCACCCAAAGCACCGTAGGTGCAGGTGTGGCTGTCGGCGCCGATAATCAGTTCTCCCGGTGCGGTTAAGCCTTTTTCGGGCAGCAGGGCGTGTTCAATGCCCATTTGACCCACGTCAAAAAAGTTTACAATATTGTGCTTGGCGCTAAACTGACGGCACTCCAAACACTGCTCGGCACTTTTAATATCCTTGTTGGGGGTAAAATGGTCCATTACCAAAGCAATTTTTGTGTTATCCCACACCTTGGTAAAGCCTGCTTTTTCCAGTTCTCGTATGGCTACGGGGCCTGTAATATCATTGGCAAGTGCCAAATCGATGTTTGCCTCAATCAGCTGGCCGGGCACTACTGTTTTTAAGCCAGCGTGTGCGGCAAGTATTTTTTGTGTCATCGTCATACCCATGGTAAAACTCTCCTTTTTTATATGGTGGCAACTGTATTATATGCGGTTGATAGCACTAAACAAACCATGTACCGAGGCGGCGATAATATCGGCGTCAATGCCTGCACCCCAAACGGTTTTACCTGCGGCCTCTATGCACACATAGGCAACGGCTTTACTGGTACTGCCGCTTTCCAGTGCGTGCTCTTGGTAGGTAACAATGGTGTGCTCGCAGCCCAGCCCTTTGTTGATGGCGTTGCTAACGGCATCTAAACGGCCGTTACCTGTGCCGATAATTTCCTGCACAACGCCGTCCGTTTCTACGGTAAGCACAACGCGAATTTCATTTCCGCGTACATAGTGGTAGTCAACCAGCTTTAGCTTGCTTTGTACATTTACATAGCAGGTTTGGAAAATATCGTAAACCTCCACAGGAGAAAGCTCTTTGTGGGCATGGTCGCTGACGCTTTTAACGGTGTAGCCAAAGTCCTCGCGCATTTTGGCGGGCAGGTTGTAACCGTAGTTTTGCTCCAGCAAGTAGCCAATGCCGCCTTTGCCGCTTTGGCTGTTAATGCGGATAACGTCGGTTTCGTATACACGGCCCACATCGGTGGGGTCGATGGGCAGGTAGGGAACAGTCCAATGTGCGGGGTCATTGTCATCGCGGTATTTCATACCCTTGGCAATGGCGTCTTGGTGGCTGCCGCTAAAGGCTGCAAATACAAGCTTACCGCTATAGGGCATACGCTCGTATACATGCATACGGGTTACACGCTCATACAGGTCACAAATTTCAGGCATTTCGGATAAATCCAGCGCAGGGTCCACTCCTTGGCTGTACATATTCAAGGCAAGGGTAACAATATCCACATTTCCGGTGCGCTCTCCGTTGCCAAACAAAGTGCCCTCAATGCGGTCGGCACCTGCAAGCAAGCCCAGCTCGCTGTCTGCCACGGCACAGCCACGGTCGTTGTGGGGGTGCAGGCTAACAACTACGTTATCGCGATATTTTAAGTTGCTGCACATATATTCAATTTGGCAGGCGTAAACGTGACTCATGCTCATGGCAACGGTTACGGGCAAATTGATAATAACCTTGCGGTCGGCGGTGGGCTGCCAAACGTCCAATACAGCGTTGCAAACCTCAAGTGCATATTCGGGCTCGGTGCCGGTAAAGCTCTCGGGGCTGTACTCAAAGCGGTAAGCTGCGCCGCATTCTTCTGTAAGCTGTTTTAACAGCTTTGCACCCTCTACCGCAATGTTTAAAATTTCTTCCTTGCTCTTTTTAAATACTTGCTCGCGCTGTGCAACACTGGTGGAGTTGTACAAATGCACAACCGCATTTTTACAGCCCTGTAAGGCGTCAAAGGTTTTGCGAATAATATGCTCACGCGCCTGCGTTAAAACCTGTACGGTTACGTCGTCGGGAATTAAGCGGTCATCAATCAGTTTGCGCAAAAAGTCATATTCGGTCTCGCTGGCGGCGGGAAAGCCTACCTCAATTTCTTTAAAGCCGATTTTGCACAGCAGCTTAAAAAAATCAACCTTTTCCTCAAGGCTCATGGGAATAATCAAGCTTTGATTGCCGTCGCGTAAATCTACGCTGCACCAAACCGGTGCCTTGTCAATGTAATCCTTTTCTGCCCATTTAAAAGTGGGGTTTGGAGGCATAAAATAGCCTCTTTTATACTTTGCTGTGTTTTTCATAAGATTGTCCTCCGTTTCCGTTGTTCCTTTATCAAAAAATAGTTAATGTTAGATTTGAAAAACCGTAAACAATACATGAAAGAGACGCAAAAAGCTTTGCGATTTAAAAATGGGTATAAAAAAAGCCCTCATCTCGCAAAACCTTACGGTTTTAAGAGACGAAAGCAAACTTCCGCGTTACCACTCTTATTGCTCTATATAGGTATAGAGCCACTCATGTACAGCACACATCTAACAATGCGCCTCTCATATAACGGCGAGACACCGTCCCGTCCTACTAGGCAAAATGCCATTCAGCGGGCTGCTCCCAGGTGAGCTTCATTACCTTTTGCTGCCGCCTTGCACCAACCGACGGCTCTCTGAAAACATACAGCAACTACTTTACCTGTTCATCACATTTGTTACGATATGCTTAAATTATAGCGTGGTTTTTTTGCCGCGTCAAGAAAAATTTTCACACAGCACACTGGTAAAGTGCACAAAGTTGTTTTGATTACAACAGGCAATTTGCAAAAACCGCTGTAAGGTGCTATACTTTAGCCAAATAATCAAGGATAAATATAAACACTTTTCGGTACAGTAAGGGAGATACATATGACAACAGCGGCAAGTGCACAGTCTATTGGCATTATTGGCGGCGCAGACGGTCCAACCGCAATTTTTATTACCGCAAAAATCAGTCCCTGGGCGCTAACTGCACTTATAGTGGCGATAGTTGTAATAGGGGTTATTATATGGAAAAGGCAAAAAAAGAAAAAATAAGGCTGTCTATAGTAAAAAAACATAAATAAACCCTTTGCCTGTGCGGCAAGTTGTATACCTTGCCAAAAATGAAAATGGGAGTTAAAAAACCGTTGCAATTACCTTCGTTTCACCCTACAATTATATTGTAAACCAAATGTAAAAGGTGTTATAAAACAGCAAAAGCGGAGGTGTGTACCGGTGCAAAAGTGCAAAAAAGATGTGCGTATGGCGTATTTCTCAAAAATGTCACCACAAGTGTGCACATTTGCGTTAAAGCAAAAAGCATGCAGCCATGGGATAAATGCAGGCATTTTTGCAACCAAATTTACAGTACAGGTGCATACAAAATATATGTAAATACAAGGTCTTAGTGTAATTATTACACTGAGACCTTTTCTTAATTTTGTAAAAGGAAAAGGAGACAACAATGAAAAAAGTTGCAATTATCATGGGTAGTGACAGTGACCTGCCCGTTGTGGAAAAAGCCATCAACAAATTAAAAGCACTGCAAGTGCCCTGCGAGGCGCATGTTTTTAGCGCACACCGCACACCAAACGCCGCCGCAGACTTTGCAAAAACTGCAAAAGAGAACGGTTTTGGTGTAATCATTAGTGCGGCAGGTAAGGCGGCACATCTGGGCGGCGTGTTGGCTGCTTACACTACGCTGCCTATCATTGGCTTGCCCATTAAAAGCAGCACCATGGACGGGCTGGACAGCCTACTTTCTACCGTGCAAATGCCCAGCGGCGTGCCGGTTGCCACCGTTGCCATTGACGGGGCGGAAAATGCGGCTATTTTGGCTGCGCAAATGCTGGCGTTAAGCGATGATGCCTTGGCACAGCGCCTAAGTGATATGCGCGCGGCAATGACAGCCGCTGTACTGGAAAAGGACGAAGCTTTGCAGAAAAAGCTGCAAGCATAGCTGTTTATCTAAAAAGGAAGGATAAAACAGCAAAATAAAAGGTTATATATTTAAGTATATAAAGGGCAATGCCCGCAAAAAGGAATTAAAGGAATTAAAAGGAGAAAAGGTTATGAAAAAGCTAGAGCAACTATATGAAGGTAAAGCAAAAAAAGTGTTTGCCACAGATGACCCCGAAATTGTATTGGTGGATTATAAAGACGATGCCACAGCAGGTAACGGTGCCAAAAAGGGCACTATCCGCGGCAAAGGTGTTATTAACAACCGTGTAACCAACAGCTTGATGAAAATGTTGGAGACAAAAGGTATTCCCACTCATTTTGTAGAGGAAATAAGCGAGCGCGAAACTTTGGTTAAAAAAGTTACCATTGTACCTTTAGAGGTAATTGTGCGCAACGTTGCCGCAGGCAGCCTTGCAAAACGTTTGGGACTGCCGGAGGGCACAAAATTAAAAAGCACCGTTTTGGAGTATTGCTACAAAGATGACGCTTTGGGCGACCCTATGGTAAATGAGTACCACATTGCCGCTATTGAAGCAGCTACCAAAGCAGAATTGGATATCATTGCAAGCTATTCCTTTAAAATCAACGAGATTTTAACTGCATATTTAAAAGATGTTAACATTGAACTGATTGACTTTAAATTAGAATACGGCCGCTTGGCTGACGGCACCATTGTTTTGGCTGATGAAATCAGCCCGGATACCTGCCGCTTCTGGGACAGCATAACACATCAGCACTTAGATAAAGACTTGTTCCGCCGTGACCTTGGCGGTGAAGAAGAAGCCTACCAAGAGGTTATGAAACGTCTTTTGGGCGAATAAGGGTGACACAATGAGTGAGTGTATTTTTAATAAGCTGCATGAGGAATGCGGTGTATTTGGCATTTACGATAACGACAGTTTAGACGTAATTGCAAGTACCTACAGTGCCCTATATGCACTACAGCACCGCGGCCAGGAAAGCTGCGGTATGGCTATCAATGTAGATGGTGTTATTACAGGGCATAAGGACGTTGGCCTTGTAAACGAGGTTTTTACGCCGGAGGTTTTAACAAAAATTTTACCCCAAAACGGTAAAATGGCCATTGGACATGTGCGCTACGCAACAAGCGGCAGCCGCACCCGCCACAATGCACAGCCGCTTGTGGTAAAGCACTGCAAAGGTGCTATGGCGCTGGCGCATAACGGCAACTTAACCAATGCCGCACAGCTGCGTGAGGAGTTGGAGCTTACAGGTGCCATTTTTCACACCAGCAGCGATACCGAGGTTATCAGCTATACCATAACCAAAGAGCGTTTGACCGCGCCCAGCATTGAAGTTGCGGTAAGTCGTACCATGGATATCATTAAGGGCGCATACAGCCTTGTTATTACAAGCCCTACAAAGCTGCTTGCCGCACGCGACCCGCGGGGATTTCGGCCTTTGTGCATAGGCAAGCTGGAAAACAGCTACTTTTTTGCAAGCGAATCCTGCGCGTTAGATGCCTGCGGCGCAACCTTTGTGCGCGATGTAGAGCCGGGCGAAATTGTAGTGTGCGACAAAGACGGTCTGCGCAGCATAAAAGACCACTGCGGCGGCCCTACCAATATGTGCGTGTTTGAGTACATCTACTTTGCACGTCCGGACAGTGTAATTGACGGCAGCAGTGTGCATACCGCCCGCCAGCGTGCAGGCGCCTTTTTGGCGCTTGAGCACCCGGTACAGGCCGATGTTGTAATCGGTGTACCGGACAGCGGATTGGACGCGGCCCTTGGTTATGCACATCAAAGCGGCATACCCTACGGTGTTGGATTTATCAAAAATAAATATATCGGGCGCACCTTTATACAGGGCAGCCAAAAGCAGCGCGAAAACAGCGTGCGCATTAAGCTAAACCCCATTTCGGCTACGGTAACAGGCAAGCGGGTTATCTTAATTGATGACAGCATTGTGCGCGGCACTACAAGTGCACGCATTGTGCGTTTGCTGCGTGAGGCAGGCGCAAAAGAGGTACACTTTCGCGTAAGCTGTCCGCCGTTTTTACACCCCTGCTACTTTGGTACAGACATTGACAGCCGCGAAAATTTAATTGCGGTTAATCGCACCAATGAAGAAATTGCAGAGATTATCGGCGCTGATACGCTGGGCTATTTAAGCGTGGATAACGTAGTAAAACTGGCCGACCGCTCCACCTGCGGCTTTTGTACAGGCTGCTTTACAGGTGAATATCCCGTAGAAGTGCCAAGCGAAAAAGTGGTGGACAAGTTTAGTCGTCCGTTAAGCGAGAGCCCCAAAAAGAAGTAAGCTGTATATAAAAAATAACGAGGTAGAAACATGAAAAGTTTTTCCGAAAGCTATAAAGAGGCAGGCGTAGATATTACCGCCGGCTACACCGCAGTAGAATTGATGAAAACCCACGTTGCCCGCACCATGACAAGCGGTGTTTTAACGGGTCTTGGCGGCTTTGGCGGCCTGTTTGAGCTTGACGTTACGGGTATGACAAAGCCCGTATTGGTTAGCGGCACGGACGGCGTAGGCACAAAGCTGAAAATTGCCTTTTTGATGGACAAGCACGATACCGTAGGTATTGACTGTGTTGCCATGTGTGTAAACGATGTTGTATGCTGCGGTGCAAAGCCTTTGTTCTTTTTAGATTACATTGCCTGCGGTAAAAATGTGCCCGAAAAAATTGCACAAATTGTTGCGGGTGTAGCAGAGGGCTGTGTGCAAAGCGGCGCTGCTTTAATAGGCGGCGAAACAGCCGAAATGCCCGGTTTTTATCCCATTGACGAGTACGACTTAGCGGGCTTTACCGTAGGCGTTGTAGATAAAAGCAAAATTGTGGATAACACCACCATCAATGAGGGTGATGCCATTATTGCACTGCCTTCCAGCGGTGTACACTCCAACGGTTTCAGTCTGGTGCGCAAGCTGTTTGATGTAGAGCACAAGGGCCTTGAATTATACAGCGATGAACTGGGCAAAACCTTGGGTGAAACCCTATTGACACCCACCAAAATTTATGTAAAGCCTGTGCTTGCTTTGCAAGAATCAATGCCCATTAAAGCAGTTAGCCACATTACAGGCGGCGGTTTTTATGAGAATATCCCACGCAGCCTGCCAAATGGCTTTGCTGCAAAAATTGATGCAGCCAGCTTAAACATTTTGCCTATTTTTAACCTGATGCAAAAGGTTGGCAATATCCCCGAGCGCGATATGTTTAACACCTTTAACATGGGCGTTGGCATGAGCATTGTGGTAGATAAGGCAAACGCCAATCAGGCAGTAGAAATTTTACGCGCAAATGGCGAGGCTGCCTACATTATGGGCGAGTGCGTAAAAGGCGAGGGTGTAATCATTAAATAATGAAAAATATTGCAGTATTTGTAAGCGGCGGCGGCACTAATTTACAGGCGCTGCTGGACGCTGAAAAAAGAGGCGAAATTGAAAACGGAAAAATTACCCTTGTGGTTGCAAGCAAAGAGGGTGTATACGCTCTTGAGCGCGCCAAAAATGCAGGAGTAAAAAGCGCCGTAATAAACCGCAAGCAGCTTGGCGAAAGCTTTGATGCTGCCCTAATTGCACTGCTGGAAGAAAATAAGATTGATTTGATTGTTTTGGCAGGTTATTTAAGCATTTTAAGCCCTGATTTTACCAAGCGATACGACCGTAAAATTATCAACGTGCACCCAAGCTTAATTCCCAGTTTTTGCGGTGCGGGTTTTTATGGCCTAAAGGTACACCAAGCGGCATTGGCAAAAGGTGTAAAGGTTACAGGTGCCACTGTGCATTTTGTAAACGAAATACCCGATGGTGGCGAAATTATTTTGCAAAAAGCGGTAGAGATACAAACAGGGGATACACCTGAAATTTTGCAAAAGCGTGTTATGGAGCAGGCGGAGTGGAAACTTTTACCCCGTGCCGTAAGCCTTTTTTGCCAAGGTAAGCTTTAAAAGCGTTGGCCAAAACAAATAAATTTGAGCAATTATAACAGAGGGAAAATACAGTAAAGTGAGGAAAAAGCTTTATGAGAGTTATGGTAGTAGGCGGCGGTGGCCGTGAGCATGCTATTATTAAAAAACTAAAAGAAAACCCCCATATAGAGGATATATTTGCCGTGCCGGGTAACGGTGGTATCGGCTATGATGCCATTTGCGTAGAGGACATTAAAGCTACAGACGTAGATGCCATTGTAAGCTACGCCATGGACCACAGCATTGACTTTGCCGTAGTGGCCCCCGATGACCCACTGGTACTGGGCTGCGTTGACCGTTTGGAGGAAAAAGGAATACCCTGCTTTGGTCCAAACAAAGCCGCTGCCATTATTGAGGGCAGCAAGGTTTTCAGCAAAAACCTGATGAAAAAATACAATATACCCACAGCAGGCTATGAAATTTTTGATGACCCGGCAAAGGCTTTGGTGTATATTGAGGCACAAAACACATACCCCACGGTAATCAAAGCCGACGGCCTTGCCTTGGGCAAAGGTGTTATTTTGGCCGAAAATTACCAGCAGGCACAAAAAGCCGTTACCGAGATTATGGAGGACAAGGTTTTTGGCGCCAGCGGCAACCACATTGTGGTAGAGGAATTTTTGACAGGCCCCGAGGTAAGCGTACTGGCATTTACCGATAGCAAAACCTTAGTACCTATGGTGAGCAGCATGGACCACAAGCGTGCTTTGGATAATGACATGGGCTTGAACACAGGCGGCATGGGCACCATTGCGCCCAACCCCTATTACACACGCGAGCTTGCCGCACAGTGCATGGAGGAGATTTTTTTGCCCACCATGAACGCCATGAACGCCGTGGGCAGACCCTTTAAGGGCTGTTTGTATTTTGGCTTAATGTTAACGCCAAAAGGCCCTAAGGTAATAGAGTACAACTGCCGTTTTGGAGACCCTGAAACACAGGTGGTACTGCCTTTGCTAAAAAGCGATTTACTTACCATTATGCAGGCCGTACATGATGAGCGACTTGCAGAGGTTGATGTCACTTTTAGCCGCGGTGCAGCCTGCTGTGTTATTTTGGCAAGCGGCGGCTATCCTGTGCAATATCAAAAAGGCTATCCTGTGCGCGGCTTAAATGTAAATGCAGGTCTGGAAAACAGTCTTGTATTCCACTCTGGTACCCAGCTGCAAAACGGCAAGCTGGTTACAAATGGCGGCCGCGTATTAGGCGTTACCGCCACCAGTGATTATTTGGCGCTTGCCATTAACAAAGCCTACCGAGAGGTAGAAAAAGTAAACTTTACCGATATGCACTATCGTACCGACATCGGTCAGCGTGCATTGAATGTTTAAGCTGCATATAAGTTGATAAAAAGGAGAAAACCATGTCTGTTTTTCGTATATATGTTGAAAAAAAGGCTTCCTATGCCGTTGAGGCAAAAGGCTTGTTAAGCGAGATTAATAACCTTTTGCAGATTAAAGGTGTAACTTCTTTGCGGCTGTTTAACCGCTATGATGTAGAGGGCATTGACGAGGCATTGTTTAATGCCTGTAAAATGACCGTGTTTGCCGAGCCGCAACTGGATAATATTTACGACCACCGCCCAAAAGTAGAGGGCGCGTATGTGTTTGGCACCGAGTATCTGCCCGGCCAGTTTGACCAGCGTGCAGACAGCTGTGCACAGTGCATTTCCATTGTGGGCGCGTGTGACCGCCCTGCAGTACGCACTGCCCGTGTGTTTATTTTAGAGGGCAGCGCTACCGATGCCGAGCTTGCCGCCATTAAAAAGCATGTAATTAACCCCGTAGAAAGCCGTGAGGCGATACTGGATAAAAAACCCGAGACCTTGGCGATACAGTACGAGATACCTACCGAGGTTGCCACGCTTACAGGGTTTATCGGCTATACCCAGGCACAGCTTGCGGATTTTGTAAAGCAATACGGCCTTGCCATGGACTTGGACGACATCAAGTTCTGCCAAAATTACTTTATTACCCAGCAGCGTGACCCCACTATCACGGAAATCCGCATGATTGATACCTACTGGAGCGACCACTGCCGCCACACCACCTTTGGCACCATTATTGATGATGCTAAAATAGAGGACAGTGCCGTGCAGGCCGCCTTTGAAAAATACTTGCAGCTGCGCAGCGAGCTGTATGCAGGCAAAAATAAGCCTATGTGCCTAATGGACATGGCGGTTATCGGCACCAAAAAATTAAAAAAAGACGGTATGCTGCCACGGCTTGATGAGAGCGAGGAAATTAACGCCTGCACCGTAAAAATTGACGTGGACGTAGAGGGCGAAACACAGGAATGGCTGTTTTTGTTTAAAAACGAAACCCACAACCACCCCACCGAGATTGAGCCCTTTGGCGGTGCCGCAACCTGTATTGGCGGTGCTATCCGTGACCCATTGTCCGGGCGCAGCTACGTATATCAAGCTATGCGCGTAACAGGCGCAGCAGACCCCCTAAAGCCTGTGAGCGAAACATTAGAGGGCAAGCTGCCCCAGAGCAAAATTGTTACCACCGCAGCAGCAGGCTACTCCAGCTACGGAAACCAAATCGGTTTGGCAACCGGGCAGGTAGATGAGATTTATCACCCGGGATATGTGGCAAAACGTATGGAAATCGGTGCCGTTGTAGGCGCAGCACCTGCCGCCAATGTGCGCAGAGAGCGTCCCAATGCAGGCGACATTGTTGTTTTACTGGGCGGCCAAACAGGCCGTGACGGCTGTGGCGGTGCCACAGGCAGCAGTAAAAAGCACAGCTTAGAAAGTCTTGAGAGCTGTGGCGCTGAGGTGCAAAAGGGCAACGCTCCCGAGGAGCGCAAATTGCAGCGTCTGTTCCGCAACCCCGATGTTACCAAAATGATTAAGCGCTGCAATGACTTTGGCGCAGGCGGCGTAAGCGTAGCCATTGGCGAGCTTGCCGACGGCTTGGTGATTGATTTAAACGCCGTACCCAAAAAATATGACGGCTTAGACGGCACCGAGCTTGCCATTAGCGAAAGCCAAGAGCGTATGGCAGTTGTGCTTGAAAAAGAAAACGTAGATGCCTTTATTGCCGAGGCCGCAAAGGAAAACCTGCAAGCCTCTGTGGTAGCAGAGGTTACCGAGGCCGCTCGCCTTGTAATGAAGTGGAACGGCAGGGTTATCTGTGACATCAACCGTGAATTTTTAAATTCCAACGGTGCCGAAAAGCACATCAGCGTTACCGTGCCACAGCAAAGCGTTGCACCACGCAGCGTAGCAGGTACTACCGTAAAAGAAAAAATGGAAAACCTGCTGGGCGACTTAAACGTGTGCAGCAAAAAAGGTCTTTCCCAGCGGTTTGACTCCACCATCGGCGCAGGAACCGTACTGATGCCCTTTGGCGGCAAATATCAGTTAACACCTGCACAGGCCATGGCGGCAAAAATCCCTGTTTTATATAAAGAAACTACCACTTGCAGCGGTATGGCATACGGCTTTAACCCCTATATCAGCGAGCAGAGTCCTTACTGCGGCGCCTATCTGGCTGTTGTAGAAAGCGTTGCCAAGCTGGTTGCCACAGGCTTTAGCTACAAAGATGCCTATTTGACTTTCCAAGAATATTTTGAGCGCTTAGGCCAAGAGGCAAGCCGCTGGGGTAAGCCTTTCAGCGCCTTACTGGGTGCTTTAAAGGCACAAACCGAGCTGGGTATTGCCTCTATCGGCGGCAAGGACAGTATGAGCGGTAGCTTTGAAAATATCGACGTACCACCTACCTTAACCAGCTTTGCCGTAAGCATCGGCAACACCGAAAACGTGATTAGCCCCGAATTTAAAGTGCCTTTTAGCAAGGTCTGCTATTTAGAACCCAAATTAGATGAAAAAAGCTTGCCTACAGCAGATAGCTTAAAAGCTGTGTTTGACACGGTAGAGCAGCTGATTGCAGACAAAAAAGTGCTAAGTGCCTACACACCCACTTACGGCGGCATTGCCGAGGGCGTGTTTAAAATGGGCATTGGTAACGGCATTGGTTTTGCCTTTGCAGACGGAATTGACGAAGAAAAGATTTTTGCATACAACTATGGTGCGTTTATTTTAGAGATGACGGACGATACTGTTGTTGGTACTTTACTGGGAGAAACTACAGCAGATTACAGTCTTATCATCGGCGGCGAAAAACTGGATATGTCCGAGCTTTGCGCTGTGTACGAAAATAAACTGGAGCCTGTTTTCCCGTATCACAGCATAAAATGCACAGATACGGTAAAAGCATACAGCTACAGCACAGATACCCGTGTTGCGCCTAAAATCGGCGTGGCAAAGCCAAAGGTGCTTATTCCTGTATTCCCCGGCAACAACTGCGAGTATGATACAGCCAATGCGTTAATCCGTGCAGGTGCCCAGCCGGAGATATTGGTGGTGCGTAATCTTTCGGCGCAGGCCATTACCGAGAGCGTAGACGCCATGGAAAAAATCATCAAGGAAAGCCAGATGATTGTAATTCCCGGTGGATTTAGCGGCGGTGATGAGCCCGACGGCAGCGGCAAGTTTATTACGGCGTTTTTCCGCAATCCTAAAATTAAGGACGCAGTACACGATATGCTGAAAAACCGTGACGGCCTAATGTGCGGTATTTGCAACGGTTTCCAAGCGCTGATTAAGCTGGGCCTTGTACCCTACGGCGAAATTATCGACACCGATGAAAACTGCCCAACCCTAACCTTTAACACCATTGCACGCCACCAAAGCGGCTTGGTACGTACACGCATTGCCAGCAACAAGAGCCCGTGGCTTTCCAAAACAAATGTGGGCGATGTGCACACCATTGCCATCAGCCACGGCGAGGGACGCTTTGTTGCACCTGCCGCACTGATTGAGCAGCTTGCCCAAAACGGCCAAATTGCAACGCAATATGCCGATTTATCAGGCGAGCCCACCATGGATATTTGCTTTAATCCCAATACCAGTATGCAGGCGGTGGAGGGCATTACCAGCCCCGACGGGCGTGTACTGGGTAAAATGGGCCACACCGAGCGCTACGGTCACAATGTTTACAAAAACGTAGAGGGCAATAAAGCTCAACAGCTGTTTGAAGGTGCTGTAAGCTACTTTGCGCTGTAAACCAAAAACAAAACGGCGCACAGCGGCAAACTGTGCGCCGTTAACCCATAAACAAAAGGCAAAGGAGAAACAAAATGGCAGAACACAACCGTTATATCAGCCCATTTCAAACCCGTTATGCAAGCGATGAAATGCAGTATATTTTTAGCGAGGACAATAAATTTAAAACATGGCGCAAGCTGTGGATTGCTTTGGCAAAGGCCGAAAAAGCAAATGGCTTGGCCATTACCGATGAGCAGATTGCAGAGCTAGAGGCCCACGCAGAGGACATTAACTACGAAGATGCCATTCGACGTGAAAAAGAGTGTCGCCATGATGTAATGAGCCATGTATATGCTTACGGCTTGCAGTGCCCAAACGCAAAGGGTATCATTCATTTGGGTGCCACCAGCTGTTATGTTGGCGATAACACCGACGTAGTTGTAATGCGGCAGGCTTTAGAGGTTGTGCGCCGCAAGCTGCTGAATGTGATTGCGCTTTTGGCCAAATTTGCAAACCAATACAAAGACATGCCTGCCTTGGCATATACCCATTTACAGCCTGCACAGTTAACCACAGTGGGCAAACGCGCCACTTTGTGGATGAACGAGCTGTATATGGACTATGAGGAAATAGAGCGCCGCATTGGCGACCTTGCCCTGCTGGGCAGCAAAGGTACCACAGGCACACAGGCAAGCTTTGTAGAGCTGTTTGAGGGCGACAGTGCCAAAATTAAAGCAGTAGATGCAAATATTGCCGCCGAAATGGGCTTTACCAAAATTGTGCCTGTAAGTGGCCAAACCTACAGCCGTAAAGTGGACTATTTTGTACAGAGTGCACTGGCAGGTATTGGTCAAAGCTGTATGAAATTTGCCAACGATTTGCGGATTTTGCAAAACTTTAAAGAGATGGAGGAGCCGTTTGAAAAAAATCAAATCGGTTCTTCTGCAATGCCTTACAAGCGCAACCCCATGCGCAGCGAACGCATTTGTGCTTTGGCACGCTATTTGATGGTTGACGTATTAAACCCTGCCTTTACAGCAGGCACGCAGTGGTTTGAGCGCACACTGGACGACAGTGCAAATAAGCGCATTAGTGTTGCGGAGGCATTTTTGGCCGCCGATGCAATTTTAAACATTATGCTAAACGTATGTGACGGGCTTGTGGTTTACCCCAAGGTTGTGGCACAGCGTGTACTAAGCGAGCTGCCCTTTATGGCCACCGAAAATATTATGATGAGTGCCGTAAAAAAAGGCGGCGACCGCCAAGAACTGCATGAAAAGCTGCGTCAGCACTCTATTGCCGCAGCAAAGGTTGTAAAAGAGGAAGGCAAATCCAATGATTTAATTGAACGCGTATGTGCCGACGCAAGCTTTGGCTTACATTTGGACGAAGTAAAGGCAATTTTAAATCCGTCTGCCTTTACAGGGCGTGCACCACAGCAGGTAACCGAGTTTTTAACAGAAGTAATCAATCCGGTGCTGCAAGCAAATGAAGCTTTGCTAGGTGAACACGCAGAACTTAATGTTTAAATCCGCGTACCTTTAAATAACGCACAAAAAAAGTAAAAGGGTATCTTCTGTAAAAGAAGATACCCTTTTAAAATAAGAAAAATCAGATATAGGATTAAAGTAAAAGGATTGCAACACAATATTTTCAATAGCAGTTTTTTAGTTTTACAAATAGATTTTAAAAATAAAATTGCTTTGGATTTTACAGGCTTATAAAGAAAACATATCTAAATTTTCATAGTAATTTTAAAAAATATATGTTACACTAAATAAAATAGGCATATTGTGTTATAAAAGTATAGATAAAAGTAAAAGTAAAGAGGAAACAACATGGCCAATAACAGTGATTTTAATAGTGAGGAGTTTGAGCGTCAGCTGACAGAGCTTGGCAAAACCATAGGGAAAACCATACAGACAGGTCTTGGCAGCGTTGGACGAGATTTGGGCCAAAGCTTTGGTACAGTGGGACGTGACATTGGAAAAAGCCTTGAAAATGCAGCAAAAAGCATTGAAAATGCCAGTCAAGAATATAGAAAAAATGTAGAGCAAAAGAGTGCTGCCGGCTATTATAAACCTTTAGGAAATAAGCCTGTTTATGCCCAAAGCCGCACGGCGCCAAAACCCCAAAAGCGCTCTACCACGCGTTGGATGGCAAAGCTGCGCAGCAGCCTGGGGTTGGCACAGGGCATGTTTTTTTCCTTTTTAACTACAATTTTTGGTGGTGTGGCGGCTATCTTAGTAGCTGTCAGTTCCTCCAATGCTACTACTGATGTTGTGGCAATGTTGGCAGTGGCGGCGGTACTTGCCGTGTTTAGCTTGGCAAGTTTAATCGGTGCTATAAAAGGCTTTGGCACAAGTAAATTAAATCGTCGGTTTTGTACCTATCAAAACATTTTAGAGGGCAGAAGCAGCTGTACCATTGAGGAGCTTGCTGCCAGCAGTGCTTTTACAGAGCCACAAGTTTTAAAAGATTTACAAAAAATGCTGGACAATAACTACTTTGAAGAGGGTATGATAACCCCTGATAAAAAGATGTTTTTTACCAACAGGGAGGCATACCAAAAGTATATTCAATTTACCACAGCGCCGCAACAGCAAATTACCACACCGCAGCAGTCGGCAGAACGTGTAATTTTGGCAGAGGGTGCCAACTTTTTGGCAAAACTGCGCAGTGCTCAAAATATGATTAGTGACCCCGAGGTAAAAGAAAAAGTAGAGCATATTTATAAAGTGTCAGAGCAAATTTTTACCCATGTAACCAACTATCCGGAAAAGGCAGAGCAAATTCGTAAATTTTCCAAGTATTATTTACCTACTACCGTAAAGCTGCTTGATACCTACACCAAAATGGACGTACAAGAGGTAGAAGGCACAAATGTGGACAGTATACGAAAAGATATAAACGGCATATTATATACAATGGGTAAAGCCTATGATAACCTGTTAGACAGTTTATATGAAGACGTAGCTTTAGATGTTTCTACGGATATTGCGGTGTTAAAGGGTTTGTTGGAGCAAGAGGGTTTAACCGAGGAAAATACATTACAGCTGGATTAAGCATCGTCACAAGAGAAAGAAAAAAGCCTTTCGCAGTTATTTTACTGCGAAAGGCTTTTGTTATTTATCACGGATTAAGTGCTAAAAGGACTTAACCGAAAAAGTAACGATTGGCGTTGTTATAGCAAATGTCCTCTACCAAGCTGCCTACAAAGGCAATATCGGCAGGATATTCGCCGTTTTCTACCCAGCCGCCAAGCAGTTCGCACAAAATGCGGCGGAAGTAGTCATGGCGTGTGTAAGAAAGGAAGCTGCGGCTGTCGGTAAGCATACCCACAAAGTTGCCCAGCAGCCCAAGGTTGGCAAGGCTTGTCATCTGGGCTATCATGCCGGATTTGGTGTCGTTAAACCACCATGCACTACCGTGCTGAATTTTACCTTGTGCTTCGCTGCTTTGGAAGCAGCCTAAAATGGTGCCTAAGATGGCATCATCGTTGGGGTTCAAGCTATACAAAATTGTTTTGGGCAGTTCATTTGTCATATTTAAAGCATTCAAAAAGCCTACTACGCCTAAAGCACAACTGGTGTTTGCAATGCTGTCAAAGCCGGTATCGGGGCCAAGCTTGTTAAACATCAAAGTGTTGGTGTTGCGAATAGCGCCGTAGTGCAGCTGCATTACGATATTGTTCTTTTTGTACTGACGACCCAAATGTACCAAAATAGCAGTTTTGTACATTTCGCTCTCTTCAAAAGAGACAGCTTCGCCTGCCAACGCTTTTTTCAAAATAACATCAACGGTAGCGTCGTCTGCTTCGCGGTACATAATGTAATCAATACCGTGGTCACTGGCTTTGCAGCCGTGTTTTGCAAATTTTTCAACAGTACTGGTAAGGGCGGCACGCATGCTGTTTAAATCTTTTACATCAATGCCGGTTGCTACGCTTAGCTTTTGTACATACTCTACAAAATCTGCTTTTTCCAAATTGATGGCTTTATCGGGACGGTAGCTGGGGATAACTTTTACTTTGCAGGTGTCGTCGTTTGCAATTTTTTCATGCCACTCTAGGGTGTCAATGGGATCATCTGTTGTACCGATGGCAACTACGTTGCTTTGCTCAATTAAACCGCGAACACTCAAGTTGTCCTCTTTTAGTTTGGCGTTGCACAGGTTCCAAACCTCCTCTGCGGTATCGCCGTTTAACACACCGTTGTAGCCAAAATAAGTTTTTAACTCTAAATGGCACCAGTGGTACATAGGATTACCGATTGCGCGTGGCAAAGCCTCTGCAAATTTTTGGAATTTTTCGCGGTCACTTGCATCGCCTGTAATATATTTTTCCTCTACACCGTTGCCGCGCATAACACGCCATTTGTAGTGATCTCCACCTAGCCAAACCTGTGTAATGTTATCAAATCTGCGGTTGTTGGCAATTTCGGCGGGGTTAATATGACAGTGATAGTCAATAATAGGCATTTTTGCGGCGTATTGATGATACAGCGTTTTAGCTGTATCGGTGCTTAGTAAAAAGTCCTTGTCCATAAAAGCTTTCATAAATATATCTCCTTTTAAAAAAGTTCGTTTATTTATCGGCATTACTGCCGGTTCTAAAGCTATTGCGCTCTACCAGTCGGGGAGAGAGCACAATGCGCTCAGGTACGGGTTTTTCTTTAAAAATTTCCGTTAAAATGCTTACCGAGGTGCTGCACAGCACTTCTACCATATTGTCTACACTGGTAAGCGTAGGCAGGGTGCACTCAGCCAAAAGACTGTTATTAAAGCCGATTACAGGTGCTTTTTTGCCCAATTTATCTAAAGCCTGCAAAGCGCCAACCGCTAAAATATCTTCACTGGTTACAATAGCGTTTATATGGGGGTGCTTTTGCAAAATAGCTTGGGCCACGGCACAGCCGTCTCCTACAGTGCGGGGAGAACGAATGGTATAGCTGTGTTTTGTAATACCAAGCTGGGTAATTGCGTTTTGAAAACCACTCATTTTTGCTTTTCCGCTGGCAGTTTCGCAGTCATACAAGTATAAAATGTTGGAATAACCGCAATGATATAACTGCTTGACGCTGTTTTCGGTGGCGGCCGCTTCGTCACAGCTAATGCTGTAAATTCCCGGCATATCCACACGTCCGTTTATCATAATAACAGGCACTGTATGTACCGCCTGCTTAAAGTCATCGTCCAGCAAATTATCGGTAAAAGAAGAACCGATTGTAATAATAGCGTCTACACGCTTATCCAATAGGCGATTGATGCAGCGGCATTTTTCTTCTCGGGTTTCTCCTGTGCAGTAAAGCAAAACGTCATACTCTTCTGCGCGCAAAAGTTTTTCCAAAGAGCTTACTGCTTTTGCATAATACATGTCTGCTACGTCTATGCACAGCACGCCTATCATTTTTATACTGTTAAGCCCCAAACCCCGCGCAAAAATATTAGGTGTATAACCGGTTTCTTCAATGGCTGCTAAAACCTTGGCTTTTGTTTTAGGGCTTACGTTGTCGCTTTCGTTTAAAACGCGGCTGACGGTAGCAATACTAACCCCTGCTTTTTCTGCAATATCGTAGATGTTCATGTAATTCTCCTAACTGCGCCAAGGCTTTCAAAACACAATTTTATATGCCAAACAGAGCCTTTACTTACAGAAAAGCCACGCTTTTCTGTAAGTGTTTACAATATTATAACGAATATTTGCGCAGAAAGCAAGGGAATAATCTAGGCAGAATGCCGAAAAAAGAAGTTAAAAATTATAATATTTGCTATTGTATCCATTCTAAACAAGGTGTATAATGTAAGCACTTACAAAAGCAAAAAGAGAAAACTCTGTATGCTTTTAACAAAAAAAAGAGATAAAAAAGGTAAAAACCGGAGGATAATATGGAAAAACTAAGCTATGCTACCCTAAAGGCTCAAAACTATAATGGATATTTATTAGAAAATGCTCCCGAGCGCGTACTGCAATTTGGTGAAGGCAACTTTTTGCGTGCATTTGTAGATTACTTTATAGATGTTGCAAACGAAAAGTGCGGCTTTAACAGCAAAGTTGTATTAACCCAACCCATTGCCCCCGGCCTATCTAATATGATTAACGCACAAGAGGGCTTGTATACCTTGTATTTGCGTGGCAGCGAAAACGGCAAAAAAATTAACGATAAACGCATTATCAGCTGCGTAAGCCGCTGCTTAAACCCCTATGAGGATTATCAGGCTTTATTGGACTGTGCCCATAATCCCGACCTGCGTTTTATTGTAAGCAACACCACCGAGGCAGGTATTGTGCACGAGAGCGAGAGCAAATTTGACCAAGAACCGCCTGTTAGCTTTCCCGCAAAATTGACACGCCTCATGTATGAGCGCTTTAAAGTGTTTGGCAGCCAAAAAGGTAAAGGCTTTGTTATTTTGTCTTGTGAGCTGATTGATAACAACGGTAAAGAGCTGGAGCGCTGTGTGCAGGCTTACATTAAAGACTGGGGTCTTGAGGACGCTTTTGCAGCATGGGTAAAAGAGGAGAACATTTTCTGCTCTACCTTGGTTGACCGTATTGTTACCGGTTATCCGCGCAATGAGGCTGCTGAAATTAATGCCGCCAACAACTACGAGGATAACATTATTGATACCGGTGAAGTATTTGGATTTTGGGTTATTGAAGGACCGGAGAGCTTGAAAGAGGAGCTTCCCTTTGCAAAAGCCGGCCTGCCTGTGCTCATTACCGATGACCACACTCCTTACAAAAAACGTAAAGTGCGCATTTTAAACGGTGCCCATACAAGCATGGTTTTGGCAGCTTACCTAGCAGGCCAAGATATTGTGCGCAACTGTATGCATGACGATGTAATCAAAGGTTTTATGAATAAAACCATTTACGATGAGATTATCCCAACCTTAACCTTGCCCGAGCAAGAGCTGAAAGACTTTGCCGCCGCTGTTGAGGACCGTTTTAATAACCCGTTTATCGACCATGCGCTGCTTTCTATCAGCTTAAACAGCACCAGCAAATGGAAAGCCCGCGTATTGCCCAGCTTTAAAGGCTTTGTAGATAAATTTGGCAAATTGCCCGCGTGCATCACCTTTAGCTTTGCAGCGTATATTGCATTTTACAACTGTGTGCGTTTGGAAGAGGACGGCATGGTTGCAGCCCGTCCGGCAGGCAATGAGTACAAAGTAAGCGATGACCGCGCAGTTTTAGAGTTTTTTGCTGCTCATAAAGATGACGACAACAAAACCTTGGCACATGCTGTTTGCACAAACATCGACATGTGGGGTGAAGATTTAACCCGGTATGCAGGTTTTGAAGAGGCAGTTGTAAAAGCTTTAGATGACATTAAAACCATGGGTGCTTACGACGCGATGAAAGCACGCATCTAAGCTAAAATATAAAAAACCATGGGGTGCAGCAGGCTTGAATAAAACCAAACCGCTGCGCCCCAAAGCTGTATAAAAGCTTGCTTTATAAAACAGGAGGACACCCCATGACACAGTTAATACAAATACATGCCGAGGATAATGTTGCCGTTGCCATGTGCCCTATTGCCAAGGGTACTGAAATTGCCATTGGAGAGGTTACGGTAACAGCTTGTGAAGATATTAAGCAAGGGCACAAAATTGCCATAAAAAATATTGCGCAGGGTGAGGCAGTAATAAAGTACGGTTTTCCCATTGGACACGCAAAAACTGTCATTGAAAAAGGCAGCTGGGTGCATGTGCACAATGTAAAAACAGGTTTAAGCGAAGAGACTGCCTACAGCTACGAACCCAATATTACACCGCTTGCACCGATTGCAGCCGAAACCTTTAACGGGTATATGCGCAAAGAGGGCCGTGCGGCTATCCGCAATGAAATTTGGATTATCCCCACTGTTGGCTGTGTAAACAGCGTGGCAGAAAAGCTGGTGCGTGATAATCAAAACCTTGTTGCAGGTAGTGTAGAAGGCTTGTACACCTTCCCACACCCTTTTGGATGCAGCCAGATGGGCGACGACCACGCACAAACCCGCAAATTGCTTGCAGCTTTGGTAAATCACCCCAATGCGGCAGGCGTATTGGTGCTTAGCCTTGGCTGCGAAAATTTAACACCGGAGCAGTTTAAAGCCGAGCTTGGCACATGGGACGATAATCGTGTAAAATTTTTGGTATGCCAAGATGTTGAGGACGAGTTTGAAGCAGGCGGTGCATTGCTAAAACAGCTTGCAGAGTATGCAGCACAGTTTAAACGAGAAGCCATACCTGTAAGCAAACTGGTTATTGGTATGAAATGCGGCGGCAGCGACGGTTTAAGCGGCATTACCGCAAACCCAACCGTAGGTGCCTTTAGCGATAAGCTGATTGCACGCGGCGGCACCACTGTTTTAACCGAGGTACCCGAGATGTTTGGTGCCGAGGGTATGCTGATGAACCGCTGTGTAACAAAAGAAGTTTATGATAAAGCCGTGAATATGATTGATGGCTTTAAGCACTATTTTACCAGTCACAATCAGGTTGTTTATGAAAACCCCAGCCCCGGCAACAAAGAAGGCGGAATTACAACGTTGGAGGATAAATCCTTAGGCTGTGTGCAAAAAGGGGGTAAGGCACCTGTAAGTGATGTTATTGGTTACGGTGACCAGATAACCACGCAAGGCTTAAATATGTTAAGCGGCCCGGGTAATGATTTGGTAAGTGCCACTGCCATGACGGCGGCAGGTGCACATATGGTACTGTTTACAACAGGTCGCGGCACGCCCTTTGGCGCTCCTGCACCTACGGTAAAAATAAGTACAAATAACGCATTATATAATAAAAAGAAAAACTGGATTGACTTTAACGCAGGCGGCATTGCAGACGGAGACACCATTGACCAAACAGCCGAGAATTTGCTTAAATTTGTAATTGAAATTGCAAGCGGTAAGCAAACAAAAACAGAGCAAAACGGATACCGTGAAATTAGTATTTTTAAAGACGGTGTTGTACTGTAAAACCTATCTTTGCGTTTTATTTTTACGCTCTTTTGAAATATTTTAAATAAAAGTAAAAGCGGTATGGCCTGTGTGGCTATACCGCTTTTACTTTTTATTATATTTTAAATTTATATTGTTATATTAAAGCCGGGTATATTGGTTTACATTCGCCAGTCAATTAAACATTCGATACTGTCTAAATCAAATACAGGCAAGCCAAGCTCCTCTGCAACACTGCGACGTTCACTAAAGCTGTCATCAATAAAAATGGCATTTTTATGATGTTTAATATAGTGAGCCTTGTTTTCCCCCGGCGCAATATGCAGTATCTCATCAAACAGACAAATGCCGATTTTGTGAGCAGCCAGTGTGTTTTCAACATCTTTTGCGTGTTTTGTTAATAATGTGACAGTTTTTTCTTGGTTAACACATTGATATAGAAACATCATCAAGTAGCTGTTTACTGTATCTTTATTTAAAATTAAAGTATCATCTAAATCAACATACACATGATCATATTTTATTTTGGTATCATATCGATTGATAAAAGCACGATCTACCGTAATATCATAATCGTTTGCATTTATGCTTACATCATAGTCCATTGCAGTATATAAGCTAAGCTGTGCAAAGTTGATGTTTAGGTTACGGCTTACCCCCATAGTACCGGGAATACGGGGACTTATTTCTAAAAGCTTGTAAGCCCCTTCATTATTCTTTTTCACTTGAAAAAACCAAGCACCTTTAAAGGTGAGCTTTTGGTTTATGGTGTTTGCAATTTGCTGTACCTGTATAGGTAAAGGGACAATATGGCTGTTTACGCTAATGCCTGTTTTTATACGCGCACGGTCACGCATTTTGGCACATTGCAGTACCCCGTATTTGTCTGTAAAACAGTCTATGGTATATTCCATACCGCTTAAATATTCGCAAATTACCATAGGCTCGGTGCTTTCTTGCAAAGCTTCTTTTAGCTGTACGGCAGAAGTTATCTTTTTTGCACCCACGCTGCCTTGCCCAACGGTAGGCTTTATAAAAACAGGGTAGCTTGTCACCTCGTGCGGGTTTGCAAAGGTGCGGGGGATAAAATCTGCTCCACTGAAAAAGGCGTAAGTTTTCGCCTTGTCGCGGCAGATATCTACCGTAGGCAGAGGGGAGGTAATTACCGCTGCACAAAGTCGGTCTGTATGCTGTGCAAGCATTAAATTAACACTGTCATGAGCAGGGTAAATAAACGAAATTTCATTTTGGGTACAAACGCGGTTCATTTCTTCAATAAAGTCCGCATCTGTTACAAAGGGCAAGCCCTCAATTAAATTTTTGTATACATAGTAGGAATGGTCTCGGCTGCTGGTACCACCCCAAACCTCAAATATTGTAGAATATTTGAGCGCGTTGTGCAGCTCTAAACCGATTTCTGTGCCGGCAGGAAAAACCAATACTTTTTTCTTCATAGCTTTTACGTCCTCTTGTGTAATTTGCGTGCCAAGGCTTTAAAGGGATAGCTTATGGTGCGCCCGCTTAAATAGGCAATAAGTGTCCCTTTTTCTTTATAAGGCTTATACAGCTGTGCAAAGGTTTGCTTTGCAGCACTGTCGCCTTTTAGCACTTGGCCAAAAACGGCACCCAACAATTCTTTTTTAGCAGGGATTAGTGCCTTTTTTACGCCAAATGTTGTTTCGGCATAGCTTTCCAACGTCTGAAAATATTCTACCAAATTATAATTGAGATTTTTTATGCGTCCAAAGCTGGAGGCAGAGCCGTAACGATAAGCGCTCATTACTTCTTTTAGGCAATAAATATCTCCCTGCATAACCAATAGCATAATAAGGGTACGGTCAGAAACATAACGATGTGCGCTTTGCATAACAGAGTAGTCGTAAGCAGGCTGCAAAAAGATATTTCGGTACACCAGTGTGGCAGTTTGACCCGGAAAAATACCGGTAGCAAACTCTTTTTTGGTGTATACAGTGCCACTGTAAAAGCTAAAGTTAACAGGTTTATCTACATCTGCATTTTCATTGTCCACAAGCTTACAAGCGTGTACACAGGCAATATATTGGTTGTTTTGCTCTAAAAAATCCACTTGCTTTTGTAGTTTACAGGTGTCCAGCCAAAAGTCATCGCCCTCTAAACAGGCAATATACTTGCCGCGGCAGCGCTTTTTTAAATCATAGTAGTTAGCGGTAGCACCCATGTTTTTTTCGCGGTAAAACATACGAAAAACAGCGGGGTGTTTTTCCTCATATTCTTTTAAAACAGCGCGTGTGCCGTCTGGGCTGCAATCTTCTCCCACCAAAATTTCAAAGGAAAAGTTTGTGTGCTGCATTAAAATACTGTCTAAGGCTTTGCGTATAAAACGTTCATGGTTATAAGTAATTACCACTACGCTTAGTAAAATGTCGTCTGGCATAGCATTCCTCTTATATTATTAATCTTACAGGCTTTTTAACATTTGGGCAAAGTTATCATAGTTTTTAGCAGCTACAAAACCCTTTTGCCAAGTTGCATAGGCTGCATTGCGCTTTTTGGTTGCAGGCAGTTGATGCAAGCTGCACAAAGCTTGGGCAATTTGCTGTGGGGTAGGGTCAGAACCCAGTAAAATGCCGTTATCCTCGTTTACAATTTCTCGCGTACCGCCAACGTCTGTGGCAATAACAGGCAGCCCAAAGCTCATGGCCTCCATGATAGAAACAGGAAGCCCTTCACTGGAGGAGACATTTAAAAATACGTCATAGGGGTGCTGTGTCATGGTACTGCGCACTTCACTGCCAGGCATTGCCCCTAAAAAGGTGTAGGAGATATTGGGCTTATCTGCCAGTAACGTTGCGGCCTCTTTGCGAGTTTCGTCTCCCAGAGGACCGTCTCCGATATGATGCCACACCACAGGAATGTCGCCAATAAGTGCCAGTGCCTGTGCAATCAGCGTCACCCGTTTAACCGGTACCATATGGCTTACACTGATAATACGCAAGCTGTCACTTGGCACTGGGGGATTGGTGATGTTGTTATCTACGCCTAAATAACAAACCAAATGCTTTTGCAGATTATAAGGTACAAAGGTGTCGTTGTAGTAATCGCGGCCCTGCTTTGATATAAATACAACTCTGTCCAGCAAAGCGTCCATTTGCGCCTTATAGGGCTGGTAGGGGATAAGCGGTGTTTGATACAAATCGTAACGGTGGGTGCGTGTTACAAACCGCAGGTTTGGATATTTTTTTTTGTGGCTTAGTACAGATAAAATATTGTAATTGTACCAGTAGCTATAGCACACGCCTTGTGTCTGTTTGGTAAGCGGCAGATTTTTTTTCAAAAAGCGGTACAGCTTTTGTCCGCTGAAAAAATACATAAGCGCATACCAAACATTTTTGCAAGAAAAAGTATTGTGTTTTTTTAGCCAGCCCAGTTCTTTCCACACCATAGGCGTAAACGGCGCACAAATAAGACCTTTTAGCTTGTCGCCAAGGTTTAGTACGGTGTTGGCGCGCAGTACGCGTATAGAGTCGGGTAGCGGGGTGGTTTGTTCATCTGTAATATTTTTGCTTATAATGGTAATGTCAAAATGCTGTTGTAAATAGGGCAGTTCGGCACATAAAAAGGTTGCTTCGCCTTTTCCAAAGGGAAAGCTGTCTGTAAGCAAAAACAGTTTTTTCAAAGTATGGCTCCTCACTTATCTGTTTGGCACAGCTGATTATTTTCTGCTGTTAAACGTGTCGGCTTTAAAATCCATAGTAGAAGTATTATCTAAAGGCAGGTGTACGGTTTTCCCCTCACTGGCAGCCTTGTATACCGCAAGCACCAATTCTAGTGCGCGGCGTCCCGCATAGGCGTCTACATAGGGCTGGCGGTCTGTTTCAATGGCATTTATAACGTCGGCATACAGCGGGGTATGGCCAAAGCCGTAAACTGTGGGCGGGTTTTCGTGATAAGTTTGTTTTACGGTTTCCGGGTCGTCCAAACCGTCTGCAAAACGCCATTCTTCAATTACATTTACGCTTTTACCGCCTGCTTTAACGGTGCCTTTTTCGCCAAATAAATATAAGGTTTCTTCTAAGTTTTGTGGGTAAATATTGGTTGTGCCCTCAATAATACCATAAGCGCCGTTTTGAAAACGGACAAGAGCAATGCCTAAGTCCTCGGCGTCAATATACTCGTGGTTTAAGTTATCGGTAAAGGCAACTACTTCGCTTACTTCATCGCCCATCATCCAGCGCAGCAAATCAATATTATGAATACACTGGTTCATCAAAGCACCGCCGTCCTGTTCATAGGTGCCGCGCCAAGGGGCTTGCTTGTAGTAGTCTACGCCGCGATTCCACCTGATGTGGGCTGTACCGTGAAACAAACGTCCAAATCGACCGGCCTCCATGGCCTCTCGAATTTTTTGTATAGATTTGTTAAACCGGTTTTGGTGACAGGCACATACTTTTACGTTATATTCTTTCGCGGCGGCAATAATAGCGTCTGCGTCTGCAAGGCTAAGGGCAATGGGTTTTTCAATAATGACGTTGCAGCCTGCTTTAATACAGTCCAGCGCAATGGAGGCGTGTTTGCCGTTTTCGGTACAAATGGCTACCAGAGTTGGTTTTTGCTCTGCCAGCAAAGTTTTATAATCGGTGTAAGTGCAAACCCCCGCGTCTTTTAACGCAAACATGTCCAGTTTTTCGTCCATACGCTCGGGTACAACATCACAAATTGCAGTTAGCTGTAATTTGTTTGCCTTTGCGGCGGCAAAGTGGTTGGGACTAATGCGGCCACAGCCAATAATAGCATATTTCATAAATAAAAAGTCCTCTCTGTCTTAACCCAATTAAAGTAATAGTTTTGCAGCAGCCATTTGCTTTGATATGGCACCTAACGCCATGTGAACGGTTGCTTATTTACCCAAAAATATACCTATATAGTATACCACAAAACGTATGTTACGTCATTATTTTGCACCATAAACCCAGTAAAAAACCGCCTTGCCTACATCAATATGGCAAAGCGGTTTTTATTTTTTATAAATAGAGCAGTTACTGGCTATAAGCCACTATAAAAGTTCAATTTTAGAGCGATTTTGCACATTTTTCATAGCATTTTTTGTATCAAAAACAGCTACGGCGTTTTCGGCTACCATGTCATAATCTACAGTGGTGTGTGCAGTGGTTACCACTACCAAATCGTATGCTGCAATAATTTGGGGAGAAATTGCCTCTATGCCTTTATGCGTTGTGCCTTTGTACTTGTAAGTGGGAACATAGGGGTCAAAAAAGGTGATAGCAGCACCTGTTTTTTCAAATTCTTCCATTACACGCAAAGCCGGGCTTTCGCGGTAGTCATCAATATCTTGTTTGTAGGCAACGCCCAAAAGCAAAATTTTGCTGCCGTTTAACGCCTTTTTAAAGCGGTTTAAAATTTCGCCGCTGCGGCTTACGCAATACTCGGGCATACGGTCATTAATCATACCGCTCGCCTCAATCATACTGGTGTGAAAGCCGTATTCCCGTGCTTTCCAGCTTAAATAATAGGGGTCCAAAGGAATACAGTGGCCGCCCAAACCCGGACCGGGGTAAAACGCCTGAAAGCCGTAAGGCTTTGTTTTGGCGGCATCAATAACCTCCCACACATTGATACCCATTTTGTTGCACAACATGGCAAGCTCATTTACCAGACCGATATTGATGTTGCGGTAGGTGTTTTCTAAGATTTTTTCCATTTCCGCAACAGCAGGGCTGCTTACTTCTTTTACGTCTCCGTCTAAAACGGCACGGTACATTTGTGCAATTACATGAACAGCGTCCTCGCCGATGGCACCTACTACCTTAGGTGTGTTTTTTGTTTTGTAAATTAAGTTGCCCGGGTCTACACGCTCGGGGCTAAAGCCCAAGTAAAAATCGGTGCCGCATTTTAGGCCGCTGCCCTCTTCAAGCAAGGGCTTAATCAACTCCTCCGTGGTGCCGGGGTAGGTGGTACTCTCCAGTACAACCATGGTGCCTGCTTTTAAGTGCTTGCTAACAGCAATGGTAGAGTTACGCACTGCGCTGATATCCGGCTGCTGGTGCTCATCTAGCGGGGTAGGCACACAAATAGCAATAAAATCTACATCTTTTATAAAGCTAAAATCTTTGGTGGCGCGCAGCTTGCCGCTTTTTACAATGGCTGCCAAATCCTCGTTTACAACATCGCCAATGTAGTTGTGGCCTGCGTTTACCATATCCACCTTTTCGTCCTGCACGTCAAATCCAATGGTGGTAAAGCCGGCTTTTGCTTTTTCTACCGCAAGGGGCAGGCCAACATAACCTAGGCCAACCACACCTACAACAATGCTGCGTTCTTCAATTTTTTTCAGTAGTGTCTCACGCATATTCATAAGTAAACTCCAATCTGCCAAAAGCAGCTTTGCTGTGTAAGCTGCTGCCTTTTGCACCCTGTATTTTAATAAAATAAAACTTTAAATTACGGTGTTACCCCTCAAATAATTCAATCAAACCGATGTGACGGTTAAAGAAAAATGCAACGCGAACGGGTCTGTCCGTTTGGCCGCCGGGGGCAATGGGTTGGGTTGGCACAAAGCCCTGTTTGCGTAAAAGGGCGGCATCTGCCTCAATATCTGTAGTTTTGTAGCAGATATGGTAGGGACTGTTGCCTATTTTTTTTAGCATAGGCGCCATGGGACTTTGGGCGCCTGTGGGAGAAACCAGCTCTACGATATACCCACCGTTTGCCAAAAAACAAACGTCTATGCCACGGGTATTATCCGTAATGGTGTCCTCGTGAATATGATACCCCAACTGTAAAAATTTTTCAATCGCGGCAGATATATCTTTTACCAGATAGCCGATATGATGTATTTCCATAAATTCTCCTAAAAGTGGGTATGAGTTTACTAAAATTAACGCAGACATTTGCGTGCCGGGTTACCAAACACGCTGGTTTCGGCGTCAACGTCCTTTAAAACAACAGAGCCAATGCTTACATAGCCTTTTTCGCCCACCTGTATGCGGTTGGAAAGGCATGCCTTGGGCCCGATATAAGCGTTTGGCGCAATGTGACAGTGACCGCCCAAATTGGCAAAGCCGCCAATCAAGGTGCCTGCACCAACGTTACAATTATGCCCTACCATGCCGTACATACCCACCATACTGTTTTTTTCAATTACAGTGGTACAGGTACTGCCAGCGGCTACCATGGCGCCCGCCAAAAGCAGACAGCCGTCTTCAATTTTAACGCCGCCACAATGGGGCACTGTTTTACAGCTGCCGTTTGCAGGGCGGTAAACATCTGCGTCGTCAATGCCAATCAGGCAGTTTTCGCCAAGTGTTACATTATCACCAATTATAACGTTGTCTTTAATTTTCGTGCCTGTGCCAATGCGACAGTTTGCGCCGATATGCACATTTGCACCAATGTAACAAAAGGGCTCAATTACAGTGCCTGTGCCTATTATTGCGTCGGCGCTGATAAATCGGCCGTCCTTTGGCGTAATTTGGGCTTTGGGCGTTTGAGCCGCTATGTGCAGCAAGGCATTGGCATAGCACTCCTTGGGAGACGCACAGTAAACCACATAGCTGTTATTTAAAGCACCTTCATCAAAGCCGCTGTTTTCTTTAGCAAAAAAAATACAGTTTTTTACTCCGGCAATTAACGCGCTTGTAATTTCGGTTTTTACAAATATCAGGCTGTCATTTTCAGGTGCTTGTGCGTCAGAAACGCCAAATACTTGAAATTGCAGGTTGGTAGGGGTGTACCCCAAAGCCATCAAAAGCGTAGCAGCAGAATAGTCAAAAACAGGTATCATGGTATAAATCCTCTCTAGGCTGTATATACAATGCGCGACATGGTTTCAATCAAGTCGTAACCGTCCCATGTAAGGGTAAAATCAGCCGTTTTGCCAACAGGTACAATGCGGTCTACGCCGCAAAGACCCTGCTGTGTGCAAAAGCTTTTCAGCTCCTGTGGGTCCAGCCCAATATAACTTAAGGTTTGGTATTTGCGGGTTACAATACAGGCAAAAGCTGTTAAATCTGTACAGTCATACTCTAAAAAGCTGCCGCCTGCACAGCGGTATTGGGGAACATCTTCCGTTAAGGCGGAAAGCTGAATACGGCTGATAAGATTATCCTGATGTGGCGGTACCGTAACTTGCTCAAGCCCGATTGCGCAGCGACATTCGGTCATTAGCTTATCCATTGCCACAACAGGCTCTACTTGATAGCGCGGTGCTGTATAGCTGTGCAGCGCCTGCCAAAAACGTGCTTTTGCAGCGCTGATGTCAGTGCTGTTGCCCACCCAGCAGATAAGCCGTGGCGTGCTGCAGGCATTTTGGTCATACAAATAAGTGTCATTATAAAAATTCTGTGCCGTTTTGGCAGCGTCGTAATGGGCAAGATAGTTTTTTGCGTCAATGGCACAAGCCGAGTAACGGTCTGCAAAGGTGATGTCAAAGCTGCGTGGGGGAATTGGGTGGCTGCGTATTTGGGCAATGGTATCGTCACCGCCCCAAATAACA
>JAQUTM010000223.1 GCA_028694405.1 Oscillospiraceae bacterium
ACCGCGTATCTAGCCCAAATTCTGTCTTTACCAAAAGCCTGCCTGCAACAGAGAGCGGGCGGTCAAACCAAGTAGAGCACAGCATACCGCCATATCCCTCGGTGTTCAGCTTAAAATATTGGTTTTGTACTGCTATCGTACCGTTTTCTTTTATTTTAAAGGTGGGGCTATCGCTGTGGCTGGCTGTGATAAGCATAGGAGCAAAACCCTGCTCAGGAACAGAAAACGCAATAATGCTGGACAAATTGCGTGTAACATAGTATTTACCCCTTGGCTCCAGGTGCCAGCTGTCGTGCTCGTTTAATGCAAGGTATCCTGCTTTTTCCAGCCTTTTTTTTGCGGCAGCTACGGCGTGAAAAGTGCTTTTACTTTCATCAATAAATTTAAATAGTTCAGCGGTATGTTTCATTATTCTATCTCTTTTCATACTAACATTCTTTTTTATTATAGAGAGCACGAAGAGGTGCGTCAAGAAATTTCATCTGTCCTTACCCGTTACCTGCAGGTAAGAAACAAATCTTACACTTAAAAAACACATTTATAAGTATTTTTCACTGTTTCACATATGCTGTCCGGTTTTACAGACGATGTCTGCTAAAATTTTTGCTGTTTCTTTCCTTTAAACAGGGTTCTGCTCTCTTCTTACGCAGAGGTATACAAACACACTATCCATATGGTGACTGTGTTCTTTACAAAACAGTACACTCGGCAGTCTATGCCGGTAATGCATATTTTTAAGCATTACTGACTAACTTTTTTAAGTTTATTGGTATTTGTGCATAAAGCTACAACTCTAAAAAAATATTTTTCGTTTTCTTTCGTGCTTTTACCCCTTTTTACCTTTTGTAACGCCTTTCGCCTACTATGAATATACTGACATAATAGGGAGAGGAGCGATGGTAAATATGCAAATAACCAAAATATTAGAGGCGCTTTTGCTAGCCGCTACGTTATCCATGGACGCTTTTTTTGCCAGCTTTGGATACGGTAGCAATAAAATAAAAATCCCCCTTTACTCGGTGACTATTATCTGTACTATTTGCAGCGGGTTTTTGGCGCTCTCTATGCTTTTAGGAAGTTGGATACGGCCCTTTTTATCTGCAAAGCTTGCAGGAGCTGTATGTTTTGCTATTCTTTTCGTAATAGGTATCATCAAATTGCTTGACAGCCTTACAAAATCTTTTATCCGCAAAAGAAATTTTGTTTCTAAAAATGTTGAATTTTCAATTTCTAACTTAAACTTTGTATTGAGCATATATGCAGACCCCACTATTGCCGATGTTGACTGCTCTAAAACCATCTCCCCTACAGAGGCAGTTTCGCTTTCTACCGCCTTGTCTTTGGATAGCCTTGTCGTTGGTTTTGGCGCCGCAGTAGGCAATGTAAACAGCCTTTCCTTGCTCATATGTTCTTTTGTTATAACTGCACTGGCCGTTATTTGCGGCACTTATATCGGAGAGCGCCTCTGCAGCAAATTAAAGTCCGACCTCTCTTGGATTTCGGGGGCAGTGCTTATTATTTTGTCATTTACTAAGCTTATCTGAAACAGACGGCACAGTTTCCTGTGCCGTCTGTTTCAGATAATATGCTTACTTATTTTTATACTCACTTTTCGTTTTCCTGCCAAAAAGCTTTTATTTGCTGTATATACTCCGAGGTATGCCGCAAGCTCCATTCTCCGTGCTTTTGCTTGACGGCAACAAACAATCGGCTGTTTGGTATTTTTTGGTGCAATAGACGCGCCGATTTTTTCATAATGCCCAGTTCCTTTTCTCCTACAATCACCAGCACCTTTGCTTTGGTGGCACAAATCGCATCTTGAAGCGCATAGGTACCGTTGCTAAGCGTTATGTTAATCAGGCTGTCTCTGCTAATCTGTAGGCTGTCTTGATAATATTGTTCAAACATAGCAGATGGAACACACAAAGACTTTGCTTGCATTTTTGAAAACCAGCGCCGGTTAATCAATCCATAACACAGCTTATAACTGGGTACAGTTAACGCCACCACACTCTTTATGGGGTAAACCAGTGCACTTTCCAAGATGGCATAGCGCGTAATATCTGCCCTTTGGCTAAGCACCTCTGTAACAATCTGCGCACCTAAGGATAGACCACCCATAGCAAACACCTTGCCTTGGTGTTCTGTGTCTATGTATTTAATTAGTTGTTGTGCATAATTTTGTATGCTGATAAACGTGGTTGAACCTGCCTGCGCGTGGCCATCTATAACAGGTGTAACTACATAGTATTCTTCTTTTAGCCCTTGTACCGCTTGCTGCCAAGACCAGTCTGACAATCCTGCACCGTGCAACAAAATCACTACAGGATTGTGCCTTTCTCCTGCTGTACTAAAAAACATAGTTAATCCCCGCTTTTACTGTTGTTGTGCTTACTTATTTTTAAAAGTATAGCACATTTTAACGCGGCGGACTACAAGTAAGCGTTAAAAACATTGTGGAATATGCATCGTAAAAACAAAGGGTACACTGCCAAAACAGTATACCCTTTTTCTTTTTAGTCTTTAATTTTCTAAGAATTTTTCGTTTAGCATCACACCAAATTCATCTGCAATGGCACGCAGATTGGCGTCTGTAATGGTTTGACGGATATTTCCCTGCCCTGCACTCATAGCCAACATATAAATTTGTGCAGATTTTTCAATGGTGTGCATTAAGCCAAAGGTAATATCAAAATCGGGTCC
>JAQUTM010000054.1 GCA_028694405.1 Oscillospiraceae bacterium
GGATGCCGAGTACAAGGGCCTTGCCAGTGGGTGGGACAGCTTTGACCAAATGTCGCTGATAGAGCGTGGCTGTGTAACCATTATTGCGGCACGCCCCGGCGGCGGCAAAACCGATTTTAGCGTAAACCTTGTCACACGCTTGGCGCTGCGGTTTCACGTAAGCTATTTCACGCTGGAAATGACACGCCCTCAGCTGTTAAACCGCATTGCCAGCCGCATTACCAAAATCAACAGCAACGTGATACGCACCCACCAAACCACCGCCACGCAAAAGGCAAGCGTGTTTAAGGCGTTGGAGCTGATGCAGGCGCAGCTGCACCTCATCATAGACGACAAAGCGCGGCTTACCATAGACGAGCTGGAGAACAAAATCATTGCACAGCGGCCCGATGTGATTTTTATAGACCATGTGGGCTTGATGCAGGGCAGTAATCCATACACCAAAAAGGTGGAGGTGCTGACGGAAATTACAGGCCGCCTAAAGGAAATTGCCAAAAAGTACAACATTGCCGTGGTACAGCTTGTGCAGATAAACCGTGAACAGGAAAAGCGCAAGGGCGCACCCACCATGGCAGATTTAAAGGGCAGCGGCAGCTTTGAGGAAGACTGCGACAGCGCACTGTTTATCTGCCCCGAAATTACCCCCGCCAAGGACAGCCCGGCAGATGAGGACTATATACAGGTGCAGGTGCGCATTGCCAAAAACCGCAACGGCCCACAGACCACGCTGTACTATTGCTGGCAGCAGCAGTTTCATGCCTGGCAGCCGTTATCCTATATTTATGACGATTTTAAAGAAGTGGCGCAAACCCCACAGCAAATAACATTTGCAGGCTAACGGGGTACAAAATGCAAAAAAGAAGACATCTATCCGCTTCTTTCCACGAGGGTTATTCCTCAAAGGCGATGGCCGACGATGTCTTCTTTCGCTCAATATGGCACAAGCTAAACCCAACGTCAATAACAGATAAATGCCCTAAACAACAAACGCCCAAGCAAATAGCATTTGCAGGCTAAGCCCTGCACAAAGGAGTGTAAACCATGCGTATTATCAGTTTTATCAATCTCAAAGGCGGCGTTGCCAAAACGGTAAGCGCCATCAATTTTGCATATATCCTAAGCCAAAAGGGCTACCGTGTGTTGCTCATCGATGCGGATAAGCAGGGCAACACCACCAAGTTTTTTAATCTGCTGGACTATGACGCACCCAGCATGAGCGACATTTTAACAAAGCGTGGCATTGCCATTGCCGACGTGGCACAGCCCACATCTTACGAAAATTTGCACGTGGTGCCTGCCAACATGAGCCTGCTTACCGCCAACCGCACCGTTTTGCTGGACACCGCACGGGCACAGCAGACACGCCTAAAAAAAGCGTTACAGCCCCAGTGGGACGACTACGATTTTTGTATCATCGACCATGCGCCCGACATTGGCTACAGCGGCAACATTGACAAAAACATTTTGTACACGGCTTTCCTCGCACCACTGCCCGACACAGAAGTGATGCAGCCTTTAAGCAAAGAGCCTTGCCGTATGCACATTGGTTTTGCAAGTGAGGGAGACATCAAAAAGCTAACCACCAAAATCACAGGCCTCGGCATTGCAGCAGAGGCAAAAGACGGCTACATCATCACAGGCCTAGCCAGCGCAGGTGACCAGTGCTACATCATGCAGGACTGTATTGCGCTTGGTGTTGCGTATGAGATGTATACCGAAGACAACAAGGCCAACGAAAAAGTTACTTTGACCACAGCACTTTTAAACTTAGACCAAGCATACGACCAAATACACAACGAAATTGTAAACATCATCAATATTTTATAGGAGGACGTCTCAATGGAAAACAACATTGGCAAAATCAAAGCATGCTTGATTGCTTTCGGTACCGCATTAACCGCATGGCTGGGGGCGCTGGCCATACCGGTGTACTTACTTGTAGGGTGTAACCTAATCGACTATTTTACAGGCTTGTCGGCCGCACCGTTCCGTGACCAAAAGCGCAACAGCCGTACCGGCATAAAGGGTATCATTAAAAAGATAGCCATGTGGGTGCTGGTGCTGATTGGTTTCTTTATAGATATGCTGCTGGCTTATCTGGCCGACACAGTAGGGTGGACGCTGCCCATCAGCTACGCTGTTGCAGCTTTAGTGTGCGTATGGCTGATTGCAAACGAACTGCTCAGCATTATTGAAAATATCTCTGACATCGGTATCGACGTGCCTTTCCTGCGGCCGCTTGTAGAGTGGGTAAAGGGTAAGGCAGAGACGGCAGGTAAGTTGGAAGACAGCAAAAAAGAATAACGGATAAAACACAAGCCCACAGCTGCCAGATAAAAAGTTTGGTGGTTGCGGGCTTTTTTTGGTTACTTTTGTTGCATGAGGTTAAAAAAATGGTTATACTGTGGGAATCTATTAAGTTTGAGGGGTGGAGATTAACAGTAATAATGTTAAATATAAATAAAGGATATAGTAAAATCACTTCTGTCTCAACGATATTGTGTTTTAGATTTTTTCACTTCCTTTACTTTTCCAGAAAAAAAGAGATAAGGCATTATCCTGTTTTCTTGTAAGACTTTCGGTCCTAAAATCACCTGTTTATATTCTAAAGATTTTTCGATTTCGACGTAGAGTTGTGGGACAATCCAAGATTTGTCATCTACTAATGGTGTAACTGAATATTTTATAAGGCGCAGTTCGTTTTCATGTGCATAAGAACTATCTTTGAATAAGTAACGAATTTGATCTAATATTTCCTCAACAATTTTGTCCACTAAGTTATCGTTTCTTTGTTTTAAAGAGGCAATCTTATCAAAATGTTTTTTGAAATTGCTAAGTGCAATTGTAATACGATTTCCTAAGTCACTGGGATCTTGCTGGAATTGGTTAAAGGTTATAGTGAATTTTTTTGGAGTGTAGGAAAGGTAGCATACGCGATATAAGAAGTTGTTTTCAACATTTTTATCGCAGCCAAGCCAGAAAGAATCTGTGAGATCTTCATGGGTGTAGTCAAAAAAATCTCTTTTGAACACAAGACAGCACCCATGACCCTCGTTTCCATACATTGACCACATTGGCAACTCATCAATGGCTGTCGTAAAACAAGATAGGTAAATGTTTGATGATTTATCAATAGAGAATCTGGTTTCGTTTACCTCGGTACCCTGGAGGAAAGATATAAGTGCTTTCCCTTCAGATGGGTCATTCATGTAGTTTGCATTCCACATTCTAAGTTTTGCTGATGTATTATTAGGAAGAACCAAATACTTAAGATTTTCAATTTTAGTGTAATGACCAATAAAATCTTTGGTTTCTGGGACAATCAAAAGATTTTTTATTTCAAAAGCGTAATATAGTAACGCTAAAATTTCAACCTTAAGATCAACATAGTTGGGCTGATTTCTGAATTTATTCTCATTAAAAAACTTATTCATTCTCTTTCCCAGAATTTCCACCGGATAGGAGGACTCTAATTTTAAACTGTCAGCTAATCGGTTATATTCTGGATAATATGGACTTTTGATATATTCACCAAAGGAATCTAATGCTTGTGGTTTTGATAAAAACTCCTCTATTAATTTGTCTCGTTTTTCTATATTACTGAATTTTTGATTAAAAATAACTCTTGCATATGCGGTATTGGTTTGAGGGTCATTCATAGTGGCACACATTTTAACGATTTTTGTGGCGTAATCCAATCGATCACGTGCTTTGCTGATGGCTATGCTATACCAAATTTTAGCCAAAGGCTCGGCAAGTCTATCAGTTTTGTACTTATCGTAAAGCTGCTCAATTTCTGTTGCATATTGCTTAAGCTCGCCAACTGTACAAGTAGAAAAATAGGACTGGTTGAATTTTATTCTGCCAAGAGCTTCAGCGGTACTTTGAGTAGGGTTTTCTTGAAACAAAATTTTTAGTTCATGAGAAATAGCCACCATTTCTGTGGAAGTAACGCGTAAGCTTAAGTTAAATAATATGGTTGCGTACAAATTAGCATTATCGTCAGAAGAATCATTCTCATATTTTTTTTTCAATTCACCTACATATTTCCGCTGAATGGAGGTGGGTTTATCCACAGAATCGTTATATATTTTCTCTAAATTTTCATTTGCTTGGAACGAGGGTTGATTTTCCATTGATGTTTTCATAGAGATTTCCCTTTCTATAACGAATATAATTTAATGGTTTGTTTTAATAATATTATTATATCAGATCCGAACAATAACAGGTAGATTTTTCCAGATATATCTAGGTCTATCTAAAAATAAAGTAAAAATGTATTTAGTATATCTTTCTGGTTGGAGAATATGACGACAAAATATACAAGAGTTGAATATCTACTCTATAACTATTTATCCGCCAATTGCCCATTATGTTTAAAAGGTGAAACAGAGGAGAAAGCGTATCCGCGCAGGCGACCCAGTACACTAGAAATAAAGTGTATTGGTACGGCATTTTTTCTGAATTAAACTTCTAGTTATAAGTATTTAGGCTACAATAAAAACCACTTAGCCAAAAACAAAAACACATAAACAAAATATAAACAAACATTAAAAAGTACAGTATTTATCGAGCAACACAAAAATATTTAAAACCTTGGTAAGGACGAGGTCACCAGTTCGAATCTGGTTAGCAGCTCCAAAAAACGCTTACAAATGGCTTAACAAAGCCAAATGTAAGCGTTTTTGTTTTTGTCATTTTATCTTGTAATCTTAAAAAATTGCCTTATTAGTATCAAACTAGTATCACAATTTTACAGGTCCAACAGTTGTGTGGTGTCATACAACTGCTGCATATCATCGTGATTTAACAAGAAGTAATTTTCACGGCTGGTATCTGCATCGGTATGCCCTACAATAGCGGTGTAAAATTCTTCTTTACTTCCACGCTTATGGCGACAACTAATATAACAGCAACAAAAGAAACCCCAAAAACCATACCGTTCCGCACCCTGCGTGCAAATGAGATTACCTGTAGCCTTATGGACGTTGGCGAAAACGGCGCACTGGTACTGCTTTACCCAAACCCTGCCGCGGTGCAGGACATTTTAGACGAGGCGGTGGGGCAGATTGGCTGGCAACGCAGGCACTATGCCGTTGGCGGCGGCGTGTATTGCAGCTTGGGCGTGCGCATGGGTGACGGCTTTATCTGGAAAGATGACGCAGGCGATTGCAACGGCACCCAAAAGGTAAAGGGCAGTGCAACCGATAAAGAGCAGCTCCGGCAATAATTTTAAAAAGAAATTGTTTTATTTATATGCAACTGAAAGTAAAGTTCAAACAGTATAAAAAAGAGGCAATAGCGCAGATTTCATAAAGAAAAATAGTTTCTGCAATATCATATGTCTACTTGCAACCAGACAGAAAGAGATATTTTTGTAACGAAGAGCACATGAGTTCCAAACACACCATTTGCATAGTTTTTTCATAGAATGTTATAAGCCTACTTTGAAGTAGAGCTTTGCAGACAACCCCATTAAGGAGAAATGAGATTATGGAACAAGGAACTCTTTTTGTAAAACTTGAATCCGCGCGTGAAGCCCTGCCGGTGCAGGGAAAAGTGACAATTTCACAGACGTTAAACGGAGAGGTTGTGTTTGAAATTGAGCTTGTGACAGACGAAGATGGACTCACGGAACCTGTGATTCTGTCTGCACCTGATCGCTCTATTTCGCTAGACCCAAACAACACGCAGCAGGCCTATGCCACATATGATGTACAGGCAAGTGCGACAGGATATGCTGATATTCTGGTGGAGGGTACACAAGTATATTCCGGAGTGGAGGCATATCTGCCCATTAGCATGGTGCCGGTGTTTTCCTCGGAGGACGTTGCACCGCAGGCGGTGACATCTGATACAGGCTCTACCTCCGGCAAGACCAGGCAAGAGTTGATTAAGTACACCATTCCGGCGCCTTCTCTCAAAAGCGAATCCGCCAGCGGACCTGCCCCGTTGATAACGTGCTCCGTGCAGCCGCGTGTGCTAAGCAGCGTTTTTATTCCGGATCGCATCACAGTACACCTCGGCAAGCCTCAAAACAGTGCCGCCAATGAAACCGTGAGTTTTTCTAATTATATCAAAAATGTATGCAGCAGTGAAATTTATCCTACATGGCCGGAAAACGCACTGCGTGCCAACATTTATGCGCAGATTAGCCTTGCACTAAACCGTGTTTACACGGAATGGTATCCCAGCAAGGGCTATAATTTCAACATTACAAACTCTACGCAGTATGACCAATATTATGTTTCCGGCCGCAATATTTTCACAAATATCAGCAAAATTGTAGATGAAATTTTTAACACCTATCTGCGTCGTGTAGGCGATTTTGCTCCATATTATGCAGAATATTGCAACGGAACAACCGTGACCTGTAAGGGCATGAGTCAGTGGGGAACCGTAAGTCTCGCGCAGAGCGGGCGCACGCCTCTTCAAATTTTGCGCTATTATTATGGCACAAACTTTGACCTGGTGACCACCAACGATATCCGTACAATTCCCAGTTCTTACCCCGGCACACCTCTGCGGCTGGGCAGTACGGGTGAAAACGTGCGTATCATGCAGCGCCAGCTTAACCGTGTGGCCAAAAATTATCCTGCCATAGGCCAACAGACGGTGGACGGCGCCTTTGGTGCCACCATGCAGGCGGCGGTAAAAGCCTTTCAGAAAATTTTTAATTTAACGCAGGACGGCGTAATCGGAAAATCTACCTGGTACAAAATCAGCTATATTTACGTTGCCGTAAAAAAATTGGCGGAGCTTGGCAGCGAGTCGGAGCCATTCCCAGACGGCAGCGGCGACGCCCCGGGCAGCGGCACGGGCACTATCCAGCAGGGTGCTGTGGGCGCGCAGGTGGCAGCATTGCAATATTATCTGACGTATCTTGCACAAACTTTCTATCCCACCATTCCTGTTATTGTACCAGATGGCATTTTTGGGGCACAAACCAGCAACGCAGTGATTGCGTTCCAAACAAAATTTGGCCTTACGGCGGACGGCATCGTGGGCCCAACCACATGGGGCGAGCTGGAAAAACAGTTTGAAATTGCCTATGACGACAACAACCCCAACAGCTATTTCGGGGCTTATCCCGGTGTGGTGCTGCGAGAAGGCAACAGCGGGTTGCGCGTGCAGCAAATGCAGTTTTATCTGCTGTATCTGCATTATTCCTATTCCGCCATTCCAAAAATTAGGGCGGACGGCATTTATGGGCCGGCTACCACAGCGGCAGTACGGGCGTTCCAAGGGGTATTCGGGCTCACGCAAGACGGTGTTGTGGGGTTAAACACATGGACCGAACTGTTCTCCATTTACAGCCAGAAAAACGCGTTGGTGCTGTCAGATGAACAAATTCCTGCGTATCCTGATTTTGTAATGCGCCAGGGTAGCTCTGGGCAAGCGGTGCTTGGTGTACAGACCTATCTCACAGTGCTCTCTCGAAAATACGGCTCCATCATGCCGCTTACGCGAGATGGTAACTTTGACGTGCGCACCGAAGCAAGCGTGCGTGCTTTCCAAAAACAGTTTGGCCTGACAGTGACTGGTTGGGTGGACGAAACCACTTGGAACCGCATTTACGCAGAGTACAGAAATGTGCTGCTGAGCGAAAGCGCGGAGTGCCGCTTTATTGACGTGCCGTATCCCGGCGTGCCGGTAGAGGTAGGGCAGACAAATGTTTATGTGCGCACGGCCCTGTATTATTATAATATGATTGCGGAGTTTGACCTTTTGCTAAATCCCGTGCCTATCGCTGAAACGTATACACTGGAGGCGGCAGCCGCCATGAAAGAATTCCAGTATACCCGTGGCCTTACCGTAACAGGAAACGTCGATGAGGAAACGTGGACGCTGCTGTATTACCAGTATGTTGCGGCCTACAAAGAGGTTTTCCCCCAATGTGCAGGCGAGGAATCTGTGCCGGCGCCGTTCCAAACGCTGGTGCTGGGTAGCAGAGGCGTTGCGGTGGAGCAGCTGCAAATTTGGATTAATACGCTAAGCGTATATCTCTGCGATTTGATGTATCAAACGGTGAATGGCATTTATGACGAAACTACAGAATCCAATGTTCTGGTTTTGCAGGCGATTTTAGATTTGCCAATGACCGGCGAGGTGGACCAGGCCACATGGAATGCTATTAAAGAGGCGTATGACACAGCGATTGCGCTTAACAACAACGGCGCGGAAGCTGCTGGTGATTTCCTCACCGTTGCCTATAACAACCGGCTTATTTCCATGACAGAGGACGTGGTGTGCACAGGAAACTGCGGAACACCAACAAAATAGCATAAAAAAGCGGGTGCAAGTTCACGGCACCATAGGGAAAATTTAAGAAAAGCAAACTGCATACGGCAAAGTCAAGGCTCTGGGAAGATAATCCCCAGAGCCTTGATTGCTTTAGCCACATTTTTATTTAAAAGATATACCTTCGAAGCGGCGGGTCAAAGAGGTTTGCAGTATGGCACAGCGCGGTTAAATTTTCTGCGTTTCTGTGGAGATAAGCTATTATGGGTGGTTTGAATAAAATTGTGCTACAGCTTCATAAGACAATATATTTATAGGCGAAAAAAAACAAAATACAGCACTTGCAGAAAAAGGAAATATCTGGTAAACTTTAAAAGCAACCAAAATAAGTAATTTTTTATTGGGTAAGTATCAATAAAAAACCAAAACAGCGGCAAAAATTTGCAGTGGCATTTTGGTATAAGGTGGGGTGGCAGCGGTGAGAAAGGTAAAAAAATACGATATTTTTATTTCGTACCGGCGCCAAGGCGGCGAGGCAACTGCCAGAATATTGTGTGAACGACTAACCGATATGGGATATAAAGTGTTTTTTGATGTTGAAAGCCTGCGCTCGGGAGACTTTAACAGAGCTCTGTATGAAATTATTGACGAGTGTAATGACTTTTTACTTATTCTTTCGCCACAGGCGTTAGACAGATGTGCCAATCAAGACGATTGGGTAAGGAATGAAATTTCGTATGCACTGGAAAAAGGAAAAAATATTGTTCCCGTTTTGCTGCGGGGGTTTCAGTTTCCTTCCGATTTATCTCCCAATATAGCGGCGATACGCCATCAAAACGGGATAGAGGCCAGCACAGAATTTTTTGACGCCTTTATACAAAAGCTGCGTGGCTTTTTGGCAACAAAGCCGTCTTTAGCAGGGCGCATTGTACAAAATACACTGTTTAAACGCACTTTGCCTTTTTTGCTTGCATTTATGTTGATAAGCGGCGGCATTTTTGGCGCTGTAACCGTGTACAACAAAACGCAAAACGTAACGTTTCCCGCCACACAGACAGAAAAAAACGTAACAAAAGAATTTTTGATGGTAACAGGTGAAAAGCTGTTAAAAATAAATAACCTTTACGGCTTAGAAAAAATTTGTTTTGAAACCTGCGAAGCCTTTTTAGCAGATGAAAAGGCAACCTCTTTGGAATATGCAAACGCAGAAATTGAGCACGCCTTGACAGAGATGCAAAAAACGGATACCGCGGACGGCTTTATCGATGCCAATCTCAGCAATAAGCTGGACGCCACGCCCATTGATAAATCTGCTGTGACAGCATTTGCTGTGGCTTATCAAGTTGCCGGGCAAGAGGCTGCCGACCGCCTGTGTATGCTTCAGTTTGTAATAAATGACCCTCTTTATGACACCGCAACAAAAAGAAAAATTTTAAATTTATACGTTCGGCAACAGCAGGCGTCGGGCAAATATACGTTATGCATTGTCAACTCTATTGTATTGCCTATAGAAAAAAGCTTTTTAAAGGATTTTTACAATTCTATAACGCTGTTAACTGCGTTACCTATAGAGAATTACACCTGGCTGGAAGAGGAAGATGCCATTGAACGGCAGGCGGATACACAGCTTAACCTGACAGAGGATACCATGAATGAACTTGCCATGGTAATTGGCAACCAAAACACTGCCTACACCGGCCAGTTGGCGGCTTTTAGGCAGCAGCTAAAGCAAGACGGATTTAGTGACGAGGAAATAGAGGAGCAAGTTGCACAGCTGATAAAATCGGCAGCTGGCACAGGCGGTTAAAAGCAAATTGTTTTTAGCGTGCCAAGCTGACGCAAAAGCCATGCCCAAATAAGCGTATGAAAAGCCAACCTGTTTTATTTTACGGCTTAACAAGCAATCATGTATTCCATAAAAGCAATTAACGCCTTCTGCTAAAAGCCATAGCAGAAGGCTTTTTTTGTGTAAAAAGAGATAGATGTTTGCAAAAAAATAAAGTAGTCTGCGCACCACACCAAGCTTGAGGATTGCATTTGTAAAATTTTATCGGTATAATCTTGTTTGTCTTTTTTGAAAAAATGAAAGCAAAAAGTAAAGGGAACAAAGCAGCCGCATCATATATGTGGTAAAATAATATGTGATAAAAGGAAAAAATAAAACGGATTTTGCTTTATTGTGTCTGCAAATGAGAGGAAACCATAAAATGAAAAAAAGTTTTACCATAATATCAGCATTTGGAGGAATATGGTTAGCGGTTTTTGCAACTGTTTTAATTGTGCTGGGCAGCATGCTTGCCAGCGTTTCGGTTCAAACCTCTTTACATGCAGATTTTGTTGCGCGGGTAAATGCCGCGGATACCATAATAGCGGATTTGCATAAAATGGAAGAAGTTTTTACAGAATACAGGCGCAGCTGGGACAGAGAATCGTACATAAAATATATGGATTGCTGTACAACGTTAGACAACGATTTAAAGGTTTATGCGGCGCTTAGCTTAGAGGCAAAAGCCACACAAAACTATATTAGAAGAATTGGCAATTTTAATGAATATCAACGAAACATGGTGTCGTCCGTTGAAAACAATGTTATCGAGCTTTACAACCATTCGGGATATTTGGCGCTGTCCTTAGATTTGCATCAGCAGCAAGCTCAAGAAATGGCACAGACAGATTTAAAGCTTAGCAGCGAGGCGTATGAAAAGGCGTTTTTTACCGTTAGGCTGCGTATTCTTGGCATTATCGGTGGTTTATCTGTTTTTGCGGTGTGTTTGTGTATGGTGATGGCAAGCATCTATTTTAATGTCAAAAGGTCGCTGTATGCCATTGACGCCCACTTTAAATTATTATCTGCGGGAAATTGGAAAACAGATGACCTGGCAATTTCCGGCTGGAGCGAGTTTGAACTGCTTAGTCAGATGATTAACCGCATGAAGCATGAAATTAACGTTTACATACAGCAGATAGAAAACAAATCTCAACTGGAAAAACAATTAAGCGAGGAACGGCTATTAAACGAAAAACAACATTCCATGCTTGTTACGGCACAAATGTCGGCGCTGCGTGCGCAGATAAACCCTCACTTTTTGTTTAACGCTTTAAATATGATTGGCGTTACCGCTATGGTGGATACCAGTGAAACGGTTATGCAGCTTGTAGAAATAGTAGGCAGTATTTTAAGGTACTCGTTATACAGCAACGACATACTAACTCAGCTGGACGAAGAAGTGGAAATTGTACAGCGCTATCTATTTTTGCAAAAGCGTCGGTTTGGCGATGCCCTAACGGTAGAAATACGCAACGAGGTAGAGGGCGAAGGATATATTATTCCGTCTATGACGGTGCAGCCTGTAGTGGAAAATTGTTTCAAACACGGGTTTGGCAATAAAAAGCATTTACATATTCAGCTTTTTATTGCACTGTATGGAGATTGCTTGCAAATTAGAGTAAAAGACAGCGGCGTGGGCTTTCATAAAGATAAGGCGGCAAAAGGAAACGGAATTGGCTTAGAAAACATACGCCGTCGGCTTAGCCTGCAATATCCGTCCGGCAAAGCAAAAGTACAAATTGACAGTGACCCGGGAGAATATTCTGCCGTAACATTATACATACCGGCAAACAAGGAGCCAAATGATGAAAGCACTGATTGTTGAGGACGAGTTGTTGGAAAGCGTTGCGCTTGTACACATACTGCGTACCTACTACCAAGATATTTTTACCCAGGTGCTGTCGGCACGCGACGGCCAAGAGGCGATTGCAACTGTAAAAAGGGAAGAGCCGGATTTGGTTTTTATGGATATCAATTTACCCGTATTAAACGGGTTAGAGGCATCAAAGCATATTTGCGCCCATTACCCAAATATTAAAATAATTATGATTTCGGCCTATTCGGATTATTTACACTTGCGGGAATCTATGCGAAACAACGCAGTAGATTATATTGTAAAGCCCTATTCGGTAGAAACCCTGCGCGAGGCGGTGGGACGCGTACTGGTAAAAACAGAAAAAGTAGAGCTGTACGGGAAAGGTGCAGTAGTGGAAAGAGCAAAAAATTACTTGGAAACCCATTATTCACAAAATA
>JAQUTM010000055.1 GCA_028694405.1 Oscillospiraceae bacterium
GCGGAGGCCAACAGATTTGAGGCTTCGGGTGTAAAGACTGTACCGGTTTACAATCCAAAAGTGACGAGCGTAGACCCTGCAAGCAACCCGCCCGCAGGTTATACAATCGACCCGGCAAAAGGCACAAAACTGCCCTTTATCGTATCGGTAAGCAACAATAAGATTAACGTTGTGTATGTACCGGACGAAAGCAAAACACTGAACTATACGGTAGAGTATTACAAAGACAGTGTAGCGGAGGCCAACAGATTTGAGGCTTCGGGTGTAAAGACTGTGCCGGTTTACAATCCAAAAGTGACGAGCGTAGACCCTGCAAGCAACCCGCCCGCAGGTTATACAATCGACCCGGCAAAAGGTACAGAACTGCCCTTTATCGTATCGGTAAGCAACAATAAAATTAACGTTGTGTATGTACCGGACGAGAGCCAAACACTGAACTATACGGTAGAGTATTACAAAGACAGTGTAGCGGAGGCCAACAGATTTGAGACTTCGGGTGTAAAGACTGTGCCGGTTTACAATCCAAAAGTGACGAGCGTAGACCCTGCAAGCAACCCGCCCGCAGGTTATACAATCGACCCCGCAAAAGGTACAGAACTGCCCTTTATCGTATCGGTAAGCAACAATAAGATTAACGTTGTGTATGTACCGGACGAGAGCCAAAAATATAATTATACAGTAAAATATAGATTAGACGGCAGTGAAACTTCCATTGAGGAGCGCGGTCAAGTGGTTGTTTCAAACCCTGTAGTAACAAAGGTTCCCGATCATTTGGCAGAATTTCCTGATTGCTATGAGCCTATGCCTTTTGTGAGCGCAACTATTTTATATGATAATTATGTTATTTATGTAGATTATAAATCTATGCCCGTGCCCGATGCTCAACTGAAAGTAACACACAATTATTTTCTGAATACTACTACCAGTGAAGGCACAGGCTATACAACACCTGTACTTGAAAACGGCACGCTTGTATCCGCACAAAGCTTACTCCAAAACGCTTGGGGCGGTAACACCTATCAACCTACAGGTATCATGGTAACCCGTACCAAGATAGAACGCACTGTACCCGAAGAAAAAATGCTTTTAACCATCGAAGATGAAGCTACAGAACGCAGCGAAGTAAGCAGCAGTGAAGCGAGCAGCAGTGAAACAAGCAGCAGCAGCCAAGCGAGCAGCAGCAGCCAAGCAAGCAGCAGCAGTGAAGCAAGCAGCAGCAGCGAAGCGAGCAGCAGTGAAGCGAGCAGCAGCCAAGCGAGCAGTAGCAGCCAAGCGAGCAGCAGCAGTGAAGCGAGCAGCAGCGGCGAAGCGAGCAGCAGCGGCGAAACAAGCAGCGAAAATATTGCAGAAACACCGACTGTTCCTACAGAAAATATTGTACTACAGCCCACGGCTTATTACTTTGATGAAGCTGTAACTTTACTGGCAGATACCCAAGGGGACGACCCGGAGGCTGTAAAGAGTGAAGTGTTAGAAGTTGGCTTGGACGGAACTTTTTTGTACGAAGATGGCTACAAGTACGAAGTGGTAATCACTTATAACCGTACGGTGGCGCCTACTCCGGATGATGAAGAAACGGAAACAACAACTACTACAAGCGAACCAGTTACCACAATTACGCCTGTTACACCAAGCGGCGCTTTGCCTAAAACCAGTGGCGCTCCTTTTGCAGCTACAGGTGTGCTAAGCTTGGCGGCGGCAGCTGTTGGCTTTGTAATTAAAAAACGTTATTTCTAACAATAAAATAACAGCTTAAAAAGCAAAAAGAGCAAGTGCAGATTTTTCTGCACTTGCCCTTTTATTTATAAATACGGTTATTCTTTTATAAATGGCAGCTCCAATTCAAAATCTCCGCTTATCAATAAATCTAAGGCAGCGGTAGGCTGAGCTATAATACGTCGAGATTGATTTAAAATAGCCTGCTCAACTTTGTTGCGTACAAAACGGCCGTTTCCGCTCTCATTAGCAGCCAGTGCCTGTATAGCGTTAAAATAAGCTAAAAGCGGTATATCACAGCCCTCGTCTAATCTATACCCCTTCCCTTCGGCGGTAAAGTGTGCAATTTGCAACAGCTCAGCACCTGTGTAATCTTTAAATTCCAAAATATTTGGAAACCGAGATTTTAATCCGGAGTTTGCCTCTAAAAAGGTAAACATTTCTTTTGTGTAACCGGCTAAAATTACAACAATATCGTCGCGGTTATCCTCCATGCCTTTTACAAGGGTGTCAATCGCTTCCAAGCCAAAATTGTCATCTTTGCCGCGGTAAAGCGCATAGGCTTCATCTATAAAAAGTACGCCGCCCAAAGCCGATTCAATTACCTGTCGTGTAAGCGGCGCTGTATGCCCTACATAGCGGCCTACCAAGTCGGCACGCGTTACCTCTACCAGCTGGCCGCCGCTTAAAACCCCTATAGCTTTTAAATATTTGGCAATTAGACGCGCCACAGTGGTTTTGCCTGTGCCGGGGTTTCCCGTAAATATCATATGCATAGCAGGACTGCTGGTTTTTAGGCCTTGTGCCTTGCGCAGAGCCTGTACCTTAAATGCATTTTCTAACGATAAAATGTAAGCTTTTATTTCTTCGTGACCTACTATTTTCTCGAATTCGGCTTTCACCTCTTCCAGAGAGCCGTCCGCTGTGTTACCCAGTAAGTTAAATAGCGGCATGGTATCGCTGCCAAAAGCAGCATGGAGTATGCCGTTTTCAAGGCTAAAGGTAACAGCCAATTTGTCAGTAGTATCCATACGCAGACGATACTCGCTTAAAGCTTTAAAGCATAAAGCGGCATATTCTTCCACTGCGGTTATACCAAGCTCTTTGGTGTACTGTGCCGCAAAGTGTGCAGGTAAAATGTCTGTACCGTGTAAATCGAATAAAAGTTTGCTCTCTGCCTTTTTTACAAGTGTATCCACATAGATTGCGGCAATTTCTTGCAGGCTTTCTGCGGTAAAACTGCCGGTCTCACAAACGTCTCCTAGGGACGCTATAAATTTACTGCCCATGGTATCGGCAACCTTGCTCTTTTTGTCCTCTGAAATAAATACCAAATACTGCTCTTTTAAACATAGTTCACTTACCACGTTGGGGGACAAAGCACTGCCTGCCTCTACTAAAATGCCTTTTTGTGCTACATATCTTGTTTCTAATTTTATTTTACCTGTTGTAACAAGCTCGGAAACGCTGGTTAAAATGCCGGGGTGACAGGTATTGTAGTTTTCAAATAGCAGTACCGATGCCCCACTTTGCAGTGCAGCATACATATCTTGTAAAAAAAGCTTACTCTCCCCTGCTGTTGGATAGGCAGATAAATCGATAAGCCGCACAATGCCGTTGGAAAGAGCACCTTTTGTATGAAGCTCGCGGCAAATTTCAAGTAAAGCTGTATGGCGTCCCGTTCCCTTTTGTCCAAGCAGCAAAATACAATTTTTGGCACGAGGAGCATCGTATCCCGCTACAAAAGGACGTTTAAACGCCATTACCAAAGCAGACACAAAAGCTTTTTGCCCTTTAATACAACCATTTAAAGTTTCAGCTAAACCGTTAAAAGCTTCCAGTGGGTTGCTTTGTGCCGGTAAGGTTTCTTTTTGCGGCACTAAACCGTCTTTTTCCAGTTCTCGCTGCATATTGGCTATTTGTGCATTTAAGCTTTGCTGATTATCTGTAAGCTGAGAAAATACAGCTTTATCCGCATTTGCGGCAGCCAAAGTATTTTTATTCATGGCGTCCAATGCAGCCTGCATACTAAGCAAGGCAGAATCAGTGTCCTGCAAATCTTCTTTTTTAGGTGAAACAGAAGGGCGGCTGCCAAAGACAGAGTTTAATAAAGTATCCATGTCGTCTTTCATTTGTTGCCTCCGTAGTTATAATTTATAAAAAGTCCTTTATTTACAAGGGCTTAAGCTATAATAAAATGCCAATAAAAAAACAGATGTTAAAGCTATTGTATCACTTTTTTTAAATACTGAAAACCGAAAATGAAGTCCTTTTTTAAAACTCTTGTAAAAATAAGCGGCTTGTTTAAAACGAAAGTAAGATATATAATTTTAAAAAACACAAATTGTGAGAGACTGTATGAAACATTTTAAAAAAATTACTTACAATGCTCCTGTAGTGCTTACCTTTGCGCTGGTTTCTCTGGGCGCGCTTTTATTAAATATGGCCACAGGCGGTAAAACAAACGGGCTTCTGTTTAGTGTCTATCGCAGCAGCGCCGCAACGCCTATGTTTTATGTACGGCTTTTCGGCCATGTTTTGGGGCACGTTAACTGGGCGCATTATAGTAGCAATATGCTTTTGCTTTTATTAACAGGCCCTATGTTGGAAGAAAAATACGGCAGTAAAGGTCTTTTAAAAGTAATTTTGCTTACCGCACTTACCACCGGTTTAGTACAGGTAGCGTTTTTTCCTAACAGTGCTTTGCTGGGTGCCAGCGGTGTGGTGTTTGCCTTTATTTTACTTGCCTCTGTTACAGGCACAGAGAAAGGAAGCATACCCCTTACGCTGCTTGTTGTAGCAGCAATTTATTTGGGCCAACAGCTTTACCAAGGCATTGCGGTACAAGATAATGTATCTAATTTAACACATATCATAGGAGGCATTTTAGGCGGTGTGTACGGCATGGCACTTCGCCCTAAAAAAGAAACTTAAAAGTAAACTATAAATTTTAAAGGGGTCTCTGTAATGCGAAAGTGTGGGCGATTTGTATCTATCCCAAAGCACAGTAAAGTTTTTTGTTAAAAGTGTGCTAAAAAAGACGGAGTGTGCAAACAGAACCGAGCCAGGGGTAAAGGATAGAGATAACCCATAATTTTATGAAATAGGTATGTAAAAGAAGCTCTGCAAAATTTTTTTTCAATGATGGAAATCTTTATTTGACAAAAAGGAGATACGGAATGACAACAGGTGAACTATTATATTATGCGGCAATTACATTGTTTGTGCTGACAATTACACTGCAAATTGTATTTACTCTCAAAAAGCCAAAGCATGGGCATCAAAAAGCACAAGCAACTTTATATGGTAAGCACATACAGGTGAAAGCTGCACCGCTTGGGGCAGAAACAGTTGCTTTAAAACCAAAGTCGATACCCTTTAGCACAGAGAAATCCGAGTTAAAAGCAAAGGCAACTCACCTCAAACCATATATTTTTTCAGCAAAAACAGCAATTAAAACAATATTCTTGGTGCTAATGATAGGGCTGACGTTTTGCAGCTGTTCAAAAGCTTCCGCTGAAAACAACTGGAAACAGCAGTATGACTTAGGCGTAAAGTATCTATCCAGTGGAAATTATGACGAAGCAATCATTGCTTTTACGGCTGCTATTGAAATTGACCCCAAACGCAGCGATGCATATACCGGCCTTGTGGACGTATACTTTGTACAAAATAATTACGAGAAGGCGGCTGAAGTGCTAAGCCAAGGCGAGCCCTATTTTGAAGAGCAACAACTGCAGCGTTATCGGCAGGCTCTTGACCTTTTAGAAAACAACAAACAAGGTGTTTTTATTACAGATTTGAAGTTTGACTTAGATCGTTATCGCTTGGGAAAGCCGACACAATTTTTAGTTACAGTTATTTATGGCTGCGGTGCCAATGTAGATGGCGTAATTAGGATTGGCGCAAACACCGCTGAACCCAATGATTTTTTGATGATAAACGAGGATTTTTTAGTAAAGGGTAATGGTAGACGCCAATTTCAGGTAGAAATTGTGCCAAAACAGTGGGAAGCGGTACAATTTGGAATTTGCGTAAATTTATCAGAGACCGGCAACAAAGATGAAAGTGCTCTGATTAGCAGCGACATTTTGTACATTGATGCAGACGGTAATATAAGTGCGGGTTTGGGTCATGCGGCATATAATCGTATACCCAACCAGGCAATAAACGGCAAAGAAATTTCTGCTGCAATTTATAATAATCCGGATTTTATTAAGCCGGAAGAACTAACACTTGGCAATATCCCCTTTTATGAAGCCAACCAAAATCAAATACTTGCCGCTTACGCTGAATTTATGTCGCAGTCAACTGAAATTGAGCAAGGAATTTTACAATGTGATATTTTTTCTACCAATAGTAACACCTGGAAACAGGGCGTATCTGTTGTATTTAATCAAAGCCAAAATAATGGGCTTGCGTCTTCGGTAATCTATAACGAATCTTCTAATGGTTTTTATTCTGCTGACGATACATCATCTGCCGGTGTTGTACCGGAGCTGCGAGATATTAAATTGTACGATTCTGCAGAGGTGGTATTTCGCAAGTTGGGAATAGCTTTGCAGCCAGATAAGGTGTTGCTGCCACAACAGTATGTGGTAATGACAGAATATTCGTATGATACGGTTGGATTGTTTGATGACAGCTTTAAAACCTGTGAGTTTTTCTGGCAACAAAAAAATAATCTGGGCATATCGCTGATATTGAGTTTTGATGCACAAGATCAGCTACAAAAAATGGAATATCGTGCGCACCTATTATAAATATAATGGTTACAAAGTTAAAACAAAACTTCCCTTTTCAATTTTGGCACAAGCGCGGTTTTCGCTAACTTGCAAAATAGTATTGGCGGCAGACAAGAAGTGGGCGCAATGCATAAAAGTGATGTTGGCTTTATCCCGCCGTCTCTCAGATGTTCCCCATAGTTGCGGTACGCCATGCTAAAATAAGTGAGGGATACCGCTTTCAGGAAAAAAGATTGCGCTATAACAGCGCTAAATGTGCCGCAAAGTCCGTTTTTAAATATCCCATAGGGAAAGAAAAGCATTTAAACAGTATTGGATTGATTATATGGCGCTTTTTCAAATCTCAAACAAATGTCTTTCGGCGAAACATAAAAAGCCGCACATTGTAGCTATTGCCTGAGGAGGCAAAGCTTTATGTGCGGCTTACGCATTCTGCTGTCAGCAGAATTTACACCTGCTTAGGTTGCCAGGCTTGCGCAAAATTCTTTAAAATTGTCTCTTTTATTTCCGTGGGTTACTCTCTGTTTGCTTTGCAAAACATATTATTCCGTCGCCTTAAAGTTGTAGATTGGCTTGATACGCTCTATAATTTGCGCTGTAGGCTGGATTTGGGAGATGATTTCACTCATGTCCTTATATGCCATAGGAGATTCATCTAACGTATCCGGCACAATACAGGTGGAGTAAACACCTTTCATCTCTTCCCTGTACTGCTCCATAGATAGAGCAGCAAAAGCGTCCTTGCGGCTCATAAGCCGACCTGCACCATGAGGCGCAGAGCAGTTCCAGTCTGCATTGCCGCGTCCGATGCAGATGAGGCTCCCGTCACGCATATTGATAGGGATTAGGAGCTTTTCGCCGAGTTTTGCGGACACTGCCCCTTTGCGAAGTATCATGGCATCTGTATCAATGTAGTTATGAATTGTGGTAAACGTCTCTGTCGAAGTGAGGTGCATATTGGAGAGAATTACATCTGCTATTGCCTTGCGATTAAGCACAGCAAAGTGCTGTATCAAGTGCATATCGTGAATATAGTCGTCAAACAGAGCCCCTTCCACATACGCAAGCTGCCTAGGGAGGGGTGTTAGCGTAGTATGTTGTTTTTTTAGCTTTTCAATGGTTTTGTAAATTTCTTTTGTGTTGCCTGCCTGTTTCATCTGCTTGATTGCAGCGTCAAGCTGAAATTTGGCATTGCCGCAAAGAGCATGAAAACCCTCATCTTGATAGTATTTGGCAACCTCGTTACCGATATGCCGACTGCCGGAGTGAACAATCAGAAACAGTTCACCTGCCTCATTGCAATCCACCTCAATAAAGTGATTTCCGCCGCCGAGGGTGCCGATGCTTTTTTTTGCTCGCTCCAATTTGACGTAAGCCGAACAGCGCAGCTGAGAAAGATCGATTTTGGAGTTAAGCAGATGAGGAACATCGCGTATCTCTCTACCACAGGGGATTTCTGAGCGAATGAGCGCATCTAGCTTTGCAAAGTCTATCTCTCGCTGCGCAAGGCGCACGGTTTCCATGCCACAGCCAATATCTACGCCCACCATGGCGGGCACAACCTTATCGGTAATCGTCATGGTTGTGCCGATAGTGCAGCCCATACCGGCATGGACATCAGGCATAATACATATCTTTGATGCGGCAAAGGCTGGCTGGTCACACACTGCCTTAATTTGTTGAGCAGCGTTTTTTTCCAGTTCATCAGTGTAGCAACGGGCGATGTTGTAGGTGCCCTGTATATCAATCATAATTTATTTCTCCCGTCATACAAAAAGGGCACGCCGCAATTTGGCCTGCCCTTTTTTTGTCAATTTCAGTTACAGTATTCAAGCTGCTATTTCTCTGTAGCGCTCGCTCTCAAGGATTTCCATCATATATGCATATGGGTTTAACGTCCCGCTCTGAAGCATAGAGAAGATACGCGGCGTGCACCCGGATACCAGTGCCACGCCCTGTTCATTTTTTGTTACCGGTTGCTGTCTGTTGCGGCTGGCAACATTCCAAAAGACAACCTGAGGCAATTCATATCCGTGGGCAGCAAAGAGACTCTTGGCGTATTCAAAGTTGGTTGCTTGTGCGCCATATGCACAACAATCAAACTCCATGTCAGAGATGATATAAAGTGCTTTTGGCAGCTCGCTTTGCGGAACCTTGTTTTTGACTGCTGCAAAGAGAACCAGTTCAAACACCTTCTGAATGTCGGTATTGGCGCATTCGTCGTACTCGCAGCAATAACCCACTTTTTCAAGAATGTCTCGGCCCTTGATTTCTACCAGTTGAGGATGCATGGAGAACGTGATAAAGTGGTTTTTAAACGTGCCGGTGTTGCGCTCGGCAAAATAGATGCCAAGGGACAGCGCAACCGCCGCGGGAAGCGGTTGAGACCCCTGGTACATGGAGCCCGAGCCATCTATAACAACAAGCGCGTTCTCTCCACCTGTAAAGTCCTCCTGTGCATTCCATGTAGCGTTGATACTTCTGCGTTCAATCTCGGTAAAACGGTCATCAAAAAACGGCGCAATAATATCGTATGGGGTCAGCGTACCGGTATGGAGTGTTGCTTCACCGCAGGACACGCGGTTTATAAATTCCAGATACCGATTTTCATCATTGCGGAGAAATGCTTTGCGGTACTTAAACATCGCTTTAGACGGTTGCTTTTCGTAGTCAAAAGAATAGTCCTTCTCGCGCAGGCTGTTTTCAATAATACGAATGTGAGCGCGGAGCTTCACAAGCGTTTTACGGTATACAGCCTCTTTCATACCCAGAGACAGGGCAATTCGTTTGGCGCTACATACGGTTTGCGCGTTAGACGCGTTGACGGAGGGCAGCCACTTGGCAAGCAGGGACACAACTTCGCCATTGTCCAGAGCAACTAAGTCAGCTGTCAGCTGGTGCTTGATGATACGCAGAGCGTCCTGCTCACAGGGCGTATCCAGCAGCACCAGTAAATCATCCCAGCGACCGTACTTAGCAATCGCTTGTATGTTTTTGCGTACAGACTGGGGCTCGTTTGCGGCAAGCCAACTAAGAATGATGCGGAACACCCGTCGCTCGCCTAAGCCTCCGCGTACATCGCGGGCAAAGAACAATGTTTTCATTGCAAGGTTGCAATCCTCTGCGTAAGCATTTATAAAGCGGCTGACAATCTCTTGCTCGCTTTCTCTGCGCAGGGCACCGATAGTGGCAAACAGATCCAGGCAGTTTGAGCAAGTGGATATGTATGTAACGGCTCCGTTTTCAGTTAAAGCCTTATTCGCCTCTTTTTTCAAGTAGTTAAGCATGATGATTCCTCCTTATATTTTTTCATACAAGACACATTGCCGATGAGCAGTCGGCACGGTTTTGGTAGGGGCGCTGCCCTGGAGCACATTATATTGCTGTATGTGTCTTAACAAGATGCTTTTTTGCCGTCGCCGTTTGGCAACCGCCGCGTTTACGGCGGCCCTCCTTTGCCGGGGAGGAAATCTTTTTCAAAAAGATTAAAGTTGCTGTAAGCATCTTTTAAACCCAAAGCACTTGTTTTTATTATTTATGATGTAAAATTAAACAAGAGTTGCTGTATGTGCTTTTCATATGGGGGTGCAATATGCTTTCATCAGTTCTTCTAGCAATGGTAATGCACCTTTTAGCAGAAGACAAATTCGGTACACAGGCCGTCAGCTTACCGGCAATATTGCTTTTCCACTCATATGTGGTTTTTGTGTTACAAAGCGCAGCCTTTGGGCTGGAAGTTAGGACTTTCCGAAAAAGATAAGTATTTGCTGGTGTTTCTGGCTTTGACAAAGCACAGGCAAAGTAATCTTTCGTGTTTCATTATTGGAAGCTGCTGTATGTGCTTTTATGATTTGATAATAGCAAATATTTCCTGAATAATCTTGGAAAAAAAGTTGCGAGCCTGTTTTCAGGCTCGCAATTTGTTTTGCATATTCAGTCTTTCTTTGATTTTATCTATAAAGCTTTGGGGTGAGGTAACTTTGAGCATAGGTCCAAAGGACAAAACGCGAATCAGCAGTTCGGTTTCGTCCTCTAAATCATAGTGCAGAGTAAGCCGATAGTTACTGCTGTCCAGTCGAATTGTCTCTTTTTCCAGATGTGAAAAGTGCAGCATCACTCGTTCCAATGCATTGCGCTCGTCCTTTAATTCAAGCACAAGTGTCTTTTTTTCGAATGCTTTTGGTCTGTATTCTTCCTCGCACCACGGCTCCAGAAGCTCGCAAGACCGAATTCTGGCGACGTTGATCGTAAGCGTATTTTTTGGAGAAGCAGTAAGAACACGAAATTTGTCGTCCTTGGAAGAGTATTCTAACTTATAGGGAATACACTGCCAAGAATGTGGATTGCCAAAGCGGCCCGTAAAAGTAATTTTCAGTTTGCGCTTTTCATGCAGTGCTGACAGTATGGTCTTAAAATGCCGGACGTACTGAGGATCATCATAGGGATCGCCATCGGAATAGCGGTCAAAATAGCAAAAAACGTTCTCCGTGTACAAAGGCTCAATATCCGCTAACCCTTTTTCGTCGGGAGAAAACAGCCGAATTTTGGGATCGCTCAGCAGCGACTTCAGCCAGCGCTTTTGCAGCAGAGTTAACGGCATGGTAGGCGTATGCTTCAGCGGTGTTGTGTTGTCATGGGTCAGGAGTGTCCATGAACCGTCATGCAAAGACATGGGAATTCTCAAGATGCTTTCGCCAAACGCCTTTTCGCGGACAATGTCATTGATGCGGCTGTCTGTCAGCCCGCCGTCGACAGCCTCCGCCAGTATTGCGGCAACAACGTTATAGTAGCTGCCGTATACCTCATTAAACAGCATATATGTCACCTCCGTACATTGCCGCCATGGTATCCAGATCGGCATAGAAAGTATCTGTAACAAAAGTGTTTGAGCATTCCAGCTTTTCAATTCTGCCGATAAACGTCCTAATCCATGGCAGCATTTCCATGGCATCGTAGACATCAGCAGAAAAGACACAGGTGTGGCCATCAATAATGTCTATCTGACCGCAGCGTTTTTCACGCTCTAGCCTGTCAAGTATGTATCCTTCGTTATCTGCGATATGTATGGTCATTTCTATGTGTTCGACGGTGTGTTCCATTCCGGAAGATACACCCCAGAGATTATCCTTAAATTTGTCATACCATTCACCGTATTTCTCGGGGTTCTTTTCAACAGAATCGATAGTTGTGCTGTAAATACTGTCTATGCGGAAAAATACGGGTTTGCAAAAAAAGCAATGATAGCAGAGCAGGTACTGCCGCCCCGATTGAGTGCTGACGTATATTTTTACAGGGAATACCGTGTGTTTTTTTTCTGTGCCATTGTTTCGGGCGCTGCGGATTGTAAGCGTCAAATAGCGTTTGTCATTTATGGCACATAAGATACTGCACAGCACCTCACTGTCCAGTGCGTGAAGAATATAGTGATGCTTGAACCCAAAGAGAACCGCTTTATTGGTGTCGTCAGCCAACTTATCCAGCAAGAAGGAGCCGATAACACCCATTGGGTCCTCCTCGGAAAAAAATGAGATAGCGGCATACCAGCTGCCTAAATCAATACCGGCATCGTCTGTTCTGCGATAGACCAGTTCTCGACCGCGTTTCCGGCTCTCCAGCAGACCAAGCGTCTCATATTCCTTAAGCTTTTTTCGCACGGTGGAATCGTCAACAGCAAGTGCCGTATCAAATGCGGACAAATATCTGTCGGCAATAGCGTCAACAATTTCGTGTATGGACATCTCCGCGTTGCCATTGAGCAAATCCATTATGTAAAAATGAAAGGTAATATCGCCAGATGTAAAGCTCTTTGCCTTAAAGGCGTTGTACAGTGGGTTTCCGGGGATA
>JAQUTM010000056.1 GCA_028694405.1 Oscillospiraceae bacterium
CTGTAAAGCAACCGGGTTCCAAATTGATAGAGGTTTCGTTGTCACCAGATGTGTAAAAAAGCAAATCGCGTTCGGCTAACAAGTCTTCGCTTACTTCATAGTTATGTTTGTAAGGGGTGCAGCCGATTGATTCGGCGCCGGACACTAAATATTGTACGTCCAAATATTGTTTGTGAGATTCCGGTTTTCTCTCGCTTACTTCGCCTGTTTCGGTTTCAAAAAGCTGCACATACAGCTTTTTGCCCTCCAGTTCATACACGCCGCACTCCATATGTGCGAGATCAGTTTCACGCAGATATTTTAATACGCGTTCTATAACAGCGGGATAACGGGGCAAGGATAGCGAATCGTTAATAGAAGAAAAATACATGATTGTCCTGTTCTGCATAATGCGTTTTAGTTTTTTGTGAAAGCGGTTTTCTCTCTGGGATTTCATAGTAGCACAACATAAATGAAAAATCAACCACAATTTGGCTAATTTTCAGGTACTTTATGTACAAAATATATTAAAATATTTGTCTCAATTTTACAAAAAACAAAGAAATTTATAAAAATGTTGAAAGCGGTATCACAATAAATAAAAAATGAATACCTGTTATTACCAATGGATATACAGGCATTTTATTTTTATGCGGGTGTGCCTATCAACAGCATCATGCAGGTTAGCAATATTACACTGGCGGCAATCGAAAGCGAATTTGTAAAGCCTGCCAAACCGCTATCCCCACCACAGCGCACAGTAAACGCAGGTGACGCTACCGAGATAGGCGCAAAGGCAACCACAGCCAGTGCCTGACGTACTTGCAAGGGAAAGGGCAGACAAAAATAAGAAAGCAAAGCAAATGCCACGGCAAATAAAACGCGGATACCGACAATCGACAGCGCTTTTTTCAAGGCGCCGTCTTGCGGCTCAAAGCGAAACATCAGCCCAATCATAAACATAGCCGCAAAAGTGTTTGCCTGGCCAATGGGCGAAATAAAGGTGAATAGACGGTCAGGCAAACGCAGCCCGGCTAAAGTGAGAATCAACATAGTGGTGTAAGTTACAAAGGGTGCCGAAGATACCAAACGGCGCACAATTTTACCCAGTGTCATTTTTTCGGTGTTATTTTCTTTTAGTGCAGCACTGGTTAAAGCGTAGCCGCCGCCGGTGCAAATAACTGCGTTGCCTGCGTCAAACATACAGGCTGTAATTACACCCATAGGCCCAAAAAAGCTTTGCGCATACGGAATGACAAAAGCACCTATGTTATAGCCTGATAGATTAAGCATATACAATGCTTTGTCAGCGTCTGAACGCTTATGTGTTATAAGCCAACCGATACCTACCATACCTAAATTGCATAAAAAGCCCAGTGCAATTACCAGCAACAGAGAAAAGTCCAGTTTCATTGTAGCAAAATTGCCGATAATGGCTGCCGGGAGAGTAATGTTAAGTACAATTTTGATTATAATAGCGTAATCGTTGTCGCCAAACAGCTTTGCCTTACGCATAAGTGCACCCAAAAGCATAATAAAAATAAAAGAAGCCGCTTTCCATAAAACTGTTGTCATATATTTTTTCCTTACTATTCATAAATTTTTGTAAAATAATTATTTATAATGCCAGTAACCACCCGGTGAAACCGCCGATAAAAAGATATACTACAGGGTGCAGCTTGTATTTGCGTACCAGCACAAACAAAGCACCATATAAAATAATTGCTTTGTAGGAAATTGCGTTCCAGCCATTTTTGCCACTATACAACAGCGTTGCTTGCATAACCAGCAGCAGTGCTGCCGCTATCTGAGCAGTAACTACGGGGCGCAGACAGTAGAAAGCTTTTTGAATACGGCGGCTTTTATAAAACTTTGTTAAATAGCGGCTGACCATTACAATACAGATAAAAGCCGGCAGCACAAGCGAAAATGTGGACACAAAGCTGCCTGTTATGCCCGCAGCGGCAAAGCCGGCAGCGGTGGCCATGTTAATGCCGGTAGGCCCTGGGGTGGCTTCCGAGATGGCAATCATATTCACCAACTCTTGCGCGGTATACCAAGGCATTCGTTCTGCAAGCGCATACAAAAACGGTATGGTGGCCATGCCGCCGCCAATGGCAAATAAACCTATCTTAAAAAACTCGTAAAACAGTTGCAAATAAATCATTACAAATTCTCCTTTTCCATACCGGCAAGCACCACGCCTCCCAATAGAGTAGAAAACACAGTCATATAAACAGGTGAGGGCCTCCATACTGTGGCAACAATAAACGCACAGATGCACAGCGCAAAGGTTAGCTTATCTTTTACACTTTTTTTCCACAAATCTACAAGGGTGTTGCTAATCAGTGCGCAAACGCCTACACGCACCCCTGTTAAAATGTGATGTGCTGTTTCGCCCTGCAGAGCTTGTGCAAATAAAATCGATACCAATAGTATGGCTGCCAGAGGCGGCAGAACAATTCCTAAGGTTGCCACGCAAGCACCGGATATTTTTCGCTTTTTGTAGCCAATATAGGTGGCGGTATTAACGGCTATAATGCCCGGTGTGCATTGTGCCAAGGCATATAGATCAAGCAGCTCTTGGCCTTCTATCCAGTGCAGCTTGTCCACAATCTCACGCTGCAAAAACGGCAGCATTGTCAGCCCTCCAAAAGAAAAAAATCCAATGCGTGCAAATACATAAAATAACTGCCATAAACTAATCATAATAATATGTTCCTTTCTTGTTTGGTTGCCGCGCACCTCTTGTGCATGCGGAAAAATCCGTGTATAGTAATAAAAGTAAACTAACTTTACATAAAAGCGAGGCCAACTATGACCATTTACGATATTGCAGCATTAGCCGGTGTGTCTGCCAGTACTGTTTCACGGGTAATAAACGGTAAGCCGGGCATTAAAGCCCAAACCCGAGACAAGGTACAGGCACTGCTGCGAAAATACGACTATTGCCCCAACGAGACGGCTCGTGGACTTGTAAATCAAGCGACCAAAAGCATTGGTATTTTGGTAGCAGATATTCGCAATGCTCATCATACGGACGGTGCCTATTTTATTGAGCGCGAACTGGAAAAGCAGGGCTATTGCAGCATAATTTTTAACACAGGTGCAGATGAAAACGATAAAGCAGAATACATTCGCCAAATTTCGCAGCGCAGGGTGGACGGCGTAGTGCTGATTGGCTCTTCCTTTCAAAGCAGTACCATTGCTGCGGCTATTGCGCAGCATTTACAAAATACCCCTGTGGTACTGGTAAACGGCTGGTTGGACTTGCCGAATGTATATGGAGTGCTTGCACAGGAGGAGGCAGGCACGGCTGATTGCGTTGCTCTGCTTGCGGCAAAAGGACATAAAAAGCAAGCGTTTGTGCTAAATATGCACACGCCCAGTAATGATTTAAAACTGCGTGGTTTTACCGCCGGCATGCAGGCACAGGGTGCCTTGCCAGAAGATATTTGGATATACGAAACAGAAAGCTCGTTGCAAGGGGGATACGATATTACAAAAACTATTTTGGAGCAGCACCCCGATATAGAAGCAATTCTGTTTGCTGTTGACCTGTTGGCGGCGGGTGCTGTGCGCGCCCTAATGGATTTGCATATTGCCGTGCCGCAACAGGTGGCGGTTATGGGGATTGACAACTCTGTTTATGGCGAAATGTGTTATCCGCGCTTATCCTCCTTAGACACAAAGCTGGTAGAGCAAAGCGTGGCAGCGGCGCGTATGCTGCTGAGTGCATTGGCGGGAGAGAAAAATCCACGCAAGGTGATGCTGTTTGCCGAAATAGTGGAAAGAGAAACCACCTAACTGTTTATGTAAGCTGTAAAATGAAAGCAGCTAGCAATAGCTGCTTCTATTTTTTAATAGTTTTGCAATCGATTGCTAAAAGTACAAGATTATTTTTGTTTTTTGTGCAACATTACCACGATAAATCTCTTGCATTAACAGCAATCCTATGATAACATATTATTGCAATCGATTGCAATATATATTCTTAAGTGCACCGGTGTACTGTAAGCGGTTCACTCTGGGCGGTGTAAAAAAGCATATATGTTGCATAGCAAAAAGGTGCTTTGTCTCTGGCCATATCCGTGAAACGGGTAGGCTGGCTTTGGCAAAAAAAGCACACTGTAACAGCAAGAAAAACCTGAGTGAAAGCGGGGACTCTCTTGTTTTTACACAAAAAATTATGAGGTTAATCAAATCATGAAAATAGCAGTCATTGGCGCAGGTGCTATGGGGTCTCTGTTTGGGGGATATTTATCCGCTCAAAATGAGGTATACCTTATAGACACGGACGCCGCTAAAGTAGATGTCGTAAACCGTAACGGTTTAAAAATACACGAAGACGGCGTCGAAAAGGTGTTTTATCCCACAGCTTGTGTGGATACGCAGGCACTGGGGCATATGGACCTAATTATTTTATTTGTTAAGGCATTGTTTTCCAACAGCGCTTTGAAGGCCAACAGCCATCTTATCGGTCCGCATACCTATGTACTCACTCTGCAAAACGGTAGTGGCCATGAGGATATTTTGCGAGAGTTTGTAACTGAAGACCGTATCATTATCGGCACCACGCAGCATAACAGCCATGTTGTGGAACCGGGAGTTATCAGTCATGGCGGCGGCGGCACCACCAGTATTGGCCCGCTGTGTGGCTCATGCGGTAACTTGCAGCCTATTGCAGACGCATTAAATACAAGTGGTTTTGTAACAGATATTTCAGATAATATTCAAAAGATTATCTGGAAAAAACTTTTTGTCAATGTCTCTGTCAGTGTGCTTACGGGCGTGCTGCAAGTAAAAATGGGCTTTTTGCTGGACAACGCCAGTGGTTGGCAAATGGTAGAACGGCTGCTGAAAGAGGCGGTTGCAGTAGCAAACGGTGACGGTCTTGGCTTTGATGAGGCACAGGTTATCGCCGATGTACGCACTCTTGTAGACAACGCCCGTGAGGGTCTGACCTCTATTTATGCTGATTTACGCGATGGGCGCAGAACAGAAGTAGATACCATCAGCGGCAGCGTTGTTCGGGCTTCGCGCCGCAACGGTGTGCAGGCACCCTGCCACGAATTTATTGTGCAAATGGTACACGCTATGGAAGGGCGTAACGCTTAATTATATTTCGCATCAGAAAGGATATATTTATGAACACATACCAACTAGGCAATTTGCGCGTGGTGGATCTTACCCGCCATCTTGACCCCAAAACCGAAAGCCGTCGTTGTCATTTAACGCGCTTTAATACAGGTGGCCCCATTCCAGACTATCACACCATTATGGATTTGACCAGCCATTTGGGCACACATTGTGAATGTCCTTATCATCACGACGATACATGGACAGATGTAGAAGCTTTGCCGCTTACTTCCTTTATGGGGCGTGCTATTTATGTAAATATAGAAATGCCGCCACTATCTCATATTACAGCCGAAGCGCTGGAAAAAGCGTGTGGCAGCCGTATACAAGAAGGCGATATTGTTATTTTAGACAGCGCTTATAAAATGACTCCCTTTACTCCAGCTACAAATGGTCCTGATGATAAACGATTGTTGGTGGGTAAAGAAAGCGCAGAATGGTTTAAGGCAAAAAAGGTAAAATGTGTCGGTTTTGGCGATGGTGTTTCCATTGAAAACTGTGAAGCAGATGTAAAGCCGTTCCATGACATTTTAATGGCAGAAGATATCCTGTTTCTGGAGGTTCTGGAGAATCTGGACCAACTTACCACAGACGTATTTTTTATGAGCTATAGCCCATTGCCAATTAAAGGGTTGGATTCTTGCCCTGTGCGTGCATACGCAATCGAAGGCTTATCCGAGTTTTCAAACAAGTAGCCTTGGCTTAACAAGTTAATGGTCAAATAACCAATAAATTTTAAAATCAAAATATATAAAACCGGTGAGAGATGTGCTGCCTGTAAAGTATAGATTATAAGCACTATATCATCTTGTAAACCACTTAAAACACCCCGCTTTTTTAAAAGCGAGGTGTTTTTTTATGGAAAAACGGAGATAAATGCATTTTTGTAAGAGCGGAATAACCCTTGCAAAAATTATAAAGTAATTATTTTTACCGTTTTTTAGGCTTTCAATATGATAAGCATTTAAGTATAAACGGCAATTTTTATAAAAGATAAAAGTTACAAGAATATCACTATTTAGAGAAGTAGTAGGGTGTATTTTGTGGTATAATGTATAATATTAAGCTTTTAAAGAATAAAGGAGTGTGCGATGGATTGAGAAGTATTGGGAAGCTTTGACCATTTTGCAGCTCCGCTAAATATTTTTGCAGTTTTGCATGATTTTTATAATAAAGTTAGTAAAGGATGCATAATTTATGGAACAAATTTCCTTTCAGCTCGTAAGTCAATATCAACCTAAAGGGGACCAGCCACAGGCGATTGAAAAGCTGGTGCAGGGCATAGAGAGCGGCGACAGGGCACAGACTTTACTTGGCGTAACGGGCAGCGGTAAAACTTTTACAATGGCAAATGTAATTGCCAAGCTTAACCGTCCAACCTTAGTTTTGGCGCATAATAAAATTTTGGCGGCACAGCTATGCACGGAGTTTAAAGAGTTTTTTCCCCACAACGCAGTTGAGTATTTTGTAAGTTATTATGATTACTACCAACCGGAGGCATATATTCCCTCTACGGATACCTACATTGAAAAAGACAGCGCCATTAACGAAGAGATTGACCGTTTGCGCCACAGCGCAACTGCCGCCCTAAGTGAACGGCGGGACGTCATTATCGTGGCCAGCGTCTCTTGCATTTACTCGCTGGGTAACCCAATCGATTACCGCAGTATGGTTATCTCCTTGCGTCAAGGCATGGAGATGAAACGCGATGAACTGCTAAAACGTTTGGTTGACCTGCAGTATGAGCGCAATGACGTAAATTTTGTACGCAATAAATTTCGCGTGCGTGGCGATGTAGTTGAAATTAACCTGGCATATATAAATGATGTGGCAATTCGCGTTGAGTTTTTTGGTGATGAAATAGACCGTATCAGCGAAATTGTTCCGCTTACGGGGGAGCGCCGCAATACCGTAAAGCATGTGGCTATTTTTCCTGCCAGCCATTATATTGTGCCTCCGGAAAAAATGCGTGAAGGGCTAGAAAAAATTCATACTGAAATGGACGAGTGTGTAAAAAACTTTACCGAAGAGGGTAAACTGATAGAGGCACAGCGTATCGGCCAGCGCACCATGTATGATATGGAAATGCTAACCGAGGTGGGAACCTGCAAAGGGATAGAAAACTATTCCGGCGTGTTAAGCGGACGCGAGAGAGGTTCTACTCCAACTACACTTTTGGATTATTTCCCGGAGGATTTTTTACTTTTTGTAGACGAGTCTCATGTAATGCTGCCGCAGCTTAGGGCAATGTACGGTGGAGACTATGCGCGCAAAAAAAACTTAGTGGATTTTGGGTTTCGCTTGCCCTCTGCCTATGATAACCGTCCGTTAACCTTTGATGAATTCAAGGAAAAACTGAATCAAACTGTGTTTGTAAGTGCAACGCCGGCTCAGTATGAGCGCGAAAATTCTCAACAGATTGTAGAGCAAATTATTCGTCCCACAGGCTTGCTTGACCCCGTTGTCATCGTAAAGCCTGTAGAGGGACAAATTGAAGATTTACTGGGAGAAATTCACACACGCAGTGCGCGTGGCGAACGAACCTTGGTAACGACGCTTACCAAAAAAATGTCAGAAGACTTAACTGACTTTTTGACAGAGCATGACGTAAAAGTAAAATATATGCACCATGAAATAGACACCTTTGAACGCATGGAGCTGATAAAAGATTTACGCATGGGAACGATAGATGTAATTGTGGGCATTAACCTTTTGCGTGAAGGTCTGGATTTGCCGGAGGTTACCCTAATTGCTATTTTAGATGCGGATAAGGAAGGCTTTTTGCGCAGCGAAACCAGTTTGATTCAAACCATTGGCCGTGCAGCCCGTAATGCAGACGGCATAGTAATTATGTATGCCGACACTGTTACCCCCAGTATGGAAAGAGCCATTATGGAGACAGAACGCCGCAGAGGGATACAACAGGCTTATAATGAAGCGCATGGTATTATTCCTACTACCATTAAAAAAGAGATTAGAGAAGGTCTTGAAATCTCCTCAAAAGAAAAAGATGAGGATAGACCTGCAAAACGCATGAGCAGAGCAGAGAAAGAACAACTTATTACCCGCTTAACGCGTGAAATGAAAGAAGCTGCAAAAATTCTGGAGTTTGAACACGCAGCTTATCTGAGAGACCGTATAGAAAAACTGAGAAAATAAAAGAGGAAAAAACCTTGAGTATTGATAAAATTATAATTAAAGGTGCGCGTGAGCATAACCTTAAAAATGTTGATGTAACCATTCCAAGAGACAAGCTGGTGGTGTTTACAGGTCTTTCGGGCAGCGGTAAATCCAGTTTGGCCTTTGATACCATTTACGCAGACGGACAGCGCCGTTATATGGAGAGCTTGTCTTCTTACGCCCGCCAATTTTTGGGACAGATGGAAAAGCCGGACGTAGATACCATAGAAGGGCTTTCTCCGGCAATATCTATAGACCAAAAAACCACAAGTAAAAACCCGCGTTCTACTGTAGGCACAGTAACCGAAATTTATGATTATCTGCGTCTCATGTATGCTCGTATCGGTATTCCGCACTGTCCTGTTTGCGGCCGTGAAATTACCCAGCAAACCATCGACCAAATGGTGGATATTGTTTTACAGCTGCCAAAAGGCACAAAATTTCAAGTTTTGGCGCCCGTTGTGCGAGGCCGCAAAGGTACACAGCAAAAAGAACTGGAGGCAGCTACCCGAGCCGGGTATGTACGCGTGCGTATTGACGGCAATATGTACGATTTATCTGAAGAAATAGCACTGGAAAAAAATAAAAAGCATAACGTAGATATTGTAGTAGACCGACTGGTTATTTCAGACGAGGTACGCGGACGGTTAGCGGATAGCTTGGAAACGGCTTTATCGCTTACAGGCGAATTGGTTACCATAGATGTAATAGACGGCCAAGAAATGCAATTTAGCCAAAGCTATGCCTGTCCGGACCATGGTATCAGCGTAGAAGAGCTTACCCCGCGTATGTTTAGCTTTAATAACCCCTTTGGAGCATGTGAAAAGTGTACAGGTCTTGGCACATTTATGAAAGTGGACCCGGATTTGATTTTGCCTAATAAAAATCTTTCGATACGTCAAGGTGCCATAAAAGCCAGCGGTTGGTATTATGCGGCAGGCTCTATCAGCGAAATGTATTATCTGGGGCTTGCAAAGGAGTTTGGCTTTACACTGGATACTCCCATAAAAGAGATGAGCAAAGAAGCCGTTAATGCTATTTTATATGGTACAAAAGGTAAAAAACTAAGTTTAAAACGAGAGACGGAAAACGGATACGGCGAGTATAGCACAGATTTTGAAGGAATATTAAATAATTTGGAACGGCGCTTTCGCGAGACAAACAGTGACTGGATGCGTGACGAAATTGCAACAGTTATGAGTGGGGTGCCCTGTCCCACTTGTAGCGGCCAGCGGCTAAAAGCCACCAGTTTGGCTGTTACGGTAGGGGGCATTAACATTAGCACCTTTGCAAATATGAGTATCCGCGAGGCGCTAAAATTTATCAACAGCATACAACTTACCAAACGAGAGCATATGATTGCTGACATGATTTTAAAAGAAATTCGAGAGCGCTTGGGATTTTTGCAAAGTGTTGGTCTGGATTATTTAGCGTTGGCTTGTGGGTCGGCAACTTTGTCAGTCGGCGAAAGCCAGCGCATCCGTCTTGCTACGCAAATCGGGTCGGCACTCACTGGTGTTTTATATGTACTGGACGAGCCAAGCATCGGGCTTCATCAGCGTGACAATGAAAAGCTGATTGCCACATTAAAACGTCTGCGGGATTTGGGCAATACCTTAATTGTGGTAGAGCATGACGAGGACACCATGCGCGCTGCGGATTATATTGTAGATGTAGGCCCGGGAGCAGGTGTACACGGAGGCGAAATAGTAGCTGCGGGTACACTGCAGGATATTGAAAAAGAGCCGCGCAGCATTACGGGCCAATATTTAAGCGGTGTAAAAAAGATAGGCATTCCTGCGCAAAGACGTGAGGGGAACGGCAAAAAGCTAACCATTGTGGGGGCCACACAAAACAACCTTAAAAATGTTACGGTAGATATTCCCCTAGGTGTTATGACATGTGTTACAGGTATTAGCGGCAGTGGTAAATCCAGCTTGATTAACGAGATTTTGTATAAGCGTCTGGCAGGAGAGCTTAATGGTGCTCGCATGAAACCAGGTAAGCATAAAGATATGCTTGGACTGGAATATGTGGATAAGGTTATCGGTATTGACCAATCTCCTATCGGCCGTACGCCGCGGTCTAATCCTGCCACTTATACAGGTGTATTTACAGATATTCGCAATTTGTTTGCACAGACACAGGAGGCAAAAATGCATGGCTATGGGCAGGGGCGGTTTAGCTTTAACGTAAAAGGCGGCCGCTGTGAGGCTTGTGAGGGCGATGGCATTATAAAAATAGAAATGCACTTTTTACCGGACATTTTTGTGCCTTGTGAGGTTTGCAAAGGTGCCAGATACAACCGCGAAACACTGGAAGTAAAGTACAAGGATAAAACCATCGCTGACGTGTTAAATATGACGGTAGAAGAGGCATGTGGTTTCTTTGCCAATATACCTCGTATTGCCCGAAAAATACAAACACTTAGCGACGTTGGTTTGGGATATATAACTTTAGGGCAAAGTGCAACCACGTTATCGGGGGGTGAGGCACAGCGTGTAAAGCTGGCGTTGGAGCTTGCAAAACGCGAGACAGGTCAAACGGTATATATTTTAGATGAGCCCACCACCGGTTTGCACACGGCTGATGTTCACAAATTGATACAGGTTTTAGATAAACTGGCAGATGCAGGCAATACTATAGTTGTCATTGAACACAATTTGGATTTAATAAAGCGGGCAGATTATATTATTGACGTGGGACCTGAGGGCGGAAACGCCGGCGGCGAAATTGTGGCAACGGGTACACCGGAAATGATTGCTCAAAACGAAAAAAGCTATACCGGTAAATATTTAAAGCCTTTACTGGCTCAAAATAACTAAAATAAAAGCGGCGGTAATCCTTTTAACGGATACTGCCGCTTTTTGATAGTGCTTTAAATCCGACTTGAACGGAAAAGAAAAGTATAAACGCAATTCCCTCGGTGCAATCTTGCGTATACAGCAAAAAAAAGGTATAATATAGTACTGCGATAATTTCGCTATTATCCCTTACAGAAAGGTTTCCATATGGATTATTTAAACTTTAACCCGGATACGCAGGCAGCGGATTTGGTTTCGCGATTTTATAAAAAACCTCCTTTGGCTTTTGTTCACTCGTTTGGGTGCCAGCAAAACGTAAACGACGGCGAACGCATACAGGGAGTTTTAAGCAGCATTGGCTATGGCAGCTGCGAAGAAGCTCAACAGGCAGACGTTATTATTTTTAACACTTGTGCTGTGCGTGAGCACGCCGAAAAAAAGGTGTTAAGCATTGTGGGCAACTTAAAGGTATTAAAAGCCCAAAATGCCAATTTGATTATCGGCATTTGCGGTTGCATGGTACAGCAAAAAAGTATTGTAGATAAAATTAAAAAAAGTTATCCCTATGTTGATTTGGTATTTGGTGTAAATAATATTGATGCCTTGCCGGGTTTGATTGCCCAAAAGCTGTTACAGTGCGGGCGTATTATTTTTGAGCCTGCCGACCGAGAGGACATTGTGGAAAATGTACCCATTAAGCGCGACTCCACTTTTAAAGCTTGGGTTCCTATCATGTACGGCTGTGACAATTTTTGCAGTTACTGTATTGTGCCTTATGTGCGTGGAAGAGAGCGCAGCCGAAATGCAGAAGACATATATGATGAAGTAAGCAGTTTGGTGGCACAAGGCTATAAAGAGGTAACCCTATTGGGACAAAACGTAAACAGTTACGGAAAAACCTTGGACGAGCCTATCCGCTTTGCACAGCTTTTAGAAAAATTGTGTGAGATACCGGGTCAATTTCGTCTGCGCTTTATGTCCAGTCACCCAAAAGATGCCACCAAGGAGTTAATAGATGTTATTGCAGCACATCCGGACAAGCTTTGCAATAACATTCATTTGCCTATTCAAAGCGGCAGTAACCGCATTTTAGATTTAATGAACCGCCGTTACACAGCCCAACAATATATGGAGCTAATTAATTATGCAAAAGAAAAAATAGCAGATGTAACTTTTTCCAGCGATATTTTAGTG
>JAQUTM010000224.1 GCA_028694405.1 Oscillospiraceae bacterium
GGTTGGTGGCCGTGGTTTATCCTTTTTCCATGCGCTTGGCAAGACGTTCTTTCTTTTTCTTGGAAGCTTCTCTTGTGTCGTACTCACCTTCTGCAACAGCCAATATGGTAAAGGTACGGCCGTTTTCGTTGCGCTTATTTACTGCGGCACATACATTATCTATATTATAGGGCATCTCCGGTATTAAAATAATATCGGCGCCTCCCGCAATGCCGCTGTACAGTGTAAGCCAACCGGCCTTATTGCCCATAAGCTCAATTACCATAACGCGTCGGTGGCTGCTTGCCGTTGTATGAATACGGTCTATCACTTCGGTGGCAATATCCACTGCGGTGTGAAAACCAAATGTCACATCAGTCCCCCAAATGTCATTATCAATGGTTTTGGGTAAGCCTATAATATTAAGCCCTTCCTCTGCCAACAAATTGGCGGTTTTATGGGTGCCGTTGCCGCCAAGGCAGAGCAAACAATCCAAATTCATCTTTTTATAATTTTTCTTCATCTGGGCAACTTTGTCTACGTTGTTTTCAATTACCTTCATCATTTTAAAAGGTGTGCGCTGTGTGCCCAAAATAGTGCCGCCACGCGTTAAAATACCCGAAAAATCAGTGGGCTTCATCTCTTGATAATCACCGTCTATCAAGCCCTGATAGCCGTTGCGCACCCCTACGATTTCTACGTCATCGCCAAATCTCTGGTAAAGCGCTTTTGCCGCGCCGCGTATGGTTGCGTTTAAACCGGGGCAATCGCCGCCGCTTGTCAATATGCCTACTCTCTTTGCCATATTTTAAACCTCTTCTTTCCTCTATATTGGCCGTCTGTACCGCGTTTTACTGCTTTTTATCCGTGGTTTTGGCACACCGTACATTTTACTATATTTTTGTTACCATTATTTTGCTTTTATTATACCACTTTAAGCACCTGTAAACACTTTATATTTTATATTATTTTAAAAAGTTGACATTTTATTGTCTAAACAATGCGCACATGATATTTTTTAAGCCAGTAGTTAACCTGCAAAAAATAGGCAATCGTTTGCGGCTGCATCATTAACTGCCCATACCAAGGCTGCGCGTACCCGTTTAAATTTATTAAGTTCTCCAGTGCATTTTTACGCACAAAAGCAAAAATAGGTTCGTTGGGGTTTTGCAGTATTTTTTGCAGCTGAGCCGAAACTGCCGCCAAATAAGCAGGATTGTGTGTTTTGGGATAAGGACTTTTCCTGCGCCACAGCACTTCATCGGGAAGCAGCCCCTCTGCAGCTTTGCGCAATAAGCCCTTTTCCATTCCATCGGCGTGTTTAAACTCCCACGGCACACTGTACAGGTATTCTGCAATGCGCCAATCGCAAAACGGTACACGCACCTCCAGCCCGCTGTACATACTCATGCGGTCCTTGCGGGTAAGCAAGGTTTGCATAAACCAATCCATATTTAGCTTTACCATTTCTTTCATACGGCTTTCCCGCACAGAAAGCCCTGCAATTTTATCGGTGCTTTGCACCGTTTGGGTATAGCGGCTGCCAACATAGCTGCGCGCGTTAATCATACCGGAAAGCTCCGGCGTTAAAAAGCCTGCTCTGTATAAGGTAGACTGCGCCCACGGAAAACCCTCCTGCATACGAATAGCCGTATCGGTATACCAAGGATATCCGCCAAATATTTCATCTGCACACTCACCCGAAAGCGCCACCGTCCCCTGCTGTTTAATTGCGCGGCACAGCAGCAGCATACTGGCATCTACGTCTGCCATACCGGGCAAATCGTTTGCATCAACCGCAGCGTAAAGCGCGTCTACCAGTTCAGGCGTTTCAATTACAATATCATGGTGGACAGCATTTAGGCAGCTGTTCATTTTTTTAATATACTCGGTATCGCTGGTAGGCTGAAAACGGTTTACACGAAAAAACTTATCATTGTCGCGGTAGGTTACCGAAAAAGTATGCAGCTGCTGTCCTTTTTGGGTAAAGTAACGGTCTGCAACGGAGGAAATTAAGCTGGAGTCCAGCCCGCCCGACAAAAATGTACACACAGGCACATCAGATACCAACTGCCGTGTGATGGCATCTGTCACCAAAAAGCGAACTTTTTCCACGGTTTGTTCTAAAGTATCGGTATGCGTTCTGTCTTTCAGTTGCCAGTAAGGGTGGTGCTCCAGCCCCTGTGGCGTATAGGTGCCGCAGTGGGCGGGGGGCAGCTCAAACATATTTTTAAAAATACCGCAGCCGGGGGTGCGCCCGGGGCCTACCAGCATAATTTCCGCTATACCGTCGCTGTCCAGCAGCGGCTCTGCCTGTGGGTGTGCCAACAGGGTTTTTAACTGGCTGCCAAAAATAAACTTGCTGCCTGCACAGGTGTAAAAAAGCGGTTTTACCCCCATTCTGTCTCTGGCAAAAAACAAGGTGCGGGTGTGTACACACCAAATAGCAAACGCAAATATGCCATTTAGCTTTTCAAGACAGCCTTCTCCCCATTCCACATAGCTTTTCAGCAAAACCTCTGTGTCGCTATGGCCAATAAACGTGTACCCCTTTGCCCGCAGCTCTTTACGCAACTCCTCTGTGTTGTAAAGTTTTCCGTTGTATACCATTACATACTTGCGGTTTCCGCACACAAAGCTCATGGGCTGTCTGCCGTTTTCAATATCAATAACCGAAAGACGCCTATGCAGCATAGCCGCACAATCGTCGGT
>JAQUTM010000057.1 GCA_028694405.1 Oscillospiraceae bacterium
GGAAATGGTGTATGTAGGCAACGCCGGATTAATTGGCGAGGTTATTGGCGTTAACACCGATTTTACCACCATTCAGGTTTACGAGGTAACGACAGGTTTGCGTGTGGGTGAGCCTGTAAAAAGCACAGGTGCACCGTTGTCGGCCACATTAGGTCCCGGCATTATACAAAATATATTTGATGGCATTGAGCGCCCCTTGAAACGCATTGAAGAGGCATGTGAAGGTGCCTTTATTGCAAGCGGCGTACAGGTTAACAGCTTGGACGAAGAGCGCACATGGGACGTTACCGTAAAAATAAAAGTAGGCGATAGTGTTACAGGCGGAGATGTAATAGCAGAATGTCCCGAGACCAGTATTATTACACACCGCAGTATGGTACCCCCTCGTTTGGCGGGTACCGTTACTTGGGCTGCCCCCAGCGGCAGTTACACCGTTGTAGACCCCATTTGTAAAATTAAAACAGCAAGTGGCGCAGAGATAGAACTAAAATTGGCACAAAAATGGCCAATTCGTACTCCACGCCCTGTTGATAAACGGGAGGCTATCAGCCGTCCACTCATTACAGGTCAGCGCGTAATAGACAGCTTGTTTCCCATTGCCAAAGGCGGTACCACAGCGGTACCGGGTGGTTTTGGTACAGGTAAAACTATGACACAGCACCAGATTGCAAAATGGTGTGATGCGGATATTATCGTGTATATTGGCTGTGGAGAGCGCGGCAACGAGATGACACAGGTATTAGAGGAATTTGGAGAACTGGTTGACCCAAAATCCGGCAGACCCATGACAGACCGTACGGTGCTGATAGCCAATACCAGTAATATGCCCGTGGCTGCCCGTGAAGCAAGCATTTATACCGGCGTAACTTTGGCAGAATATTACCGCGACATGGGCTACGATGTTGCTATTATGGCGGATTCTACAAGCCGCTGGGCAGAGGCTTTGCGCGAAATTAGCGGACGTCTGGAGGAGATGCCTGCTGAAGAGGGTTATCCTGCCTACCTGCCAAGCCGCTTAGCAGAGTTTTATGAGCGTGCAGGCTGTACAAAAAATTTAAACGGCAGTGACGGAAGCGTTACCATTATCGGTGCCGTTAGCCCCCAGGGTTCTGATTTTTCCGAGCCTGTTACACAAAATACAAAGCGTTTTGTTCGTTGCTTTTTGGCGTTGGATAAAGCTTTGGCATATGCTCGTCACTACCCCTCAATTAACTGGAATACCAGCTACAGCGAATATTATGAGGACCTAGACCCTTACTATGCCCAGAACATTGGCTCTGAATTTTGCACAAGCCGCAGCCGCATTGTAAGCTTGCTTACCGAAGAGAGTAAGCTGATGGAAATTGTTAAGCTGATTGGCTCTGACGTACTGCCTGATAGCCAAAAGCTTACTATTGAAATTGCAAAAATTATCCGTACCGGCTTTTTGCAGCAAAATGCTTTCCATGCAGATGATACCTATGTACCGCTTACCAAACAGCGCGATATGATGGATATTATTTTGTATTTATACGACAAGTCTCAACAGCTTTTAGCCCAAGGGGTAACAGTAAGTGCTATTGTTGCTACAGGCTTGTTTGAAAAGCTGGTAAAAATGAAATACGAAATCCCAAATAACAGACCGCAAATGTTTAAAACCTATTACGAAGAAATTGATGCCGCAGCTGAAAAGCTGAAAGAGCAACAGATATAAGGAGGCGTTAAAGAGATGGCACTTGAATATTTAGGCCTTTCCCAAATTAACGGCCCTCTGGTAGCTGTAGAGGGCGTGGAGGGCGTCGCTTTTGAAGAAATGGTAGAAATTCGCTCTGAATACGAAAGCCGTATGGGGCGTGTTGTTGCGTTGGAAGGCGACAAGGCCATTTTGCAGGTTTTTAACGGAACCAGCGGTATGGGCCTTGGCACAACAAGCACAAAATTTAAAGGCAAACCTATGGAACTGCCTTTATCCGACGAAATTGTAGGCCGCATTTTTAACGGTGCAGGCCAGCCGGTGGACGGGCTTGGCAAAGTGTATGCAACCAAGTTTGCCGATGTAAACGGCAGCCCCATTAACCCCGTAAGCCGCACTTATCCTCGTAACTATATTCGTACGGGTATTTCCAGCATTGATACCTTATCTACTTTAATTCGCGGACAAAAGCTGCCTATTTTTAGCGGTAGCGGCATGAGCCATAATAAATTGGCGGCACAAATTGTACGCCAAGCCAAAATAAGCGAGGAAGAGGGCACTAACTTTGCCATTGTATTTTGTGCAATGGGCGTTACAAAAGATGTTGCTGAATATTTCCGCCGCAGCTTTGAGGAAAGCGGTGCACTAAGCCGTGTTACCATGTTTCTCAACCTGTCCAGTGACCCTATTGTAGAGCGTATTTTAACGCCGAGATGTGCATTAACAGCAGCAGAATACTTGGCGTTTGAGCATGATATGCACATTTTGGTTGTGCTTACCGATATGACAAGTTACGCTGAGGCATTGCGCGAATTTTCTTCCAGTAAGGGAGAAATTCCCGGCCGTAAAGGCTATCCCGGATATTTATATTCTGACCTTGCCTCTCTTTATGAGCGTGCCGGCTGTATTAAAACAGCTAAGGGCAGTGTGACACAAATTCCCATTTTAACCATGCCTAACGATGATATTACCCACCCTGTACCGGACTTAACAGGTTATATTACCGAGGGTCAAATTGTACTGGACCGCTATTTAGACCAAACGGGAATTTATCCCCCTATCAGTGTATTACCCAGCTTAAGCCGTTTGATGAAAGATGGCATCGGCGAAGGCTTTACCCGACGTGACCACCCGGATTTATACAACCAACTTTTTGCCAGCTATGCAAAAGTAAGTGATGCGCGCGGCTTAGCGAGCGTTATTGGTGAAGAAGAATTGGGCGCGACGGATAAACAATATTTAGAGTTTGGCAAAAACTTTGAAAATATGTTTTTAAACCAAGGTTTTGATGAAGACAGAACCATTGAAGAAAGCTTAAACTTAGGCTGGCGCTTGCTTTCTATCTTGTCTAAGAGCGAGCTGGACCGCTTAGACGAAAAAGTTTTAGAGGAACATTACGGCAAACATTAATGGATTGTATAAATTTATTAAAACAGGGGGGAGGACCTTATGGCAGAGCAAATTTTTCCTACAAAGGGCAATTTAATTGCCTGTAAAAAAAACCTGCTGCAGGCAAAGCTGGGCTTTGATTTATTAGACCGTAAGCGCAATGTTTTAATGCGTGAGATGATGAAGCTGATTGATGAGGCAGGTCAACTGCAAAAGGACATCGGAGACACCTTTACGGTAGCTTACTCCGCTCTGCAAGCCGCCAACGTAACGTTGGGAATTGGTAAAACCCTAGGCGGCGTTGTACAGGAAGAAACACAGTTTTATATGAGCAGCCGCAGCATTATGGGCGTAGATTTACCTACAACAGAACTGCGTGTAAAGCCTGTTATGCCATACTACGGCTTTAACGGCAGCAATGCACAGTTAGACTATGCATATCTTTGCTTTAATAAGGTAAAGGCGCTTACAGCCCGCTTGGCCGGCGTAGAAAACAGTGTATACCGTTTAGCTGTAGCTATAAAAAAGACACAGCGTCGAGCAAACATGCTGGAAAACGTTAATATCCCCCGTTTTGAAAGCAATATTAAGTTTATCTCGGGTGTTTTGGAGGAGCGTGAACGCGAGGAGTTTAGTCGCCTAAAGGTTATCAAGCGCTCAAAAGAAAAACAACGTGCATTTGAAAAGGCGAAGGAAGAGCAGTTAGACGCTTAAAGGCTTGCGCTGTGTCTATATGATACTGTTTCACAGAGCTTCTGTGTTTATATAAAAAAGAAACAAGAAAAGGGGTTGTTCACTATGAGAAAAAACAAACGACAAAGCAATCAAAACAACAGGAGGATTGCCGCGTGATAATCTTCCTGTAATTTAGGAGGATACGATGAACAATGTTACCTTGAAAAAAATTGACCAGACCAATTTTGCAGCTTGCTTTAACTTACAGCTAAGGGAGGAGCAAGCTCAATTTGTATCGCACCCGATTCGAAGCTTGGCACAGGCGTACGTTTATTATAATCAGTGTACCCCTTTGGGGATTTATGCCAATGCCGAACTGGTTGGATATGTAATGGTAATTTACGATTATGAAGAAGCCACTTATAATATGTGGCATTTGATGATTGACAGCAGGCAACAGGGAAAAGGGTACGGAAAACAGGCTTTGCAATGTGTGATGGAGTATATTGCCACAAAGCCGTTTGGAAATTCAAATATTGTTCTAATTACCTGTGCGCCGCAGAATACCATTGCAGCCCATTTATACAACGCTTATGGATTTGTACCGACGGGCCGCCGCGACGAAGAGGAAATAGAACTCTCATTTACTATAAAAAATTAGCATTATATATACTATAAGTATAAAAAAGGTCAACTGTTTTTAAACAGTTGACCTTTTTGTATCTCCATTACTAAAAATTAAAAAAACAAGCTTTTGTCGGGGAATACAGGCTCACAAGTAACGTTTAAACCCATTTTTCTTAAAGTGCCTTCATCTCCCGAGTGCAGCATTTGGGTAGAATGTAATTCGCAACCACGCAGTTTGGGCAGTTGTTTTACGGCAAGCGCAGCATTTTCGTTGCTTGCGGCACAAATATATAGCGCAGCTAAAACATCGTCTACTTTTAACACACTGCTGCGGCTGCCCAGTAAATTAATTTTTAAGTTTAAAACAGGCTCTAAAATTTCAGGACTAATAAGCAAAACTTCTTTGGGAATATCCGCAAGCACTTTTATACTGTTTAACATGGCACCGCTGCAAGCGCTCATCAAACCGGTGGCTTTTCCGGTAATGACACGGCCATCAGGTAACTCAATAGCAGCGGCAGGGGCACCGGTAGCCTCTTTTTTTGCCAAAGCCGGCTGTACCGTAGTACGGTCTTCCTTTTTTAAGTTTAATTGCTGCATAATCAGGGTCAGCTTTTCTACCGTTTCAGGTTTCTCTTTGCCCTGCCGTAAATCTGCCAAACCCTTATAATAGCGGCGAATAACCTCTTGGCAGCTTGCTTCGCGGCAGCAAGCGTCGTCTACAATGGCATAGCCGGCCATATTTACACCCATATCGGTAGGGCTGCAATAAAACTTTTCATCTCCTGTAATACGCGTTAAAATAGTGCGTACAATGGGAAAAGCCTCTACATCTCGGTTATAGTTTACAGTGGTAACACCGTATGCCTCTAAGTGAAAAGGGTCAATCATGTTTACGTCTTGCAAGTCTGCGGTAGCAGCCTCATAAGCCAAATTAACAGGATGCTTTAAAGGAATATTCCAAATAGGGAAAGTTTCATATTTACCATATCCCGCAATAGTACCACGTTTATACTCGTGGTATACTTGAGATAAGCAGGTAGCCAATTTTCCGCTGCCCGGACCCGGTGCGGTTACAACTACCAAGGGCTTTGTGGTTTCTATATAAGGGTTGCTGCCATAGCCTTCGTCGCTTACAATATGGTCTACATCTGCAGGATAGCCTGCAATAGGACGGTGAATGTAATTTTTAACCCCGCGTGCATTCAGCTTGTTTACAAACAAATCAGCCGCCGGTTGGCCGGTGTACTGTGTAATTACAACGCTGTTAACCGTAATGCCCATAGCTGTAATGTCATCAATTTGACGCAAGACGTCCATGTCATAGCTAATACCCAAATCAGCGCGAATTTTAGTTTTTTCAATATTACCCGCACTTACACAAAATACAACTTCTACTTGGTCTCGCAGTTCATGCAGTAAGCGGATTTTGGCGTCCGGCTCAAACCCGGGCAGTACCCGAGAGGCGTGGTAATCATCAAACAGTTTACCGCCAAACTCTAAGTATAATTTGCCGTTAAAGCGTGCTATACGCTCTAAAATATGCTGTTTTTGTTTTTGCATATACAGCGTATTGTCAAACCCTTTTTTTAGCATATAAATACCCCTTTGAACAAATATGTTTCTTTTTCCTTTTTAATCAACTTTTAATAGCGTACCATGAATAATAATGGTTATGCAAGTGTTCACAACAGTTTTTTACACATTCTGCATTTTTAATATTTCATCTGTAAAAACAACAAACATATTGTGAAAAATACAAAAAGCTGTAACCCTAAGACGAAAGAAAAACCCTCATTTATCACAGGGACAGCTTTTTTATAAAAACAAAAAGATTCTATTTTTTCTTTTTGTTGGTGGTTTTTTTAGGAGTGGGCGGATTTTTTAGTTGGTTGTCAAAATAAATAAAAAATACGGCATACAAAATGCTGTAGCAAAAGGGAAACAAAAAGCCAACGGCATAGTTATTTATAAAACCAAATATTGCAGGAAAAGATGCCATAAAGTATAACGAGAAGATAACAACCCCCCAGCCAAATAAAAAAGCTTTGCTGTGTGTGCTTAATTTTTGTCCGGGCAATAGTTCCAGTTGTACAGGTAAACCGGCGGGGTATTTGCGCCAGAGAATAAACTCGCGTAAAAGGTTACCGGTTGCCCACCCTAAGGCCACCAGTCCACCCCAACAGGCGGGTATGGCATAGCCTGCAAACAAGCCCGGTAAGGCCAAGCTAAAAACAATTAAGGTCAGTGCTACGCTGCCGACAATACTGTCACGAACTAAAATTTTCTTCTTCATATATCCTCCCAGATGCTTTGCACAGTATAAACTACTACCTAACAATTAAACAATCTGTATAAATTTTGCCATAAATATTCAAAAATAAAATATACTACGCTATTATAGCACAAATTTTGCAGGTAAAAGTAAAAAAATTAAAAACAAAAGCTGTTGTAATTTTTAACATTACAACAGCTTTTATTGTAAACTTAATCTTGTGCCAAATGAATGCGTGTCATAGCACGCTTTAGTTTGGCTTCTGCCAATTTTTGCTCTTTAATATTGGTAGCGTCCTTTAAATTTTGCTCGGCCTGCTCCTTTGCGGCTTGGGCACGCTGTAAGTCAATGCTTTCGGCCCATTCAAAGGTAACAGCAATCACGCGGGTAATATCTTTTGTAACGCTAACCATTCCGCCGTTGCAGGCAGCTTCTTTTACGGTGCCGTCCTCTAAAATAATGCGGGTTACACCGGTAGAAAGTGCAGTAACAAAGTCAGTATGGTTTTTCATGATACAAAAATCACCCTCGGTGCCGCGCAAACGAATGCGCTGAGCCTGTCCATCAAAAAAGATACCGTCCGGAGTTACAATTTGTAAATGAAAGGTGCTCATGGGTTATTCCCCTTTCTGAGCTTTTGCCACGGCCTCGTCGATAGAGCCAACAAATAAAAAGGCGCTTTCGGGCAGGTCGTCGTGTTTACCCTCTAAAATTTCTTTAAATCCACGGATTGTCTCTTTTAGTGGAACATATTTACCTGCAATACCGGTAAATTGCTCGCCAACAGTAAAGGGTTGGCTGAGGAAACGCTGAATTTTACGCGCACGGTTAACAATCAGCTTATCATCTTCGGATAGCTCGTCCATACCCATGATAGCAATAATATCCTGTAGCTCTTTATAGCGCTGCAAAATACTTTGCACGCGGCGGGCAACATCATAGTGCTCGCTGCCTACCACGTCGGGCGTTAAAATACGGCTGGAAGACTCTAGCGGGTCAACAGCGGGATAGATGCCCAAAGAAGAAATTTGACGGCTTAAAACCGTTGTGGCGTCCAAATGGGCAAAGGTTGTGGCAGGTGCAGGGTCAGTCAAGTCATCGGCAGGTACATAAACCGCCTGTACCGATGTGATAGAACCTTTTTTAGTGGAGGTAATACGCTCCTGCAAAGCACCCATCTCGGTTGCCAAGGTAGGCTGATAGCCAACGGCGCTGGGCATACGGCCAAGCAAAGCCGAAACCTCAGAACCTGCCTGTGTAAAGCGGAAAATATTATCAATAAACAAAAGTACGTCCTGTCCTTCACGGTCACGGAAATATTCTGCCATTGTAAGGCCGCTTAAAGCAACACGCATACGAGCTCCTGGGGGCTCGTTCATCTGGCCGTATACCAGTGCGGTTTTGTTAATAACGCCGCTCTCGGTCATCTCGTTGTACAAATCGTTACCCTCACGAGTACGCTCGCCAACACCTGTAAATACAGAAAGACCACCGTGCTCCTTGGCAACGTTGTTAATCAACTCTTGAATTAAAACGGTTTTACCAACGCCGGCGCCGCCAAACAGACCAATTTTACCGCCTTTTGCATAGGGGGCAATCAGGTCAATAACTTTAATGCCGGTCTCCAAAATTTCTGTTGTACTTTGCTGCTCTTCGTAGCTGGGGGCAGGGCGGTGGATAGGCCAACGCTCTTCCGTCTCCGGAGCAGGTTTGTTGTCTACGGGTTCACCCAAAAGGTTAAAAATGCGGCCCAAGGTGGCATTGCCAACCGGTACGCTGATAGAGGCACCTGTGTCTACGGCTTTTGTGCCGCGTACAAGGCCGTCTGTGCTGCTCATAGCAATACAGCGCACTGTGTTTTCTCCAACGTGCTGCGCAACCTCTAAAACCAATTTTTTGCCGTCTTGGTCAATTTCAATGGCGTTTAACAGGTTGGGCAGATGGCCGTCTTCAAATTTAATATCCAGTACAGGCCCAATAATCTGAATAACTGTACCGATATGCTTTTCAGCCAAATAGATCACTCCTTATTGCTTAATAGGGGGAAACATTGCATTGATAAAAAATTACAATGCTTCAGCGCCGCTTACAATCTCGGTAAGCTCTTGCGTAATGCTTGCCTGACGGGCACGATTGTACTTCAAGCTTAAATCCGATATCATTTCACCGGCGTTTTTGCTGGCCGCATCCATAGCGGTGCGGCGCGCACCAAGTTCGCTGGCCCAGCTTTCACTTAGGCCGCCGTATATCATACCCGCAATATACTGCGGTACAATGTTGTCAAAAACGGCTTCGCTGCTTGGTTCATATTGAATTAGATTTTTAGGGCCGCTTTGTTTTGCATACTCCTCGTCGTAGTTAACGGGCAGCATTTTAACGGTAGCAGGTACTTGGCTAAGCATGCTTACAAAGTTTGTATAAACTAAGTAAAGCTCGTCAAAGTCACCTTTTAAAAAGCCGTCTGCTAAAATTTTGCCCATTTCAAAACAGTCACCGATATTTACATCTTCTACATTGGCATAATGCTTTGTAACCAAATCTTTTTTGCGGCGCTCAAAATATTCCACACTTTTTTTACCAATAGGCAAAACGCTGTAGGCAGCAGAACCTGCGGCGGTTTCCACTGCTTTAAAAATATTAGAGTTATATCCGCCGGCCAAACCACGGTCACCGGCAATTACCACATAGCAAACTTTTTTTACCTCGCGCTTTGCAATAAAAGGAGACGCAAATTCGGTGTTGCTGTAGGCAATGTCGGTAAGGGCGGCATGTAGCGTTGTAAAATAGGGACGTGCTTTTTCCACACGCTCTTTGGCATGACGCAGTTTAGAGGAGGCAACCAGCTCCATGGCTTTTGTAATTTGCATGGTGCTTTCTACGCTTTTAATGCGTATTTTAATGTCTTTCATTGAGGCTCCGGCCATAAGAAAGCACTCCTCTCTGTTACTCTGTTACTACAAACTTCTTTTTAAAGTCGGCAATAGCCTGTTCAATCAAAGCAGTAGTTTCGTCGCTTAGTGCGCCTGTGCTGTTGATAGCTTCAATAATTTGAGGTGCCGAAAGCTGTACATGCTCAAACAAGCCTTGCTCAAAGGCACGAATGTCCTTAACGGCAATATCTTGCAGCAAATCATGGGTAACGGCATAAATAATTACAACCTGTAAAGCTACAGGTACAGGGCTGTTGCGGTCTTGCTTTAAAACCTCAACAATACGCTCACCTTGTGCCAAACGGGCTTTTGTATCGGCGTCCAAATCAGAGCCAAACTGGGCAAAGCTTTGCAGCTCACGGTACTGGCTGTATAGCAGTTTTAAGGTACCGGCAACTTTTTTCATTGCCTTAATTTGTGCGTTACCACCAACACGGCTTACGCTGATGCCGGGGTTAACGGCAGGCATAACACCTGCATGGAACAGCTCGCTCTCTAAAAAAATCTGGCCGTCTGTAATGGAAATTACGTTTGTGGGGATATAAGCGGAAACGTCACCTGCCTGCGTTTCAATAATGGGCAAGGCAGTCAAGCTACCGCCGCCATATTCAGGTGCCAAACGTGCGGCACGCTCCAGCAAACGGCTGTGCAGATAGAAAACGTCACCAGGGTAAGCCTCACGTCCCGGCGGGCGGCGAATCAGCAAGGAAAGTGCACGGTAAGCTACGGCGTGTTTGGATAAATCATCATAGATAATCAAAACATCTTTGCCTTGTGCCATAAAGTATTCACCAATAGTACAGCCGGAATATGGTGCAATATACTGCAAAGGAGCAAGCTCACTTGCGGTACTGCTTACAACAATGGTGTAATCCATAGCGCCTGCTGCGGTTAAATTTTCAACCAGCTGCGCAACGGTGCTGCGTTTTTGACCGATAGCAACATAAATACAGATAACGCCTGTATCTTTTTGGTTAATAATAGTATCGGTGGCAATAACAGTTTTACCTGTTTGACGGTCACCGATAATCAACTCACGCTGACCACGGCCAATGGGTATCATGCTGTCGATAGCTTTGATACCTGTTTGCAGTGGTACAGAAACGCTTTTACGCTCGATAATGCCCGGTGCGTTAGATTCAATAGGGCGTGTTTCTGTTGTATCAATGGGCCCTTTGCCATCAATAGGTTGGCCCAATGCGTTAACAACACGCCCAACCATGGCGTCGCCAACGGGTACGCTAACAACGCGGCCTGTACGTTTTACAAGGTCGCCCTCTTTAATGCCCTCGTCGGTGCCCAAAATAACAACGGAAACCATGTTTTCTTCCAGATTCAAAGCCATGCCGTACTCGCCGTTGCCAAAGGCAATCAGTTCGTTAGACATACATTTTTCAAGACCATGAACCTTAGCAATACCGTCACCAACTTGAATAACAGTACCGGTTTCGCTCATTTCTATTTTGTCGGAATAATTTTTAATTTGCGCTTTGATAATGCTGCTTATATCTTCGGGGCGCAGTTGCATAGTCTCACCAACTTTCATAGCGCACAGATGTGTGCGCAAGTATTAAATTTATGCGGTGGTAGCCAAAATTTTGTTTTTCAAACTTTCCAGTTTTGCTTTTACGCTGCCGTCTATTAAGCGGCCGTCCATCTCTAAACGCATACCGCCCATTAAGGTGGGGTCAACGGTGGTGGCAAGCTGTACTTTTTTACCGCTAAACATAGAGCTTAGCTTGGTAAGCAGCGCCTGCTGTAAAGCATCGGTAAGCGGGTTTGCGCTAATAGCTGTCACTGTTACAATGCCGTTATCTTCGTTGTAACGGTTTTTAAACTGTGCAAAAGAGGTGCCTAGCTGTGCGGCAATGCCACGCTGTGACGCCAGCTTTAAAAAGTTTAATAAATTTTGGCTTACTTTGCCTTTAAAGCATGTGTCCACAATGGTATCTTTCTCTTCATGGGAGATACCCGGAGCGCTAAGTACTTTGGCAAAGTCGGGATTTTCTTTTATAGCTGAAACAATAACGCCTAACTGCTGCATCATTTCTTCTGCGCAGTTTTCTTCACAAGAAAGCTCGTATAAGGCGTTACCAAACACAGTTGCTAATTCTGTCATGAGGCATCACCCACATTTTTGATAAAGTCCTCAATTAAGGCAGTGTGGTCTTTTTCGTTTACCTCACGTCCAATTACTTCTGTGGCAATACTCATGGCAATGGAGCCAATTTCGTTTTTCATTTCGTTCATGGCTTTTTTCTTCTCTTGTGCAATATCTGCTTCAGCTTTTGCTTTTACGTTGGCGGCGGTATGCTTTGCGTCCGTAATAATTTCCTCACTACGCACGGTGGCACGCTGTGTAGCGCTTTTCAAAATTTCAGCAGCTTCTTCCTTGGCACTGGCCAAATGTGTTTCATACTCTGCTTTTAATGTCTCTGCACTCTCTTTCGCTGTATCGGCAGCGGTGTAGGTGTCTTCAATTTCTTGCTGACGTTTCGCCAAAATAGCTTGTACAGGTTTAAATAAAAACTTTTTAACAAGCAAAGTTAAAATAAGCAAGTTGCAAATTTGTGCAACAATGGTCCAAGGTACAATAGAGATAAAATCTAAAACCTTCATACTGA
>JAQUTM010000058.1 GCA_028694405.1 Oscillospiraceae bacterium
CAGCCTTGGGTGGGCACCATGCGGCAGTATGGCGGATTTGCTTCTTTAGGTATGGAAATTACCAATTATAATACGCCTTACACATTTTTTTTAACTTTGTGTTCTTATTTGCAGGCAGAACCGTTGATTCCAATAAAAATTTTCTCTGTTGTATTTGATTTTTTATTGGCTGTAGGTGTAGCAAGCTGTGTATATGCGGTTTATCCCAAACGTTTTCTGCTGGCCAGTGCGGGTTTTGTTGCCGCTATCTTACTGCCTACGGGCATATTAAACAGTGCCATGTGGGCTCAATGCGACAGCGTTTATATAACTTTTATTGTGTGGGCATTATGGGCGGTGTTAAAAGACAAACCACTTTTGGCAGGCATACTACTGGGCTTTTCTTTTGCATTTAAGCTGCAGGCAGTACTGGCACTGCCCTTTTTTGCACTGTTATTTTTGTGCCGAAAATTTTGCGCAGAAGGCTTTTTGGGAATACCGCTTATGAGCTGTGTTTTGTCACTGCCAGCTATTTTTGCCGGGCAGAAACTTTCCATTATCTGGAGCGTTTACAAAGGACAGATGGAAGAATATTCAGGAGAGTTAAACAAAAACGCTCCCTCAATTTTTGCATGGCTGCAAAACCATGAGCCTGAGTTGCTGCGCAGCGTAGGGGTGTGGTTTACCATTGCTGTTTTATTTTTAGTAGCTTGTTATTTTATTTGGCAAAATAAACGGCTAAATGCAAAAGCAATTTTGCTGCTTTTTGCATTTTGTAGTGTGCTTACGCCTTTTTTATTGCCCAATATGCATGAGCGATATTTTTACTTGGCAGGTATTTCTGTCTTAATTTATGCAGTTGTTGTACCAAAGCATTGGTATCTTGCGGTTATGCAGGAAAGCATCTCTTTTTACACTTATTTGCGATATTTTTTCGGTATCAACTTTTTCAATTTTGAATGGATTGTATTTGCTGAATTTTTTGTCCTAGCAACTTTAGGCAAAGCCCTGCTAAAAGAAATGGCACTTTTGCCTGTGTGGAATTGGCAGAAAAATTTTATGCCAAAGGATATGCCAAAAGAGGAAAGTAAAACAGAAAATTCTTTATCTGACGTTACCAATAACAACATATTGATAAACAAAGAAAATTAACTGCCTCTAAAAGAAAAAACATTCCTCTGCTTACAGTGACGTATACTGTAGCAGAGGTTTTTCTTTTAGAGGGGGGGCAGCTATAGTGGATAAAAAAGTGCGTATAGCACAGATATTTACGTTATCAGGGGCATTGGTAGCTTTTCATGTGGGCTCTGGATTTGCCAGTGGGCAGGAGTTGCTGCAATTTTTTACTGCATATGGGGCATTGGGGATTTTTGCAGTAGGCGTTTTGGTGTTTTTACTGCTTTCTCTTTTTACAGTTGCAGTAATGTGTGGAGAAAAGCCTCCTCATAAAACCCGCAAAAATAACTTGTATGTATTTTATTGTGGCAAAATAGCGGGGACGGTTTTTTCCTTTTTAACGCCGCTATTGTTGTTTTTAACGTATGTGGTAATGCTCTCAGGCTCTGGTGCTGCGGCAAAAGAATACTTTGGTGTTTCTACGTTGACAGGGCGAGTGGTAATGGGACTTTTAACCATGGTGACCGTATTGTTGGGGTTGGATAAATTGGTTAAAATTGTGGGAAAAATAGGTCCTGTCATTATCGTAGGCGTTGTTGCTTTAGGCGTATATGGGATATTTTTTGGTATGGAAAATATGACCGAGGGCTTTTTTGCGCTAGAGACAATTTGGCTGCCCCGTGCGGCACCAAATTGGTGGTTATCCGCGGTGTCTTATGCCAGCTTTGCTGCAATTTGCGGGCTTCCTTTTATTAGTGGATTGGGTGGAGAGATAAACAATAAAAAAGAGGGAATATACAGTGCTGTTTTAGGCAGCGGTGCATTTTGCTTAGCTGCACTGGTGATGAGCTTTGGATTGCTTTGTAATGTTGAGCATTTATATACGTTGCAAGTTCCCACTTTATATTTGGCGCGGGCAGTATCGCCTTTGGCCGCATTTGCATTTTCATTGGTGCTTTTTGCAGGTGTATACACCACCGCTGTACCTATGTTGTGGTCGGTAGCAGATAGTCTGGAGCCGGATACCACGGCGCCTTTTTATAAATTAGTTGTATGCGTTTTGGTGGCTATTGCTATTTTGTGCAGTGTGTTTCCCTTTAACAAATTATTGGGATTTGTTTATCCCTATATCGGATATACAGGAGTGGTGTTACAAGTTGTAATGATTCTCAATTTTCTTTTTAAAAAATTAACGAAAAAGCCATAAATTATGCGTAACGTCATGGTAAACTGAAAAAATCTATCATATGACAAAAAAGAATGGATTTTTTATGTAGAAACGTTACAATATAAAGGAATACAAAAGGAATGGATGTAAAAAATGCGATACATAAATCCGCAAAAAGAAAAAAAGCAAAAACCCAAAAAGCGAAAATGGCTTGGCGTTTTATTTTGTTTATTGGTGATACTGGCTTCTATTACAGCTGTAGGGTTAACCTGTTATTTGGTTTATACAACGCAATACGACTCTTTGTGGTTGGATTTAATGCAGCTGCCTTATAAAGAGGCTACGGTTATTTATGCAAGAGATAACAACAGTACACAATGGGAAGAGTATGCGCGTTTAAACTGTACACAAAATAAAACGTGGGTGCCTATGGAGGAAATACCTCTCTCTCTACAGCATGCTTTTGTGGCTGTCGAAGATAAAAATTTTTATACCCATAGCGGCATTAGCGTAAAGAGAACAGCTTATGCTTTGCTAAACGAAGTAAAATATGCGCTGACAGGCAGTTATTTTGGGGGAGAAGACGGCATTAAACAAGGTGCCAGTACCATAACGCAACAGCTTGTAAAAAATTTAACACAAGATAACGCAAGTGACAGTACGGCAGGCTACTTACGCAAAATAAGAGAGATTTATCGTGCCTTAAAACTGGAAAATGACTATGACAAAGAAGAAATTTTAGAAGCTTATCTAAATATAATTAGCTTTACAGGCAACACAGCAGGCGTACAGGCAGAGGCACAAAAGCTATTTGGAAAAGACGTTTCCCAGCTGGAGCTTTGGGAGTGTGCCAGTATAGCCGCTATTACGAAGAATCCGTCTCGATACAATCCCGTTAATAACGAAGCCGCTCATGTGGAACGTAGAGATTATGTTTTGTATGAGATGTGGAAGCAAAACTATATCACACAAGAAGAGTACGACGCTGCCGTTGCGCAGCCTTTAAAGCTGAATTATTTTTCTACAGAAAAAGATACCACAGAGATAACAAGCTATTTTACAGATGCACTAATTGAAGATTTAATCACAGATTTTTCTAAAAATTACCGCTTAACACGTGCACAGGTTACAGATTTGCTTTATAACGGTGGTTTGCGCATTTACGCTACGGTAGTGCCTACTTTGCAGACGCAAATGGAAAAGGTAATGCAAAGCGGGGTATTTCCTAAACCTAAGGTTTATGTAGATGAAGCGGTAAAAGACGAAGCGGGAAATCCGGTATACGATGCAAATAATGCTGTAGTCTACCAAAGTGTGGCTCAAACGCCGCAGGCGGCTATGGTTAGCGTAAATTACAGCGGTGAACTGTGTGCAGTAGTGGGGGGCTTGGATAAAAAAGAGATAAGCCGCGGATTTAACCGCGGAACCAGTGCTATTAGGCAGGTGGGCAGCACCATGAAGCCGATTGGAGCTTATGCACTTGCTATTGAAAAAAACAAATGCCACTACTCCAGTGCCTATATGGACAGCGCGGTAAGAGAAATTGAAGATGAGGAAACAGGCGAAGTAAAAAGCTGGCCGCGCAATTTTAACAACCAGTACAGCAATAAAAGTATTTTGGTCTGGGACGCTTTATCACGCAGTATTAACACCATAGCAGTGCGTGTAGGAGAAGATGCCGGTGTACGCAATATTTATAATTTTACTCGGAATAAGCTGGATATTACCACCTTTACTGCCGAAGATAAAGACAGTGGACCTATGATACTGGGCTCCAGCACTTTAGGTGTTACGCCTTACGAAATGGCAGGTGCTTATATGATGTTTGGCAATGGTGGCAAAATGACCACCTTGCACAGTTATGTAAGCGTACAAAATGGATATGGTAAAATTTTATTAAAGCCGGAAATAGAGACAGAGCAGGTTATCAGTGCGGAAACAGCATATATTATGAACCGTCTGTTAGAGGGAGTAATGGAAGGCGAAGGCACAGGGGCAGGCTATTCTGTTCCGGGCAAGATGGATAGCATAGGTAAAACGGGAACAACCAGCGATAACCGCGACCATTGGTTTATTGGTTTGACACCGTACTATGTAACCGCAACTTGGTATGGTTACGATAATAATTACCCATTAGAAGTAAATTACAGTGCACACCCGCCAACTTTGGCATGGCGACGTGTTATGCAAAATGCGCAAGCCGATTTGGAATACAAAGATTTTCCTGTCAGTGAAAACGTACAGGAGATAGAATTTTGTACCGAAAGCGGAGCAAAAGCAGGTGCAAACTGCCCATCTACAAAAACTGGGTACTATAAACCAGGGGCAACGCCTTTTGGCATTTGTCTGGTACATTAAAATAAGCAAAAAAGCTGTTACAGATGGAACCTGTAACAGCTTTTTTAGTTATTATACTTTAATATTACACCATTTTCCACTGGCAAAGCGCGCGCTGGAAAGCAGAAGCCGCACGCATTGATCTATAACCAAACCTATCCATGCGCCGATAAGACCCATTTGTAAGGGGTAAACAAAAAGATAACCGCATAGCGGGCGCACTAGAGTTACACTGATTAAACTAACCATGGCTACATAGCGCGTATCTCCCGCGCCCCGCAAACATCCGGAAAAGATTACTTGAGCAATTTGCAAAAATACAATTAAAGCAGTAAGACGCATAATAATGACACCATAGTCTAGTATTTCGGGCTCGGAAGAAAAAAGCATAAAAACTTCTTTGCCGCCAAATATGTAAAAGACTGACAGTATAGCAGAGCAACAAAAGCCCAAGCGTTGGCAGATAGAACCATAAATTTTGGCAAGGTCTACTCGTTTGGCACCGAGGCTTTGTCCAACTAGGGCTACTGCTGCTATAGAGAGACCATCGGCAAAAGAAAAAGAAATGGTAATAACATTCATGCCAATCTGATGAGCCGCAAAAGCTGTAGTGCCAAGGTGTGCAACGATTACAGCATAAGCCAAAAAGCCAATTCGTAAAAATATCTGCTCGGCTAATGTACTGGAGCCAATATTCACAATGCCGGAAAGGGTAGCTTTATCAAAAGAAAACCGTTTTTCATGGTAGCGCAGATAAATGAAACCTGTAGAATCCATAATGCTGCGTGCAGATAAAATAAGAGCGACAAAGCTGCCTAAAACCGTAGCAATGGCGGCACCTGCAATACCCAAACGCGGAAAACCCAAATTGCCGCCTATTAGTAAGTAGTTAAATACAATATTTACGCCGTTAGAAATTAAGTTGGTTTTTAAAGCAATTTTTGTGTTGCCCACACCTCTTTGGGCAGCGTTTATTACCATAGAAAAAACATTAAATACCAATCCGCCCATGATAATTCGAAAATATAAGATAGAGCCATCATGGGTATCGGCATTGGTACCCGCAAGGCGTAAAATAGGGTCGGCAAAAAACAGAGCAAGCGCAGTAACAATAATAGTAAGAATACCTGTAATAGCTAGTGCTTGTATTAAAATGCTGTTAGCGCTGCTACGGTCATTTTCGCCTTTACGGCGTGCAACTAAAGCACTTACTGCAACATTGAGAGAAATAAAAATAGCTAAAAATATAAACTTTGGCTGGCCGGTAAGCCCAATAGAGGCAATGGCAGAACTGCCCAGTCGACCAACCATGATCGTATCTACTACACTAACAAGTGCTACTAAAAAGGATTCCAGCGTAGAGGGCCATGCCACCTTAAGGGTACGTCGTAAAAGAGTACCTGCGTCAGGAATTTCCCCGCAGGCAGGTATATTCTTTAATAGTTTATTGGGATGGAAAAAAGATAAAATGAAATGATACATATACAACACCAATTTTATATCCAAAAGAAAAAGCCGCCTAAAGCGGCTCTTTCTAAATTATTGAGAAATGTCGGAAACAGGGTTAAGAGATTTAAAACGCTTTTTGGCGGGAACCAGTAAAAGCATAGTTGCAGCAACCACAAGAATTAAAATCAATTCAGTAATAAAAATGCTGCCGGAAACGTATTGCAGGTAGGGGATAAAGAAATCTACACAGGTGTGTATGGTAGTAACAATACAAAACCCAATTAACGCTTTGTTTGCTCTCATATAGCTAAACAAAGTTACGCTTAAAACAACGTGTAACAAAATGGTAGCAACACGCTCTACACCGGATAGTAAAAAAGTAGCAGGAGCCGTGCCGGTTAGTTGTGCAATCAAAAGGTTTACGTCTTTTGCGGAAAGACCTGCCGCTGTTAAAATTGGCTCAAGACCGCCATTGTTTAGCAAAAACGAAAACGCAATATTATTGATATAAGCAGTACCGATTAAAAAAATAGCTTCAATACCACCGTGGCCGACGCCTGCAGCAAGTCCTTCGTAATATCCGTAGGCAGGCTTTTTGAAAAATAGGGAAAACACCAAAAAGCGGCCGCTTGTTTCAAAAAGTGCAGCTGTTAATGCCAGTACCAGATACATTGGTATAACAGGCAATGTGCCCAAAAAGGTCTGTACTGCTGCCGTAGAAAGCAAGGGCAATCGAATACAAATTTGAGGCACAAAAAAGCCAAGTGCACCCAATAAACCGCAAACAAAAGCTGCACGAGTACGCTTAAACAGCAAAAAAAGTAAAACGACGGGTAGTGCAAAGCAAAGTATCAAGGTGACAAACATAAATACAATAGAAAGTGAAGAAACCATAAAATCCTCCTAAGCAGTTAATGTGTAACGGGTAAGCAAAGGTGTAAAACACCAAAACCGTAAATCTTTGCTTACCTATATTGTGCTCTACTATTTTATAACAGCCAGATACAAAAAAGAATGTGTTTTTGCTGCCACAAAAAATAAAGGCCAATAAAAATATTATAGACTTTCTTTTTACAACACAGCTGATTGCGCTATAAATCTTCTAATTCTGCCAGCCATAAGGTGCAGCAAGCGTCGCTGGGCATACGCCAATCTCCACGGGGAGAAAGTGTAACAGAACCTACTTTTGGGCTGTCGGGCAGACAGCTGCGTTTGAACTGCTGTTGAAAAAAGCGTTTGCAAAAAATCCGCAGCCATTTTAAAATTGTAACGGGAGGATAAGCACCGTTAAAAGCATAGATAGCTAAACGGTATATTTTAGCCGGTCCAAACCCCCAACGCACCAGATAATATAAAAAGAAATCGTGTAATTCATATGGCCCTACTAAATCTTCTGTACACTGGCTTATTTCACCGTTTTTGGCAGGCAGCAGTTCCGGGCTGACAGGCGTATCTAAAATATCCAAAAGCGTTTTCTGCAAAGCCTTGTTGTCCGCGGTATCTGCCACATATTTTACTATGTGGCGAATAAGCGTTTTAGGGATAGAAGCGTTTACGCCATACATACTCATATGGTCTCCGTTGTAGGTAGCCCAGCCAAGTGCCAGCTCAGATAAATCTCCCGTGCCAACAACCAAGCCATTGGTTTGGTTTGCTACGTCCATTAAAACTTGAGTACGCTCACGCGCTTGTGCATTTTCGTATGTTACATCTTGTACACTTTCCTCGTGCGCAATGTCCCGAAAATGCAGCCGAACCGCCTCGGTAATTTCAATGCATTTTAAAGTGGCGTTTAGCTGCTCTACCATAGCTTCGGCGTTGCCCTTTGTACGCTGTGTTGTGCCAAAGCAAGGCATGGTAATAGCTATAATATCTTTACGGTCGCGGCCTAATAAATCGATAGCCTTTGCTGCTACTAAAAGTGCTAAGCAACTGTCTAAACCGCCCGAAATACCAACTACCAAGGTATTACAGCGGCTGTGCTGCAAGCGTTTGGCAAGTCCATGTGCCTGTATTTGCAAAATGTTTTCACAGCGCGTGTTACGCTCCAGCATATTTTGAGGAATAAAAGGAGCAGCAGAAATTGTTCGAGAGAGAGAAGTGGGCTGTATTTGCAAATGAAAAGAAATAATATGGTAATTCTGGGTTTGTGCGGCAGAAAAACTGGTAAGCTTTGCCCGTTCTGCATTTAAACGTTGTAAATCTATTTCGGTGATGATGGTGGATTGGGTAAAAAGGGCACTTTCTGCAAGAAGGGTGCCGTTTTCAGCTATTAAGTTATGCCCAGCAAAAACCATATCCGTAGTAGATTCTCCCTGTCCCGCGTCACAGTAAATATATCCGCATATCAGCTGAGCTGATTGTCCGGTCACCAAGCTGCGGCGGTAGGCGTCTTTTCCAATGGTTTCATCACTTGCCGACAAATTGGCAATTAAGGTTGCACCGGCCAAGGCGTGATTGATAGAGACGGGTTGTGTAACCCATAAATCTTCACAAATTTCAACAGCCAACGAAAGCTCTGGCATTTCCATACATTGAAACAGTAATTTGGTGCCAAAGGGTATGGGGCACCCGTTATAAATAGTTGTTTCGTTATAGGGTAAAGGGGTGGCGAAGTGACGTTTTTCGTAAAACTCATTATAATTGGGCAAATTGGTTTTAGGTACAAAGCCCAAAACAGTGCCCTGTAACAACACAGCTGCACAGTTGTACAATTTATTGTTGTGCATATAGGGTAAGCCAACGATACATACAATTTCTTTACCTGCTGTATGCTTTGCAATTACGTTTAAGGATTGCAGAGCGCCCTGCTGCAAAGTGTGTTGGAAAAATAAGTCTTGGCAAGTGTAGCCGGTAATACAAAGCTCCGGAAAAACCAACACCTTTACGCCATGGGCGTATGCATAATCTATTTGCTCTAAAATTTTTTCTGTATTATAGGTGCAGTCCGCTACCTGTAAAGCAGGGGTGGCAGCGGCAACCTTTAAAAAACCATCTCTCATAAATCGACTCCAAATAAAAGTGATAAGCGCAATTATAATAAATATAATTTTAGCAGAAAATAATACCAATAATAAGATTATTATACCACGCTTTACCCTATAAAAAAAGCAGACTGCTATAAAATTTGCAGTCTGCTTTTATTACTGTTTTATTTGCGTCCGCCACCGCCGCCGCGGCTGCCACCGCCACCAAAGCTAGAACGGGAGGAAGACCCGCCAAAGCTAGAGTGTGAACTGCTGCCGGGACGAGAGGAGGAACCGCCAAATCCTGTGCGGCCTGCGCTTGAAGACCCGCTGTTGGGACGACTGTTGTTGAAGGAATTGGGACGTCCGATAGGTGGGATACCACCAAAACCACCGGGAGGGGGAGGAGACATAGGACGATGATGATGGACAGGAGGTGTATAAAAAGGGCGATATGGCCGACGCGGCGCATAATATTTACCGCCGTTTACAGGTGGGGGAGGGGGTGCAGCTCTGCGCGGAGCCCGTGCGCTGCGGCGGATAGAAGTAATAATTAACACCACAATAAGTATAATTACACCAAAGAATACGCAAATAAATACTGTGCCAATTATAAAATCAAAAAAGGACGCGGGCTCTTCATCGGTTACGAGCGTATCATAAGAGGTTTCCGGTGAAACGATATTATTAGTAGCGTTATCATTGTTACCGATATAGCCGTAGCTGTTTTCAGCTAAAGCAATCACATCGGTTACAACGCCCAAAATTGCGGTATCAAAATCTTCATCAAAGTTGTAATCGGGGAAATATTCATAGATAATTTCAGTAAGCTCGCCACCGCTTATTTTATTGGTGAGAGAATTGCCTGTAGCAATCCACTGTTTGTATTCGCCGGCTACTACCAAAAACAACAAGCCGTCGTTGTCAACACCCCAGCTATTGTAAATTTCATATGCATATTCCTCGCTGTCGTAGCCATCGGGTAAAAAATCTATAGTTACCACAGTTAACGTGACACCGTAATCTTCATATAGTTTTACGCATTTATCAATAATTTTATTTGTAGCTTGACCGGATAAAATATTAGCTTCATCTGTAACATAAAGTTCGTTAGGTGCAGAGGAATATTGCGGAATTGTAACGGCACTTATGGGCAAAGCAATAAAAATTACCGAAAAAATCAACAAAAGAAACGAAGCCAAAAGTTTTTTGCAGGTTTTCATAAAACGCTCCTTTCTTTATTTATCAAAGGTGACAAAAGGCGAAGCAAAAACCAGTTTGTGTAAAATATTAGCGGGGAAAACGTTTAGCTTGGCGTTATAGGCCGCTGCCAAAGAATTATAGCTATCATGTGATATTTTATCGTTTGCCTCGCGGTAATCATAATAGAGCCGCGTAACGTATTTTGCATCTGTTTCGCTCATGGCAGTAACCTGCAAAACTGGATAAAAAGCCTCTACTGCGCTGTCTACTATAAGCTTTGCCTGCTTTTTCTCAGCAATGGACGACGCGTCCTTTAGCTGCCCGCGTGCCAGCTGTAGGGCAGAAACGTATGAATCAGAAACATCAAAATATTTTTTTGCAATTTTATTGATATTTCCGCTTATCTCATATAGGCTGTCTATGTCAGAGGCAATACAGTATCCGCTGCCGTCTTCTCCTTTGGCATAGGCTTTTTCTACCTTACCCGCCATGCGGCTAAACGAAGCACCACACCCTAATAAAAGTGACAAGAAAACGCAGATAATTAAAAAAATACGCGCTGTACTTTTACGCTCAAAAAAGTTCATAAGTCAAACTCCAATAGTGGGATTTATTTGCGAATATCCAAAAGCTTTTGTTTCAATTCGCCCTCTAAACGACCAAGCTCAACCTCGGCATCACGGCGTTTTTGTCTGCCCTCTGCCTGAATTTTCACAATTTCATCTAAGGTTTCAATTAATTGCTTGTTGGTATGCTTTAAGGTCTCAATGTCTACAATACCGCGTTCACTCTCTTTAGCGGTTTCAATAGTAGCCATTTTTAGTGCCTCGGCGTTCTTACGCAAAAGTTCGTTGGTAACATTGGTAACTTCACGTTGTGCTTCCATTGCCTGTTGAGAATGGGCAACGCCCAAGCCGATTAACATTTGGCTCTTCCACAGAGGAATGGTATTAACGATTGTGCTTTGGATTTTTTCTGTCATCAAGGTGTCATTATTTTGTACCAAGCGAATTTGCGGGGACATTTGAATGGAAATCATACGGGTTAACTCAAGGTCATGCAGCTTCTTCTCAAAGCGGTCGCACATATTAGCTAAGTCGTTAGCAGCTTGTGCATCTTCAGGCAGTCCGCTTTTTTGTGCCTTTTCGGTAGCAGCAGCCAACTGGGTATTGCGTACTTCCTCCAGTTTCTTTTTACCGGCTAAGATGTACATACTAAGCTCTTTAAAATAAACCAAATTCAGTTTGTACATCTCATCAAGCATTGCAATATCTTTCATTAACTGCACTTGGTGGTCTTCTAAAATATTTACAATGCGCTCTACATTTTTTTCTGCGCTGTCATACTTAAATTTCAGGCTGGCCAAATTGTTGGCGCTTTTTTTGAAAAATCCAAAAATGCCTTTGCCATTGTCCTCGGCGTTAAAGTTTTTCAGTTCGCCTACCAAGCTGGTAACCATGTTACCAACTTCGCCTAAGTCTTTGGTTTTTACTTTAGAAAGTGCGCTTTCAGAAAAAGAAGCAATCTTTTTTTGGCTGGCAGCACCGTACTGTAAAATAACACTGGAATTGGTAATATCAATTTTTTCGGCAAAATCGCTAACTATTTTCTTTTCTTCTTCACTTAAGCTGTCGTCAATAGGTACCGGTTCTATAGCCTTTTCTACAGGCTTTTCGGCAACTTCGGCCTCTACAGGGTCTAGTACTAAAGTAGGTACTGCAGCTGTGTCCAAGCCTTCTAGGGTCAGTTCGGGGCTCTCCATAGTGTTCTCGCTCATTTTAATTCCTCCAGCAAATAGATATTATAAATTTATAATTTGACTTTTAAGAAATACCCTCTTGTGCCAGCATACTTTGCATAACTGCCACGTCCGCGCTAA
>JAQUTM010000225.1 GCA_028694405.1 Oscillospiraceae bacterium
GCTGCAAGCCAAAGGCTTTAAAGAAGGTTTCGTACTTTTCACGGTCGTTTTTCAGCAGAGTGGAAAGCTCATTTTTAATCTTTTTTTCCAGTGCTGTGGCAATTACTTTCAACTGGCGGTCATGCTGCAGCATCTCGCGGCTGATGTTTAACGATAAATCCTGACTGTCTACAATACCGCGCACAAAGCTAAAGTGGTCAGGCAGCAAATCGGCACATTTATCCATAATTAAAACGCCATTGCTGTAAAGCTGCAAGCCTTTTTCAAAATCGCGGCTGTAATAGTTGTATGGCGCTTTTGCAGGAATAAACAACAGTGCATTGTAAGTTGCAAGGCCCTCGGTAGCGGTATGAATCACCTTTAGCGGCTCTTCATAATCAAAAAATTTGTCGCGATAAAAATTGTTGTAGTCCTCGTCTTTTAGTTCACTTTTATTCTTTTTCCAAAGAGGTACCATGCTGTTTAGGGTCTCGGTTTCGGTGTAGCTTTCATAGTCGGGTGTTTTGTCTTTGCCCTCGGCGTCCTTATCGCTGCCCTCCACCATGCGGCTGCGCTCCATCTCCATTGTAATGGGGTAACGGATATAATCAGAATATTTTGTTACAATGCTGCGCAGACGATAGCTTTCCAAAAATTCGTCGTAGTTGTCCTCCTCGGTGTTGTCTTTAATGTGCAAAACAATAGTGGTGCCGTTTTCGGCTTTTTCGCAGGGGGTAATGGTGTAGCCATCTGCGCCGGTGCTCTCCCAGCAATATGCCTCGCTGCTGCCTGCCGCTTTGCTGGTAACCGTAACCTCTTTTGCCACCATAAAGGCAGAGTAAAAGCCAACGCCAAACTGGCCTATAATATCTACATCGTCTGCCTTGTCCATATCCTTTTTAAATGCCAAGCTGCCGCTGCGTGCAATTACACCAAGGTTGTTTTCCAACTCCTCGGCTGTCATGCCAATGCCCTTATCTTCAATGGTAAGGGTGCGTGCCTCTTTATCTGCGGTTAAATGAATGGGCAGTTCATTTCTGTTTAAACCTGTTTGCCCGTCCTTCATGGCATTGTAGTACAGCTTGTCTACCGCGTCACTGGCATTGCTAATCAGCTCGCGCAGAAAAATCTCTTTGTTGGTATAAATCGAGTTAATCATCAAGTCCAGCAGACGCTTGCTCTCTGCCTTAAATTGCTTTTTTGCCATAATGTAACACCTCGTTCATATAATATAAATTAAAATTATTTTTAGTTAGCACTCATTAAACTGGAGTGCTAATGGTGTTACTATCATAGCGCAGCATAGCTTAAAAATCAATAGCTAAATTGTAAATAAACTTTTAATACGCTTTAGCAGCCTATAAAAAAGCCTTTAGATGCTCGATATTATCTTGCTCAAAATGCATTAGACTGTCCGCCAAGGCGTGCGCCTCGGGCGTTACGTTTGGGTAATCCTTAAGGCGTTTGGTAATATCCACAACACCCATAGTGCTGCCCTGTATCAGCATATCTGCCATATGCCGCGGAGAGCTGTCTCTCATTGTGTTTGCCGCCACCCCTACATAGGTGCTTACCTTCGTCATAGGGCCCAGCTTTTCAGCGTCCTCTCCCATATTGTGCAGCATAACCGTAGCTTTGTTTAATACTTCGCTATAATGCTCCTTTTGGGTTTCCAGCTCTTTTTTCAAAGCCGAGGTTTTTGCATCTTCACACAGTTGGTTTAAAGTGTTGCAGCCCATTTGTGTGTTTCGCACAACATAATTTAAAATTTCTAAAGTGTCTTGTTTTTCTTCAATTTTCATAATTGATACCTACCTTTGTATTGAAAGGATTTGTGACGGCAGGCTTATTGGCACCCTTTACAGTCTATTGCTATTTTTTTACAAACAAAAGCTTTTGCAATAAAAGCAATCCCTCTATCTGCAAAAAAACCGGGCGCAAATGCAGCATGGCAAATAAAAAGCTTTATTTTAAAAAACTTTTTGCCCTGCGCTTTGCAAATGTCAATAAAAAAAGCCCGCCTCTGCACTTATTACTGTTTGCAAAAGCGGGCATAATATTCTGTTTTTGTCACTGCCACAGAGCCTGCATACTTTTGGCAAACCCTGCATAAGTTTCCTCTGTCCATTTGGCGGTCGTCATGCTTTGCATCAAATAAGCACCGCCCGTCTCTGCGGCGTCTGTCCCCATTACCTGTGCACAATCTGCCAAAATGCGGTTGTTTTTTATATAAAAAAGGGTGCTGCCCATAATGCTGGTGTCGGGTGCAAGCAAATTAAAGCTCATCAGGCCAAGCAACCCGCTTGTTAAACTTTGCCCATATGCCCCCAAATAGTACCATGCCAAAAAATCTACTGCCTGCTGTATATTTTTTTCGGGTGCATTTTTATTTATTGCCCAATACCCTTTGCTGCGCACGGTTATACCGGTGTTTACGCTGTCATCTGCACCCGGCATTTTAATGGGCAAAAAGGCCAAGCGCGCCGCTAACGCCGCATTGGTTTTGGTAAGGGCATAGGCAGCGCTGCCCTCTTGACGCAGCATTAAGCATTTTTCTTCGGCAAAAAGTGCAAATGCCTCCTCGGCGTTGTAGCTTTTTGCGCTGCTGAAGCTGTTGCCGCGGGGGACATCTT
>JAQUTM010000059.1 GCA_028694405.1 Oscillospiraceae bacterium
AACATCGGTAATAAAGCCGGTGCCCGCAGGTAAAACCTGTGCATCTGCGGTGGGCACATGGGTGTGTGTGCCAAAAACAGCGCTTATGCGGCCGTCAGCATAATAGGCAAAAGCAGCTTTTTCGGCAGTGCTTTCCGCGTGAAAATCTACAATGACAAAGCGTGCAGAGGTTTGAGCCAGCAGTTCGTCTAAGCGTGCAAAGGGGCTGTCTAAGGGCTCTAAGAAGGAAACACCCGCAAGGTTGATAACACAGGCGCTGTAACGGCCCATATCCACCTCATACATACCACACAGCGGCTCTTGAAAAGGTTGGTTGGCGGGGCATAACACATAATCGGTTTCAGAAAAAAAAGAAGGGTCCGTACGGCGGTAGCAATGGTTACCGGAAGTAACCACGTCGGCACCGATATTGCGCATAAGCTCAGCCCCGTGGCGCGTAAGCCCGGTGCCGCTTTTATCACTGTTTTCGCCGTTTACAATGCAAAGGTCTATTTGATATTCTCTTTTTAAAGCCGGCAGATGCCGGGCTAAAAAGTCTAATCCAATATCTCCCACAACATCGCCTATACATAAAACATTCATAACACTAGTTTGCCTTTCTAATTCAAGATGATACATAGAGAAAAAATTTTATATAAATAATTTATATTGTAAATAATTAAAATTTTCCACAATACAGTATACAACATTTTATCAAAACTAACAATTATCGGAAAATAAGCAAAAGAAAAATTTAAAATGTGCTAAAATTAAAGAAAAGATTATCTTTTAAGAGGTGAAAAGAAAGCGAATTTATAAGCGGCAGTAAAAGAACAACTTTTACTGGTTATTTTGTAATATTGGTGCTATAATGACAGTATTATGCATGTTGGTTGCACGTTTTATTGAAAGACCGAAAAAAGATTTATACTATACTTAAAAGGGGCAATAAACAGCGTGTGTTAAAGATGAAATCGGTTTTGGTGATTTATTTGTTGATAGATTTCCTCTTTGTAATTGTAAGGTGCATAACAAATGTGCAATGCTTAAGAAATATTGAGCTTTATAAATACGTTTGGGCAAAAGAAGATGCGATAAGGTAAGGAGAGAAAATATGGCACAACAAAAAAACGCAATTATTGTAGGAGCAGGGCCTGCGGGCCTTACGGCAGCGTATGAGTTGCTGAAAAATACCGATATACATCCGATTATCCTAGAGGAAAGCGGCGACATAGGTGGTATCAGCCGCACAGCAGAATATAAGGGAAACCGTATGGATATTGGCGGCCATCGTTTTTTTTCTAAAAACCAACAGGTGGTAAAACTGTGGGAAGAAATTATGCCGCTACAGGGTGTACCCAGCAAAGATGATTTGCTGCTTGAAAGGGAAATTCCGTTGCAGGCAGGCGGACCCGACCCCGCAGAGACTGATCGTGTTATGTTGGTGCGGCATCGTGTTTCTCGTATTTTTTATTTGCGCAAATTTTTTGATTATCCTATTTCCATAAAACCTGCAACATTTATAAATATGGGACTTGTACGCACTGTAAAGGCAGGTTGTGGCTATTTGGGCAGCTGTGTGCATAAGCAGAAGGAAAACTCTTTAGAGGACTTTTACATCAACCGATTTGGACGCCCGCTATACGAGATGTTTTTTGAGGATTACACCAAAAAACTGTGGGGTGTACATCCCAGTGAAATAGCGCCGGACTGGGGTGCACAGCGTGTAAAGGGACTAAACATATTTAAGCTGCTAGCGGCGGCTGTAACCAAACCTTTTAAAAAGAAAGACCCCACCAAAGTGGAAACCAGTTTGATAGAGCAGTTCAGCTATCCAAAATACGGGCCGGGTCAACTATACACCACTTTGGCCTCGCTTGTACAAGAAAAAGGCGGCGAAATTATATTTAACGCTGCCGCTACACGAATTTTAACCGAAAACAATCAAGTGGTAGGCGTGGAAACCACTGATGCACAGGGCGCAAAAACGGTTTATCGCGGAGATTACGTTATAAGCAGTATGCCTGTTAAAGATTTGGTGGCAGCCATAGATGCCACTGTTCCGCAAGAGGTAGCGCAAGTTGCACAAGAGCTGCCTTACCGCGATTTTATTACGGTTGGCTTATTGGTGGATAAGCTGAAAATTAAGAATACCACAAAAATGAATACCTTGCGTGAGATTGTACCTGATACTTGGATTTATGTGCAGGAGCGTGACGTTAAACTGGGTCGGTTGCAAATTTTTAACAACTGGAGCCCTTATATGGTAAAAGATTTTGAAAGCAAGGTTTGGATAGGGCTGGAGTATTTTTGCAGCGAAGGAGATGAGCTGTGGAGTATGTCTGACGAAGATTTTATTAAATTTGCAATTAGCGAAGTAGAAAAGATAGATATTATTGAACCAAACAGCGTAGAGGACGCAACCCGTATTCGTGTAAAAAAGGCATATCCGGCTTATTTTGGCACTTATGCCCAGTTTGATAAAGTACGAGAATACTTGGATACCTATCCCAATTTGTTCTGTGTAGGCCGTAACGGACAGCATCGTTATAACAATATGGACCACAGTATGCTTACTGCTATTGAAGCTGTAAATTGCATTAAAAGCGGCAATACAAGCAAAACCGCATTGTGGAACGTTAACACAGAAGAAGCTTACCACGAAACCACAGAGGAAGAAGCCTAAAGGAAAAGTGTCAACGTTATAAATAAGGGCAAATAAAATATTTTAAAGGCGGTAAGCATGATGATGTTATGATTACCGCCTTTTGTTTTTTAGCGGCAGATATTTTCCCTCAAGGCTGTTGTGCAATGTTGTATCTTGTTTTGGGCATACCAAAACCATAGCACTGCGTTTTATCTGTTATAACAGCTAAAAAAACAGGAGTTGATTTATAGTAAAGAAAGGAAAATGTATGGATATAGCAGAAAACTTAAAGCTGTATTGGCACGATGTCATAACACAAAACGCCAATTCATTAAAAAACCACTTTCTTCCTAACGCGTATATTCGCTGGAACAATACCAATGAGCAGTTTACCGTTGCAGAATTTATAATTGCAAATTGTACATATCCGGGTGAGTGGAGCGGCGAAATACAGCGCATGGAAATTGTGCAAAGTACGGCAATTACAGTAACAAGAGTATGGCTCTCCGATAACAGTCTTTCGTTTCACGTTACCTCATTTTTTGAATTTGAACAAGGAAAGATAGCTGTTCTCAATGAATATTGGGGAGATGACGGAAACCCACCCCAATGGCGGCTGGATAAACACATTGGAAAACGGATAAAGTCAACATAACACGAAAAAAGAGCACCACTGAAAAACAGTGATGCTCTTTTTATGGTGTGAAAGAGAGCCTATAGAGATACATTAAAAGCTTTAAGCTTCTGCAATAAAGATGAAAAAGCTTTATTGCAGGCTTAAAAGTGCAAATTGGATTTTTTATTTAAAAGAAAGCGGGTAAAAAGTTGTCGGCTTAGGCTGTTCAGATAAAATATGGTTTAACAGTGCGGTACAGCCTTCTGAAATGTCGTTATAAGTGGTATCAAAGTCTCCTGTGTACCAAGGATCTGCAATGTCTCGCGGCTGAGGGGAAAAATCCAGCAAACGATAGATTTTATTGTCTGTATCGGTGGGCAAAATGCGCCGCATTGCAAAAATATTAGATTGCTCCATACCGATGAGATAATCATAAAGGGGATAGTCTGCTGCTTTTAACTGTACCGCGCGTTTGCCTTCGGTAGAAATACCATATTGAGCCAATTTAGCAGTAGTTCCGTAATGAACGGCGTTGCCAAGCTCTTCGGTGCTGGTGGCCGCGGAGGCAATGATAAATTGAGCAGAAAGTCCTCTTTTTTTCACCATATCTCTAAATACAAATTCTGCCATAGGGGAGCGACAAATGTTTCCCAGGCAAACAAATAAAATGCGTGTCATAAAAGTCTCCTTTTTACAAAAACAGCGGCTACAGATTTTATTCTGTAGCCGCTGTGCGTTTGTTATTATTTGGCAAAGTCCGTTGCGCGGTTTTCGCGTATTACATTTACCTTAATTTGACCGGGATAATCCAGTTCAGATTCAATTTTTGTCACAATATCGTGGGCAAGCATTGCCAAACGGTCGTCGCTGATAACCTCAGGTTTAACCATAATGCGCACTTCACGACCGGCTTGAATAGCAAAGCTGCGCTCAACACCGTCAAAGCTGTTAGAAATTTCTTCCAAAGATTCCAAACGCTTAATATAGTTTTCTACGTTTTCTCGGCGCGCACCGGGCCGTGCAGCGCTAATAGCATCTGCTGCCATAACAATAAATGCAAGCGGTGTCTTTGCCTCTACGTCACCGTGGTGGGCTTCAATAGCGTGAATAACAGCAGGATTTTCCTTGTATTTTTTGGCAACGTCCACACCAATTTGAATGTGGCTGCCCTCAATTTCATGGTCAAGTGCCTTGCCAATGTCATGCAGTAAGCCGGCGCGACGTGCTTGGTTTACATTCATGCCAAGTTCCGCAGCCATCAAGCCGCTTAAATAGGCAACCTCTAACGAGTGGTTTAATACGTTTTGACCAAAGCTGGTACGGTATTTTAGGCGGCCCAGCAGCTTTACAATGTCGGGGTGTATACCGTGTACACCAACCTCCATAACGCAGCGTTCGCCCTCTTTTTTAATGGATTGGTCTAACTCGCGGCGACATTTCTCAACGGTTTCTTCAATGCGAGCCGGATGAATACGACCGTCAATAATCAGTTTTTCTAAGGTTTGTCGTGCAATTTCGCGACGAATGGGGTCAAAGCTGGAAAGTGTAATTGCCTCAGGTGTGTCATCAATAATTAAGTCAACACCGGTGGCAGTTTCCAGTGCGCGGATATTACGTCCCTCACGGCCGATAATGCGGCCTTTCATTTCGTCGTTGGGCAAAGGCACAACGCTAACTGTAACTTCACTGCTGTGGTCAGCTGCACAGCGGCTGATAGCCTGTGTAATATATTCACGGGCAAGTTGTTCGGCATCGTCTTTTGTCTGTGCCTCAAATGCAGAAATACGCAGTGCTTTTTCGTGTTGTAGCTCTTCGTCCAAGCGTGCAAGCAGCATATCTTTTGCTGCATCTTGTGTTAAACCGCTGATTGTTTCCAATTTTTCCAGTTCACGTTGTTTCATTTGGTCAATCTCGGCCAAACGCGCCTCGCATAATTCGGTGCGTTTTCTTAAATCTTCTTCTTTTTGCTCTAAATTCGCTGTCTTGCGGTCGATAGCCTCTTCCTTTTGGTCAAGACGTCGCTCTTGACGAGATAGCTCGTTACGACGCTCCTTCACCTCTTTATCGGCTTCGGTTCTCATTTTGAATAATTCATCTTTTGCTTCAATCGCAGCTTCTTTTCGCTTTTGCTCCGCAGCTTTTATCGCGTCATTGATTATTCTTTTTGCCTCATCTTCGGCAGAACCTATTTTTTGCTCCGCAACTGCTTTGCGGTGATTCTGGCCTGCAACAAAGGCAACTGCGGCCGAGGCCGCGCCCACAAGTACAGCCACCAGAATGCCTAACCATATTGGCATCATAATTGGGGCTCACTCCTTAATATAAATTTTTAGTGGGTATCTTACCTACGTTAATAATATGAGTAATATTCAAATGTAATTTTAAACAGGAACTATTGCGTGACTACACACATAATATATAAAAAATATATCTTAATTTTAGAAAATGTTGGAAATCTATCTAAAAAATATAGGTGTTCACCCAAACGAATTTGTAAAATTACACATTACACAATAACAATATTTTAAGGCTAATGCGGATAATTGTCAAGAAAATTAGTAACGTATCCGCAGAATATAGAAGAAATGCATAAAAAAGTGGTTGACAAACAGGTTGGTGCAGGTGTACTATTTAGGCACTATAACATAGCTGAGAATATTTAGAGATGTTATGCAGTGCAATAGGTTTAAAATGTTGATACGGACATGAACCGTTGCAGACGCTTTTTAGAGAGTGCCGCCTTGTGGTGAAAGCGGCTAAAGCCGAGTAACAGGTTTACCACCGTGGAATGCCGAGGACGAACCTTGGACGTGGAGGCACGTTACAGCCTAAACGAGTGGCACCGTGGGTGCAATTCGGGTGGAACCGTGGAGTGTTATACGCTTCATCCCGTAATTTATGTTTGCGGGGTGGGGCGTTTTTTGTTTGTAAAAAAGTCCGGCTCCTGCACAATTACAGCTATGCGGCAGTACCGCAAATTTGAAAAGGAGAATGGATACCATGAATGTAACATTAAAAGGTGATGTACGAGAGTTTGCAGCGGGCAGCACAGCGGCAGACGTTGCAAAAAGTATTGGCATGGGGCTTTATAAAAGCGCCTGTGCAGCGCGTATTGACCGTGAGGTAAAGGATTTACGCACTGTATTGCCGGGAGACTGCACATTAGAAATTTTGACGTTTGAAGACGCCGAGGGAAAACGTGTGTTTTGGCACACAGCCAGCCATATTTTAGCGCAGGCTGTAAAGCGGTTATACCCTGCAACAAAATTTGCCATCGGTCCTGCCATTGAGGGTGGATTTTATTACGATTTTGATGTAGAAAAATCTTTCAGCCCTGATGATTTGGAAAAAATTACGGCTGAGATGAAAAAAATTGTAAAAGAGGGCTTGCCCTTAGAGCGCGTTGAAGTAGACGCGGCTGAGGCACTGGAGTTAATGAAAGATGAGCCCTATAAAACAGAGCTGATTCAAGAGCATGCAGGCAAAGGCGAAAAAATAAGCCTGTTTAAACAAGGCGAATTTGTAGATTTATGCGCAGGCCCACACTTGATGGATACCTCTGCCGTAAAGGCAATTAAGTTAACGATGGCTACCGGTGCATACTGGCGCGGGGACAGCAACAAGCAAAGCCTTTGCCGTGTATATGGCACAGCGTTTCCAAAAGCAAGTGAACTGGAAGCTCATTTGGCTGCCATTGAGGAGGCCAAAAAGAGAGACCACAATAAGATCGGCCGTGAGCTGGAATATTTTACAACTGTGGATATTATTGGCCAAGGCTTACCTATTTTACTGCCCAACGGCGCTAAAGTAATACAGACCTTACAGCGCTTTGTAGAAGATGAAGAGGCAAGACGCGGCTATTTGCTTACAAAAACACCTTTGATGGCAAAACGCGAGCTGTACAAAGTAAGTGGCCATTGGGACCACTACTTGGACGGTATGTTTGTACTGGGAGACCCCAATGACGAGGAAAAAGAGTGCTTTGCACTGCGCCCCATGACTTGTCCCTTCCAATATCAGGTATTTTTAAACCGTATGCGCAGCTATCGTGATTTGCCAATGCGTTTGGGTGAGACCAGCACACTGTTTCGCAATGAGGACAGCGGTGAAATGCACGGCTTAATTCGTGTACGCCAGTTTACAATCAGCGAGGGCCACTTGATTTTAACGCCGGAACAACTGGAGCAGGAGTTTGCAGGCTGTTTAGAGCTGGCAAACTTTATGATGAAAAGCGTTGGCTTGGCAGATGATGTAACCTACCGTTTCTCTCAGTGGGACCCCAACAACACTGCAAAATACGAGGGTACTGCAGAGCAATGGGACGAGGCACAAAGCTTGATGAAAAAAATCTTAGACGACTTAGACATCAAGTATGAAATCGGCATTGATGAGGCTGCTTTTTACGGGCCTAAGCTGGATATTCAAATTAAAAATGTACATGGCAAAGAGGATACGCTAGTTACCATTCAAATTGATATGCTGTTGGCAGAAAAATTTGGCATGGAATATGTTGCCAAAGACGGCACTAAGCAACGTCCTTATATCATTCACCGCACAAGCCTTGGCTGTTATGAGCGTACACTTGCTTTGATTTTGGAAAAATTTGCAGGTGCGTTGCCTTTGTGGTTAATGCCTACACAAGTAATGATAGTGCCTATCAGTGAAGCACACGCAGATTATGCGCAAAAGGTAAAAGATGCTTTAAGTGCGGCAGGTATCCGTGCAGAGGCAGATTACCGCTCTGAAAAAATGGGATATAAAATTCGTGAGGCACAGCTGCGTAAAATACCTTATATGCTGGTTGTTGGCGACAAGGAAATGGAAGAGGGAACCGTTGCCGTACGCAGCCCGCGTGACGAAAACCGCGGCGGCACAAAGCCGTTAGAGCAGTTTATTGAGCAAGCTGTAGCAGAGATTAAAAATTGCGAGATTTTTTAATCAGTAAATAAAACAAAGGCACTTTGTAACTTACAAAGTGCCTTTGTTTTTAAAGAGAGGGTAACTGTATGCTGTATTGTTATGTATATACGTTTGGCAGCATAGAAGCCGTAAGCCTGACAGCAGATGAAAACCGCTTGTTGTACATTGATTTTGGCATAACAGCCCGTGGAAACGTACAGGAAACGGCTTTGCTGAAAGAGGTTGCCGCACAGCTGGGTGCATATTTTAAAGGAGAGAGAAAAAGGTTTGACTTTCCTTTTTACGCGCAAGGTACCCAGTTTCAGCAAAAAGTGTGGGCACAGCTGCAAACAATACCTTATGGAGAAACAGCCAGTTATAAGCAAATTGCTGTAGCTGTAAAAAACGAAAAAGCTTGCCGCGCTGTGGGAATGGCAAACAACAAAAACCCCTTGCCCATTGTAATCCCTTGTCACCGCATTATCGGGGCAAACGGCAGCATGGTAGGGTATGCAGGCGGTCTGTTTATTAAAACAGAACTGTTAAAACTGGAGCGCCGGCGTAAAGACACATAAAGAAAAAGCGATATTCCTTTTAGCATACACGCTAAAAGCAATACCGCTTTTTTGCTATTTACTATTTCTCTTGATAGGATTTGCAAAAGTGAGGGTTTTCAACACCGTGGGTAGTATTTGCTTCGTGGGTAATTTCAATTTTGGAAAGATCACATTTGTTGCAGCCAACATTATGTGCACATTCACATACGTTACAAGATACACCTGTATTCTCCATAATGGCACCTCCTTTATTTGATGTAATTAGTATAGGAAAAACAGACAAAATTATACTTGTACGGCAAATTTGGTAAAGCTGTAAATACTTGCATACAACGTTATAAAATACTTGCTCTTTTTTCATAAAATGTTATCAATTCATATAAAATAGGCAAATTTATTGACATAAAGAAAAGAGACAGATATAATAAGTCTGATTTCGGACATTAAAAGCGGAGAGATTATGGAAAAAACAGTAGACCAACAACATTATTTGTTAAATAAGCTTTTTAAAGCGCAGGACCGCTTTTATTATGAAGCGGCGGCAAAGGCTAAGCTGTCAGAGACAGCCTTTAGAATTATGTACAGCTTATACGACAGCCGAAAAAGTATCACGCAAAGCGAGTTGTGTAAAGACTGGTACTATTCCAAGCAAACCATCAATTCGGCTGTAAAAAAACTGGAAGAGATGGAGTATGTACACCTAAACGCCGAGACGGGAAAAGGAAACAGAAAAAGAATTTGTTTAACCCCAAAAGGCAATGCCTATGGAGACGAAAACATAAAACCGCTTATTTGTGCAGAAAAAGCTGCGCTGCGCTGTTTTACAAATGAAGAAAGAGAACTGCTTTTATCGCTTATGCAAAAGCAGCTGCAACAATTAAAAGAAAGTACGGGGAACACATGCAAATAAGCTTATCAGAACATTTTACTTACAAAAAACTTTTCCGCTTTGTATTACCGTGCGTTACCATGATGCTGGTTACCTCGCTGTATACGGTTACAGACGGCTTTTTTGTCTCTAACTTTGTGGGTAAAAATGCCTTTGCTGCCCTCAATTTAATATGGCCCTTTTTAACCATTATAGGGGCTGCCGGTTTTATGATTGGTGCAGGCGGCAGCGCGTTAATTTCGTATACCTTGGGCATGGGAGACGAAAAGAAAGCAAATGAAATTTTTACCATGCTGGTGGCAGTGCTTACGGTTGTGGGTGTAGCTGTTTCTGCCGTAAGCTTTGTATTTATGCGCCCGATTTCTGTCTTTTTGGGTGCCGGCGCATCTACCCTAGAGGACTGTGTTTTATACGGCAGAATTTTATTATGCGCCAACCCACTGTTTATGTTGCAGGTGGCATTTCAAAGTTTTTTGGTAACGGCAGAAAAACCAAAACTGGGATTGTGGATTTCGGTGTTTTCGGGTGCCACCAATTTTATTTTTGACTTTTTACTGGTATACGTTTTTTCGCTTGGCGTTTGGGGTGCTGCGCTTGCTACGGCTTTTAGCCAAGCGGTGGGCGGCGTAATACCGATTGTTTACTTTTTTTGCAAAAATAGCAGCCGCTTACGGTTTGTAAAAACAAAGCTGCATGTATCCGCTTTGTGGAAAGCTGCTGCAAACGGCTCTTCTGAAATGCTGTCCAATATTTCGGGCTCCATCGTAAACTTAATTTACAATTATCAGCTGTTGCGCCTAGTGGCCGAAAACGGCGTAGCGGCTTATGGAGCTATTATGTATGTAGCATTTGTGTTTGCAGCCCTGTTTATTGGGTATGCCATGGGGTGCACCCCTATAATCGGCTACCACTATGGTGCGGGCAATAGCAGAGAATTAAAAAGTCTTTTGCAAAAAAGCTTGCTGCTTACCACAGCCGCTAGTATTATTATGTTTGTTTTGGCAGAACTGCTTGCGGCACCGCTGGCAAAGCTTTATGTGGGATACGACCCACATCTTTATGCTATGACGGTGCAGGGTATGCGTCTTTTTTCGCTGTCTTTTTTATTGGTTGGGTTTAATATATTTGGCTCGGCCTTTTTTACGGGGCTTAATAATGGAAAAGTTTCGGCGCTTATTTCTTTTTTGCGCACATTGGTTATTCAGGTTATTACTATTTTGGCGCTGCCCCTTATTTGGGGATTAAACGGCATTTGGCTTGCTACCGTAGTGGCCGAAGCTTTAACTTTTATTGTTACGCTGAGCTTGCTGTTTGTTAACCGCAAAAAGTACCACTATTAAATATGGTAAAACAAAGATATTCCACTGCTGCTGGCTGTATGGTAAATACCGCTATCCTTTTTTACCTGCCGAAAATTTGCTTTTTGTACCGCAGCTTTGTAAGGCTGAAAATGTACAAGTGGCGTGTGTTGTCTTATTTTTAATAGGTAACAAATGTATATAAAATAGTTTTATTTTAGTAGTCACCCCTATGGATACAGGGGTGGCTGCTTTTTTTATTTACAATTTAAAAAAATACGATAAAATGGTAGAAATTTGTAAAAATATATAGTATGATGTATTGTAAATAAGGTATTCCAAATTATGTAAAATTTATACCCTGTCACTTTATCGTACCAACAAACAGAGGAGAAAAAGTATGCAGAAAATCTTTAAACGCATAACTGCCCTATTTTTAGTTGCTGTGCTTACAGTAGCCATTTTCCCCGTGGAGATATTTGCTTATGTAGCGGATAAAGAACCGTCGGTTACAGTAGTAAATCAACAGGGGGAAAGCATTACTGCAGACGAGAGCTGGGAGGAAACTTTCCCCTACGGCACCTTTGCGTTTCAAAACAGCTCCGGTACCGTTACCGAAGGCGAGCGTATGCGCTTAAAGGTATACCGTTTGGGCGGAACCTTAGGCAAGGCCAGTATTATGGTAACCTATGTTCCTGCAATAGCCCAGATAAATGAAGAGAGCTATACATATGCCAATGCGGCAGGAAGCAAGGATATTGAAATTTATGTAGAGGACCCACTGCCCATTACGGCTTACCAAGCGGTTGGAAAAGACCCCGAGCCGCTAAAGCCCGAAACCCCGGCGGCAGTTTCGGTACAAGATGCAGCCCCTGCCGAGGGACAGGAAGTCTCTACAGATAAACTGTTAACCGCCC
>JAQUTM010000060.1 GCA_028694405.1 Oscillospiraceae bacterium
GGGCAGAGCAATTACGGTAGAGTTTGAAGACTTTTATGTAGTAAATGTATATGTACCAAACAGTCAGCGAGAGCTTATGCGCCTGCCGTATCGCACGCAGTGGGAAGATGATGTACGCACCTACTTAGGCGATTTAAAAAAGAAGAAACCTGTTATATACTGTGGAGATTTGAATGTTGCGCATAGAGACATTGATGTGTGCAACCCAAGGCTTAACCAAGAAAGTGCAGGCTTTAGCCCACAGGAGCGCGAAAAGCTGACACAGCTATTGGGTATTGGCTTGGTGGATACCTTTCGATATCTCTACCCGGACCGTGGCGAGGCCTATACTTGGTGGAACTATATGTACAAGGCGCGGGCAACCAATGCGGGTTGGCGTATTGATTATTTTTTGGCAGATAGCCGTCTGGCTTTAAAAATAGAAGACGCTTTAATTTACAGCGATACCTTGGGCAGCGATCACTGTCCTGTAGGACTTATTTTAGAGTAACACACCCAAAAACAAAAAAACGCCCAAGTCGATAACCGGTCGGCTTGGGCGTTTTGGTTAAAACCAAGGTTTTATCTGTAGGTTAAAAGCTTAGCTGCGGCGTTCGGCCTCCAGCTTTGCAAGGCGTGCACACAAATCTTTAATTTGGTCGTGTACAACGTCGGGGTAATCTCGCTGGTTCAGGTCTTCACTGGCAGGGCATACTTTTTCTCCGTTTATACGCACTACGCTGGCGGGTATGCCAATAGCGGTGGCATTGGCGGGTACGCAGCTAAGCACCACGCTGTTTGCACCGATGCGGCTGTTTTCGCCTATGTGGATAGGTCCCAGCACTTTTGTACCGGTACCGATTAAAACGTTATCTGCAATGGTAGGGTGGCGTTTACCGATGTCTTTACCAGTACCGCCTAAGGTTACCCCGTGGTAAATGGTTACGTTGTTGCCAATTTCGGCTGTTTCACCAATTACAACTCCTGCGCCATGGTCAATAAAAAGGCCATTACCGATTGTGGCGCCGGGGTGTATCTCAATGCCTGTAAAGCCGCGGCCCCACTGGCTAACCATGCGCGCTAAAAAAAAGTGGTTATGCTTATAAAAAAAGTGAGAGATGCGATAATAAATAAGAGCATGAAAACCCGGATAAAGCAGCATTACTTCAATAATGCTTTTTGCGGCGGGGTCTTTATGGGCAATATTACGGGCGTCCTTGATAAGACTCATATACTATGATTCTCCAATCAATTTGTTTTGTTAAAAAGAAAAACGTGCAAGTTGCACTGCACGCAATTTAACTATATTAAAATGGTAGGTTTTGCTTTTTTTATTATACTCTGTTGTGCGGGAAGAAGTCAACAAACAATAGCACATTATGTTATACTATAAACAAAGATAAAAATAGAATGAGGATAGTTATGCGTATTTTGGTAGATGCAGATGCCTGCCCGGTAAAAGAAATTATTGTAAAGATGGCGCGTGCAAGTGATATAGAGGTCATCATGGTAATAGATGACAGTCATGTGTTAAATGACGGATACAGCACAGTTATTACCGTAGATACCGCGCGTGACAGTGCGGATATTCGCTTGGCAAACGAGCTGTGTAAAAGCGATATAGTGGTGACGCAAGACTATGGAGTGGCAAGCTTGGCACTTGGCAAAAAAGCTTGGGCGGTAAACCAAAACGGTCTTATTTATACAGACCAAAACATTGATATGCTGATGATGCAGCGCTACGAAAGCGGCAAACAGCGCCGCCGTGGGCGGTATGGCGCAGGGCCGCAAAAGCGCACAAAGCAAAACGATGCTGATTTTGCAGCTGCGCTGGAAAAATTGCTGCAATGTGCAAAAGCTGCAAGCTTACAATAAAAATACAACAGCCCAAGGTTATGCTGATATTGGCAAACCTTGGGCTGTGTTTTATATTAACTTAATTTGGCTAATCTATAACAGTGGGTGTGCGGCCAATACCAATTACCATGCCGGCAATTCGTTTCCATGTGCTGCAACCGCAAATGCCGTCGGCGGTTAAACCGTTGGCCTTTTGATAGTTAACCAATGCTGTGTAGGTATTGTTGCCAAAAGCACCGTCCAGTGTTTTGGTAGAGTATCCCAAAGCGTTTAGAGAGTCTTGCAAAATAAGCACATAAGTGCTTTTGCTGCCTTTTCTAAGGGTGGGATACCCACTGGTGCCACCGCAGGCAGGGGTGCCGTAGCGGCGGTCAAAGTGAACCCAAGTGGGAGTCAGGCTAATGGGCTCTACATATCCCCAACAGCCTAAATTATTGGCTACAGTCCAAAGAGCTTGACGTCCGGAAGAAGTAAGATTTTGGCCTACATCAAACGATACACCCGCATAGTGTTGGCTTGTGTTGCCGTGGCCGCCCTCCCAAATGCGTTTGAAAGCGTAACCCACATAGATACCTTTTCCATAGCGGCGACGTGTTAGGTTCCATGCCTCCATTGCACGCGTTGTAGTCCACAAGGTAGGAGAACCGGAAGAGCCGCGAAACTCTTTTACGCGTAGTGTGCTGTCATAAGAGTAGGGCATAGGGTCGTTTTCTGTAAGGGTTTCGGTGTAAATTTTATTGGTGTCTTCGTCGTAGATAAGAATACGCGCCATAGTTCATCACTCCATTAGTCTAAAAGATAATATTCGTAGATTACGTTCCAAGTGGCCTCATCTACAAAGCCGGTAACAGGCAGCCCAAAGTCTGTTTGAAAATGTGTAACTGCATTTGATGTGGCTTGGTCATATACACCGTCTTCTCGCAAAAATTCTCCGCTGCAAAAACGGCTTGCAATACTGTTAATATAAAATTGTAGCTGCTGTACGGCCACGCCTGCACTGTCAAATGTTAGTACATATCCGGGATAGGAGTCGCTGCTTGTGTTGATGGTACGCGGTTTCATACTTAAAATGCCTTCGTAGGCAGCCAAAATAGCGTCCCATGTGGTTTGGTCTACATATCCGGTTACAGGCAGCGAAAACTCTTCTTGGAAAGCTTTTACACTGTTTTTTGTCGCGCTGTCATAAGTATCTGTTATCTCTAAAGGCGGTATGGTATCATAAAAAGCTGCAATGCTGTTAAGGGCTATTTGCAACTCCTTTACATCTACAGAGGAGGTTTTGCCGGCTACACTTTCCGATATATCATTGGGGTCGTAAGTAGATAGCTCATAGGCTTGAACGGGGCCGTCTACAGTGCGTAGCTTAGAATAAGTGTTGTAAATGGCAAACCAAGTAATAGGTCCTACAATACCGTCTTGTGAAAGTCCTGCAATTTTTTGAAACGCAATTACAGCTTTTTGTGTTTCGCTGCCAAAGGCACCGTCATAGCTGATAGTGGGAATAGAGGTGTAATACGCTGAAAGCAAGCCCAAGTAATACTGCATTTCTTTAACGCTGCTGCCTGTGCTGCCAACGGCAAGGGGGCTGCCGGGATAAGTGCCGGGCAACTGGTTAGAGGGCAGTAAGCTGTTAATAACATCGGTGTAAACCTCGTAAAGTTTATTCCATGTATTGGTGCCAACTACACCGTCTACCGTAAGCCCTGTAAGGGATTGAAACGCTTTTACAGCGCTGGTGGTTGCAGCACCAAAAATGCCGTCAGGGGTAATTTTTGGTATAGAGCTGTAGTTTGCAGAGCATACAAGCAGCCAAAATTGAATGGTTTTAACCTGGTTGCCCGTGCTGCCTTGCTGGAAGCTTTTACCCGGGTATTGGCCGGGGTAATCAATGTCCGGATTAATATCTGCATAGATAGAGTTGTACTCTTCATATAACGTGTTCCATGTGGTGCTGCCTACTAAGCCGTCAACAGTTAACCCGCGGTAAGCTTGATAAGCTTTTACGCTGGCTTCGGTGGCGGCACCAAATTTGCCGTCTACCGTTATGGCGGACATTGTTGTAACAAAATCCGAAACGGTATTTAGATAATATTGAAGCTGCTCTACCGCAACGCCGCTGCTGCCCAGTTTTAAGGTGGTGCCGCCAAAGGCACCGTCTATGGGTTCCCCTGTGGCTTCTTCGCCTTCGCTGCCAAGCTGAGCAAGTTTTTTAACGCTTACATAGATGTAGCTGATTTTATACCAGGTGCTTTTGCCTACAATACCGTCCTGTGTGCGTGTAAAAACAGACAAAAATGCATATAGCGGATAAACTTGCGCATAGGCTTAAGTAATACGAATGCAAGGGAGGAATCTGTGTGCTGTGTGCTGTTTACTGCCGTTTAAGCAAGGAAGATGCACAAAAGCAAGGAGTAGAAAGCGAAAGCATTGCCAACCAACGTGCTATGCTGCAAGGCTATGCAATGGCGCAAGGCTGGCAGATTTATCAAGAGTATATTGACAGTGATTACAGCGGCAGTGACCGTACCAGACCGGCGTTTAATGAAATGCTGCGCGACGCAAAAAACCACTGCTTTGAGATTATTTTATGTAAAAGCCAAAGCCGCTTTACAAGAGAACTGGAGTTGGTGGAAAAGTATATTCATCATGACTTTTTACTTTGGAATATACGCTTTGTGGCGCCGGCAGACCAAATTGATACGGCGGCTTTGGGGGGCAAAAAGGCACGGCAAATCAATGGCTTGGTAAATGAGTGGTATCTGGAGGACACCTCTGCAAATATACGCGCTATTTTGGACGATAAGCGCAAGAGAGGCGTTTTTATTGGTAACACGGCACCATACGGCTACTTAAAGCAAAACAACAGCAACCATACTTTAACCATAGATAAACCCGCAGCAAAAATAGTAAAGCAGATGTTTACCGCCTTTTTAAACGGGGCAACCTATACTGATATTGCGGCGTTGCTAAACCAAATGGAGGTAGAAACGCCTGCTATGCACAGTGCGGGTTTAGCGGGCAAGCCTGTTAAAAAGGGTCTGTGGAGTGTAGCCGCCATAAGCCGTATTTTATCTAATGAGGTATACATAGGAAATTTGGTGCAGGGAAAGCGACGAAAAGCCAGTTATAAAGACAAAAAGATACTGTATGTGCCAAGCCAGAGCTGGATTGTTGTAAAAAACACTCACCCCTCCATTGTTACGCAGCGTGAGTTTGAACAGGTGCAGCACCTGCGCGGTAACGCAACTCGAAAACGAGCAGATAAAGCTGCCAATGTGTTAAGCGGATTTGTTTATTGCGGCCTGTGCGGGCATAGTGTCACCCGAAAAGCTAGCGGAGCAAAAAAGGTGTATTATTATTTGTGCTGTCCTGCGTGTAAAAATATGCGCATACCGCAAGAAAAATTGGAGGAGTTGGTTTTGCAGCAAATGCAAAACCACTATTTTGATGCTATACCCGGCAAAGCCCCAAAAGGTAACGCCTTAGAAAACAGTGTGTTAAAGTTAAAGGCACAATTTGCATTGCTGTATAACGACCGTTTAAACGGACGCATTACAACTACGCAGTTTGAACAGGCAAATTGTCATTTGCTGCACTGCCAAAATGCGCTAGAAGCCCTGGCGCAGCAGCAGGCAAGCGCACAAACAAACAGGGAGGTACTGAAGGCATTTGAAAAAAAAGTAGGTGAGATAGAATTGCCTCCTTTGCAGACAAAGCAACCGCATAACGCCCAAACACAAAAAAAGCAGCCTCTGTGCTTAACGCATAGGCTGCTTAGTAATGCCGTAAAAAAAATAACACTTTATCCGTCTGTACCACAGACACTGCAAAAAAACGAAAGCGCACAAACGGTGATTTGCAGTAAAAAACGTACTTTATGTTTTGTTATAGAATGGTGCAATATATTGCGATAACGCTTAAAAAGCGATAAACCCCAAGTGCTCCAGTAAAATTTTTGCGCCGATTAAAACCAAAATAGCACCACCTGCAATTTCAGCTTTGTGCTTATAGTGGCTGCCAAATCGGTTTCCCATCCAAACGCCAACCAAAGAAAGCAAAAAGGTAGTAACGGCAATTAAACTTACAGAGGGTAAAATAGAAACCTGTAAAAAGGCAAAGGTAATGCCCACGGCAAGAGCATCGATGCTTGTGGCAACCGCCAACAAAGTAAGCTCTTTTAAATCCAGCTTAGAGCAGTCTTTTGCAGGTGCGTTTTCATCTTTATCGGTTAGCGCCTCCCAAAGCATTTTTCCGCCGATGATTAAAAGCAGCACAAAAGCAATCCAATGATCCACACTGGTGATGTACTGCTCAAACTGACGCCCAAGCGCCCAACCGATAAACGGCATAACACCTTGAAATACGCCAAAAAACAGTGCAATCACGACCCCGTGGCGCAAATTTAATTTTTGCATTCCCAAGCCCTTACAGACAGAAACCGCAAAGGCGTCCATAGAAAGCCCGATGGCAATTAAAAATAATTCAGTAAAACCCATAATAAAAGCTCCTTTAAAATATAAAAAGACTCATGTATACTTATCCAAAACAAGTACACATGAGTCTCATTTTTTAAGATTTGCCAGGCTGCAATTACAGCCAGAATGTTGACAAACCACACAGGACTGTGCCCTGTGCAAATTACTCCCCCACGAGGTTATTTAATTTATTATAACATAATATGGCACAGATTTCAATTTGTCAACAAAAAGTAAAATAAATTACTATAATTCAATTAATTGATAATCGCGGGTACCAACGCCTATTTTTTCGCCGTGCTCCAGTGTTACCATCCAGTTGGTTTGAGGCGATGTGCTGGTAAAGGTATCGTGATGGTCATGGCCACAGGCTAAGTTTTCGTGTAATTTGCTGCCGGGCAGTACCGGTTGTTTGTTACATGCATCGGCGCAGGCCATGTCCAGCGCCACAGAGTCAAAGCTTGCAAACATACCTACGTCTTGAATAATAGGTGTATCGTTTTCTGCGTGGCAGTCACAATAAGGTGAAACGTCCATGACAATGCAAATATGAAATTGGGGACGGTTTTGTACCACGGCTTTGGTGTATTCGGCAATTTTCATGCAAAGCTCGTCGTTGGCGCTGTCGTTACCGTTGTAAATAGCATCAAAGTTACAGCTGCCTAAGCAGCGGCCACAGCCTACACATTTTTCGTGGTTTATTTGAGCTTTACGGTTTGGAAAGGTGATGGCGCTGTGTGCACATATTTTTGCACACTTGCCGCAGCTGCGGCAAGTGTCGGTGTTTACGGTAGGTTTACCGCTACAGTGCTGTTCCATTTTGCCTGCGCGGCTGCCGCAGCCCATGCCTAAGTTTTTCATAGCGCCGCCAAATCCGGTTGCCTCGTGGCCTTTAAAGTGGGACAGAGAAATAATAATATCCGCGTCCATAATAGCTTGACCTATTTTTGCCTCTTTTACATAGGTGCCGCCTTCTATGGGAACCAGAGCTTCATCCGTGCCTTTTAATCCGTCGGCAATAATAACCTGGCAGCCTGTAGAAAACGGAGTAAACCCGTTTTCGTAGGCGGCGTCTATATGGTCTAACGCATTTTTACGTCGTCCTACATACAAGGTGTTGCAATCTGTTAAAAACGGACGGCCACCTAAAGCTTTTACTTCATCAGCTACTACTTTAGCAAAATTGGGACGCAAAAAGCTTAAATTTCCGGGCTCTCCAAAATGTATTTTAATTGCGGCAAATTTGTCTTTAAAGTCAATATCGGCTATACCGGCCGCCTCTATTAATTTTTTTAGCTTTTGCAATAGATTGTTGCCTTCGCTGGCGCGCATATTGGTAAAATAAACTTTTGATTTTTCCATGAGAATCCTCTTTCTCTTCTTTTGGCTTCGTGCCAAAATTAGTACATAAAATGGTTGTTTTGCTGCGTGGAAGCACTACTAAAGAGTGTAGCGAAAAAATGGAAATTATGCAATACCTGAGAAAAAATTTGGCGCAAATGTGCACCCACCTGTGTCAGGCTAAATTGCTTTTGGAATTTTTTAACGACAGCATCGGTGGTTGTGCCAAAAACGCCGTCTACTGTTTGGGTACCCAGAGAGGGGTAATTTTTTGCAATGCGGTTTAGCTGGCGCTGAATTACGCGTACAGGTTCGCCGGTGCTGCCAATTTTCAGCGGTGTGCCGCCATAGCTTTGTTCTATGCTTTGAATATTGGTGCTGGTAACCAGTTCTATATCGGTGCCATAGTAATATTTTAAAATATTGATGGCACTGTAACCGCTGTTTGCCAAGTCTACGGTTCCCCATTGCTTTAAGCCTTTGCAGCTTACGGTTTTACCGTCGCAGTATTCCGAGTAGTAGGGGTTTACAGTGCCTGTTTTGCGAATATAGGTATCAAATACCTCATCTACAACTGCAGAAATGCTGTCAAAAATATTGCGGTTGTGTACATAGTATTGGTCGTAACTGGTGCTGTTGGTTATGGTAAAGTTATAACCTTTACTGGGGTACCATTCGGTGTAAATGCGGTTTAAAGCCAAGCTTATTTGGCAATAAATATTAGCAATTAAGCTTTGCTTTGGCCATGTGGGATAAATTTCGCTGCTGGCTACGTTTTTAATATAGTTTCTAAAGGATACCGTAACATTTTGTGCACTGGAAGCGGGCGTGCCCAGATGTACGGTTACATAGGTGGGAATAACCACCTGATTTAAAACAAATGTGCTGCCCGAGGGGGCGCAAGGTGCCAGAGGAGCGCGGCTGAAAGGTGCGCCGGTATTTGCGTATAGTTGGTGTGCAGGGATTGTTGCAGTATCGGGAAGTGCCCTAAAAGAAGCGGCTTCGGCATTTGCGGACGTATCTAAATGAGGAAGAAAGGCAAGATTGATTAAGCTGTTTTGCTCAGCAAAGGCTTGAATACCACCAAGATAAATTGGCTCATAGCCGTTTGCGGTAGCAGTTAAATTATAGGTGGAATAGGGAATTTCGGTGTTGGATTCCTCGAGAGAGAGCTCTTTTGGCGGGGTATCTACAGTTACAGGTGAAGAAAAACCCGAACTGTCTGTTTGATAATGGTGTGTATACAAGGTGCCGTCCGGCATGGTGCGGCTTAAGGTAATAGAAGCGTTGGGTACCGCAAAACCTTCGTCGGCGGTGTAACTATATACTTGTATTGTTCCTGTACTCATGGGCATAACCTCCTTGCCTTATGCTATGCGCTAAGCGGTTTTTGTGTTACCTACTTGACCTATAAAAATGCAACAAAGCCGCAATAAACCAAGGAGGGGCAACTTGCAATAAAATACGGTGGAATATTCTACGTCTCACATCTTGTTTATACCTGTCGGAGCGTGTTAACATAGGAGAGAAGAAAAAGATAAAATAATAATTTGTAATGAGAGGAGTTTGCTCGAAAATGCTATACACTATAGAGAACGATTTTTTGAGCGTTACGGTAAGTGAGGACGGAGCAGCCCTAACAAGCGTAATTAGAAAAGAGAGTGAGAGCGAGGCACTTTGGCAGGCAGATAAAGAAGGCTATTGGAGGGGACAGGCGCCGATTTTGTTTCCTTTTTGCGGAAGATTGCAAGATAAAACTTTAGTGCATAAAGGCAAAAAATACCCATTTCCGCAACCCCACGGCTTTGCGCGCAGCAAGATGCACACCATGGTACAAAAGGGTACCGAAAGCATTACGTTTGTGCTGCATGCAGATGATGCTACACGAGCTTTGTACCCTTTTGAATTTGATTTTTATACAACCTACACGCTGCTTGGCAAAACCATTCAGCACACGATAACGGTGTTTAACCGTGGGCATGAGGATATGCCTTTTACGGTTGGGTATCACCCGGCGTATAACTGTCCTTTTGATGATAAACATACTTTGGAGGATTACAGCTTAATATTCAGCGAGGAAGAGCCCGAAATGATGCGTATGGGTATTAACCCTCAAAGCGGCCTATACACAGGTGTGGATACACCTTGTACAGAGCTGATTAACAAGCGCGAAATTAAATTAAGCCAAGAATATTTTACACAGAATAATGCTTATAAAAATATACGTAGCCGTACCGTTTCTCTAATAGAAAAAAATACAGGGCGCTACATTAAATATAATATAGAAAATTTTGAATTTTTATTGGTTTGGACAACGGAAAATATGCCTGTAAAGTTTGTTTGCGTAGAGCCTTGGAAAGGCATACCTGACTTAGAGGGCGGCGGTGAATTTGAAAAGAAAACCGGCATGGTAGTGCTGAAAAAAGATGAGCGTTTTCAGTGCAGCTTATGTATGCAAATAGGTAACTAAAAGCAGTTTGCTTATGGTAGATTTGTACAGTAAAAAGGACGGTTTTTGGACGGTTTGCACAACGGAAACGGTGCAAAAATAAAGTCGGAAAATCTAATTTTCGGTTTTATAATGTCATAAATATGTTGTAAATTTGCATTCTTTTAAATTGTGTGTATTATAAAGTTAAGCAGGTACAGTGCATAATGCATTGGTGTGCCTGCATATAACAGTACGGTGCATATTGTGTACCAATAATTTATAGGAGGGCAAAAACTATGGCGGTAAAAGAAGCAATAAAACCCAAAGCAGAAACAGAAGCGCAAGTGCCAAAAACAAGCACGGCGGCAAAAAAACCAGCAGCTAAAAAAGCGCCTGCAAAAAAATTAGTTAAAAAAACAGATTGTGTGCCTGAAATATTTATAGAGTACGGAGAAATTCAGTTTGCACAAAAGGCGATTTTAGAAAACATAAAAGCTGCTGCAAAGGAGCAAGGCTGTGCTACCATTAAAACCTTGCAGATATACATTAAACCCGAAGAATACAAAGCCTACTATGTTGCAAATGACGACGTAACCGGTGATGTGGATTTGTAAAAAGAAGGGTAACTTTAACACAAATTTTAAAAAGTTACAAAAGAGTTAAAAAAAGCAACAAAGTTTCTTCACAATTAAAGCCTATACTTATAGGCATAGAAGGAACAGAACGGGCATCGACAGTACCGCTGAAAATAGCGGTTACAAAAAATGCTCTCGATTTAAAAGCCGCGTTCAAGGTGGTGCCTATTGCTACGGCGCCGCTGAAGGTGATTATCACCTCGCATCCTTTTAATTATATACAGGCAAAGGTTTACTTTTGCCCGTGGGGATATAGCGTTTATATCCCAAAGCTTACACTGCTCGGCCGATACCGCCGAGCAGACAAAAAACAACAGGGGTAGCCGTTTTGGCTGCCCCTTTTATTGTTTGTGCGCTTACCTACAAGAAAAAAGCAGTGTACTGCACATAAAAACACAGCAATATATCTACACGGCTTGGCAAATAAAAAGAAAAAACTAATCAATTAGCCAAAATTACAAAAAATGTACAACAAGTTTGTGTAAAACCTACTAAAACAACTTAAAATGTGGTATACTAAATAAGCTAATGCTTTTATGTGATGAATCGCGCGTGTTTAGGATGCGTTTTTGCTTTATGCTTTATATAAATAGAAAATAGGCCAAATGGGCTTTCTATTGTGGTGTATGTGCGATTTTTTACGAGCGGGGCCCCCTGTATGGCTGAGGGCTGCGGATTGTAACGGAAAATAGAAATATTTTTTGGAGTTGTCCGAAAAACAGGCGGCAAAGGCAAATACAGCCTTTGCTTTTTTTGTGCCCGCTAAAGGCAAACAATTTACAAACCACAAATAGAAAGGAAAAATCTATGACTTTTAGCGAAATGAACTTAATGCCCGAAATTCAACGGGCTATAGAAGAAATTGGCTTTACCGAAGCTACCGAAATTCAAAGCCGCGGTATCCCTTGTGTTATGGAGGGCAGAGATGTAATCGGACGCAGCAGCACCGGTACAGGTAAAACAGCAGCGTTTGGTATTCCTATGCTGCAGCTTTGCGCCCAAAAGCAGCTGCCCAAGAGCAGCGTGCTTATTTTAAGCCCCACCCGCGAGCTTAGTATGC
>JAQUTM010000061.1 GCA_028694405.1 Oscillospiraceae bacterium
ATTAAAGGCGGAAATGGAGAAAAATTTGTTTGGTGAACTGACATCTGCCGTTGGAAATAGAGAATTAAATAAATAAGGCTGAAAAATACTAACAAAAAAGCAGGTAAAATATTAAAAATATTTATTATTATAAACTTAAAATTTAATTTGCTAAATTTTAATAATAAAATATGGATTTTTGCTAAATAATATGGTATGTTATAGGTGCAAGGAAAAGCTTGTGAAAATAAATAGTTTTAGCCTAACTTTTTAAGGAATAAAGGAGGATTTACCATGTCCACTTTAATTGTAAACTATTCGGCGCAAAACCCTTGTGTATTACAGCAAACCTCTTGGCAGTATCAAAACTGGCATGTGCCAAAAGAAATTGATAAGGCGTGGCGCGTAGATTACCGCAGACGTAACCCTGCGTGGTATATGCGTGTAAGCCGCTATCTTCAGCAAAAATTTGTAAAATAAATAGTAAAAGCTGCCGCAAACAATTTGCGGCAGCTTTTTTATCTAAGCATGGCACTGTTATTAACAACCCAAGTGCTGTATAAAAACAGGATATCCTGCTCGGGCGAAAACGTAATATATTCCGTTAACGTGCGGCTGTCCATAAACCTTAAATCAATCAAAGTTACGGTACGGTAGGTGTCTAAAAACAAAGGCGCTAAGCTGCTTGCGTAAGAATCTCTAAAAATAACCAGTTCACGGGTGGTAGAGGCATGGGGACTGTATACGGTAATAAGCGGGCTTACCCCCGAAAGATACACGTCATATGCGTTTGTCGTATCCAGCAGTTGCAGGTCGTACACGTCCGTAAAATCCGGCTTTTGATAATTTTCAACAGTGGCACTGTCAATGCTTTCGCTGGTAAGATATATCAATTCCTCCGGGGGCATGGCTTTTTCGGTACGCTTTTGCAAAGCACCTACAAAGTCTTGGCGCACATGGGGCGTATAACGTGTTTCGTCCCAAGAAAAATCCATAGCGCTTGCTAAGGCTTGCATTACGCCGTCCAGTTTATCTTGTCTCCAATGGGTATCGGTTTGGTAATAATCAGATAGCTGTAGCTTATCCAAAAGAGAAACAGAGGTAACATGGGGGTCTATCTCACTTTGTAAAAGGGACAAAAGCTTTGTATAGTCCAAAGTAGGGTAGCCCACATCTTTTACAAAATATCCTTTGTCCGGCACGAGAGCAAAAAACACATTTGGATTTTCCGCAAGATAAGTGCTTTGTAAATAATTTATCTTTTGTGCAAATTTTTTTGCCGAAGCTTCATCTAATGGGCTTAACACATCAAACCAATAACCCTGTATGGCATAAAGGCCGTTTTTGTCAGGGGTATGAGTAATGTGCCGGTAAAGAGCCTGTGCAGGCTGCCAAAGCAAATAAATACATAAAGCAGCAGCCGCCACAATGATGGCGGCAACTGCAAATTTTTTTGTTTTTTTAGGGCTCATAATTTTTATTTTGCCAAAGCCTTAAAGTTTTCCATCAGCTTATCAGCGTAGTCGTTGTAGGTCATAATCAAAATGGCTACATCACCAACGTAGGCAGTTTGTACATTTTCGGCTTCTGCGCAAATCCATTTTTGAGGTAAGTCACCGTTTTTCATCAGCTCTTCGCAAAAAGCCTCCATATCGGTGCCGGGTTTTGTGCGTACCAAAACAACACTGTGGGCCTGTGCGCTCATACCCGCCTGAGAAATATAGGCTTCCTCGTATTTGTCGCGTGTCATACGCAGATGATAGTCAGAATCCTCTTCTGTAATTTCGTCTTCTATCAGCATAATATCCATATCCACACCGTCATACACTTTTTTCATAATATCAGGTAAGGATTCGGTTAAGGTTTCGGTTCCTGCGGTAGAGGAAGAAACAGTTGAGGAAGCACCGGCAGAAGAACTGCCCGAGGAAGAAGCGGAAGAATTGTTGCCACAGGCTGTTGCCATTACAGAAAAGGCAAGCATCATAGCAAGTAATATTGTAATTTTTTTCATAAGTTTTCTCCTTTATTAGCAAAGTAAAATGTCCTTGTGCTTATTTGCAAATTTTATACACAAGGGAATCTTATAGTTATACTTTTTACGGTTACGGTTGAAATATGCATTTTATACCAACCTGCAACTAATTTCCAAAATGCTTATAGTCTTCACCACCTTTATAATTTTTTACAGCAGCTTGAAAAGTATAACATTTTAAATTACTATAAGAAAGTACCTATTCGTAAAAAATAAATGAATAAAAAATAAACTTAGAAGAGATAAACATGAAAAAAACAAGTGTGAACATGACACAGGGCAACATAAACCGTCAGCTGTTGGGGTTTGCAATTCCAACCATACTGGGTAATCTTTTTCAGTTAACCTACAATGCTGCCGACTCCATTATTATAGGTCGGTTTGCCGGTAAAGAGGCATTGGCAGCAGTGGGTACCGCAAATCCGCTGATGAATATTATTTTATTTTTTATTATCGGTATTTGCCTTGGCGCATCTGTATTGATGAGTGAATTTTACGGCGCGGGAGATATAGATAAGCTAAAAAAGGAAATATCTACAGCGATGTTATGCGGCGGTGTATTTACTTTTATTGTAAGCGCTGTATTTATCGTGATGGCCAAGCCCATGCTGATACTTATGCGCACACCCCAAGCGATTGTAGCCTCGGCTGCAAGTTATTTACATATTATTTTATTAGGGTTGATTTTTACCTTTTTGTACAACATATTTGCAGCGGCATTAAAAAGCATTGGAGATTCCCGTACACCTATAGTGTTTTTGGCGTTGGCATCGGTGCTGAATGTATGTTTGGATATCATTTTTATTAAGCTTTGCGGTTGGGGCGTAAGAGGGGCCGCCCTTGCCACGGTAATTGCTGAGGCAGTTTCGGGGCTGCTGTGCGTGGTGTATGTATATAAAAATATAACAGTAATTCAGATTAACCGAAACCAGTGGCATATTGACAAACAGTTGCTGAAAAGTACCCTCAGCTATAGCTGGGCAAGTGCCATGCAGCAAACCTGCCTTTATGTGGGAAAGGTTCTTGTACAGGCTGCAGTAAACCCTTTGGGCGTAGATAGTATTGCCACATTTAATGCAGTAAACCGCATTGATGATTTTGCCTTTACACCGCAGCAAAGCATAGGACACAGTATTACCGTTTTTACAGCCCAAAACCGCGGTGCTAAAAACACTCCGCGTATGACAAAAGGATTTGCCAAGGGTATGCGTATGGAGACAATTTACGGTATATTTATCGGTATTGTTATTTTTGCTGCCGCAGACCCCCTTATGGGCATTTTTGTTGCCAAAGAAGGGGCACAGGTGGTTGCTTTGGGCGTAAGCTATTTGCGTCTAATGGCATTTTTTTATATTTTACCGGCTTTTACAAACGGTATTCAAGGATATTTCCGCGGTATGGGACAAATGCAAACAACCTTAATTTGCACAACAATTCAGATAATAGGCCGTGTGGTTTGCGCTTATCCTTTAGCCGCTTATATGGGCCTTACGGGTATTGCCTACAGCTGCGGCGCCGGTTGGATATTCATGCTTTTGTATGAGGTGCCTATATTGATAAAATTATTACGACAACAAAAAGCAGAACAACTGCAATAAAAGGCAAATAAAAAAGCAGGGTACCGTTAAATAGGTATCCTGCTTTGTTTTATAGAAAAAGAAAACCCAGGGCGGCTAAGAGACCCTTGCACCAAAGGGCATAAGGGCAAGCTTTGCCATTTTAAAGCACTGTAAGCCAAAGGGAATTCCTATAATGGTGATGCAAAAAATGCAGCCGATGACAGCTGCTTCTATTGCTAAGGGTAAACCGCTTACAATAAGCCAAATAATATTTATAAGGGTAGAAACAACGCCTCCGCCATATGTAACAGTTTTGCCAAAGGGAAAAAAGGCAAGTGCGGCAAATTTAAAGCATTGTCGTCCGATAGGGATACCCACTAGAGTAATACACCATAAAATACCTGCTAACAGCCAGCCAAGCCCAAGCCACAGCCCACCTAGCAAAAACCATAATAAATTGCCAAGACAACTCATAAAAGTTTACTCCTTTATTATCTATCGGTAAATGTGTGGCAAAGCCATAGCCGGTAACCGTAAAACGGGCAGACAGCGTTATAACTTGGCTGCCTGTTGCTCATAAAATTTTTTTCTGGCGGCAAAATAGCACTGTGGACACAGGCTTTGATATTCTACATCGTCCACTGTGTCAATGGCTACTTGTGCGCCTTCAAAAACAAAGGTGCCGTTTACTTTGCGTCCGTTAAACATGGCTTTTCGGCCGCACGCACAAATGGTTTTCATCTCTTCAATGTTGTGCGCAAGCTCCAGCAATCGTGTGCTGCCCTCAAACCCGTGCAAGCTAAAATCACTGCGCAGGCCGTAACAAATTACAGGAATGTTAAGCTCTACCGTAACCATAAAAAGCTGGTCGCACTGGTCGCGCTTTAAAAACTGGCTTTCATCTACCAGTACACAAGCCAAGGTGCCATTGGCGGCAACGTCGGCTTCTACGGTGGCAAACACGTCCATGTCGGCGTCTACGCTGATATCTACTTTTCGCTCTACCCCTAAGCGGCTGACAAGCTTGTCGCCGCCTTTTTTGTCAATACTGGGTTTTAATACAACTACGCGCATACCACGCTCTTCATAATTATATGCAACTTGCATTAGTGCGGTGCTTTTACCACTGTTCATTGCGCCGTATCGAAAATACAATTTTGCCAAAATAAAATACCACCTTACAATTTTTTACAAAAAACAAGGGCGAAAAAGCAAGGCGCTTTTTGCCCTTTGGCCCAATTATTCGTTGCGTAAACGGTAGCCTAAGGTCATTAAGCTATCTCCCAGGTGTACGTTTTCTACCGTGATGTCCGGGTTATTTACGCTTAAGTCGTAATGACTAAAATTCCAAAAGCCTTTAATGCCAAGGCTTACCAAAGTAGGTGCCAAAGTACGGGCAGGCTCCTTGGGAATACATAAAACAGCCATAGTGGGTTTATTTTTTTTGCAATATTCGCTCAATTCTCTAATGTTATGAATCGGGGCGCCGCAAACGTCTTTTCCAATGAGCTGTGGGTTAGAATCAAACGCAGCGGCTAAGTGGTAACCACGCGTCTCGTGGATAATCCATTTGCTGATGGTTTGACCAAGGCTGCCCACGCCGATTAAAATTACTTCTATTTTATTATCTTCGCTAAAAAGCAATTTACTTATCTCATTATATAAAACATCAATATTATAGCCAATACCCTGCTGGCCAAACCCGCCAAAGCAATTAAAGTCTTGGCGCACTTGGCTGGCCGTGGTGCCCATAATTTTTGCAAGCTCACTAGAGCTTATTTTTGCAACACCGTTTTGCTGCATTTCGCGAATGTACCTGTAGTATTTGGGTAAACGGCGTATAACAGGCAGCGAAACTTTATTTGGAGAAACAGACATTCTATCACCTGAATTTCTTTAAAATTCCTATAGGGAAACCCTACTTATTATAATATAATATACTGCTAAAGTGCAGGAATTGTCAAACCATTATCAAGCCATAATAAAAAGTTTGTGCAAAATTATGCTTAATTATCCTATTTTCTACAAAACCCGTCCCCAAAAACCACTGTAAAAGAGCCCTTCAAAAATTGCAAAAGCTTTTCGGCCCGCTTTATGGTATGTGGCAAAAATAAGTGCGTATATCAAAAAGGAAAAAAGCCACACTAACTAAAAAGTTGTTAGCAATACAAGGAGAGAATAATAAATGAAAACGGAAAACGAAAAAGAAACAGAAAAAACACAGGAGCAACAGTTGGAAAAGGACTATATGGTAGAGACAGGAAGCGTAATAAAGACAAAGGGGAGATACGGCATACACTGTTTAACGGTTATCGGCCAAATTGAAGGGCACTATGTAAGCCCTGCCAACCAAAAAACAACAAAATACGAGCATGTAATACCACAGCTGATTGCCATTGAAGAGGACCCGGAAATTGAAGGCTTGCTGATTATTTTAAACACAGTAGGCGGAGATGTGGAAGCAGGATTGGCGTTGGCAGAGCTGATTGCAGGCATTACAAAGCCCACGGCAACGTTGGTGCTTGGCGGCGGCCACAGCATTGGTATTCCTTTGGCGGTAAGCGCCAGCCGCAGTTTTATCGTCCCAACCGCAACTATGACAGTGCACCCGGTACGGCACAGTGGTACCTTGCTTGGCGTACCGCAAACCATGGCATATTTTGAAGAGATGCAAAAGCGCATTACAGGCTTTGTGTCCTCACACTCAAAAATAAGCGAAACCCGCTTTACCCAGCTGATGATGCATACCGGGCAACTGGTGTTGGACGTAGGCACAGTGTTAAACGGCAGCGACGCTGTAAAGGAGGGACTGATTGACGAATTAGGCAGCGTAAGCGACGCTTTGCGCTATCTGTATGAGTGCATAGACGAGAAACAAAAAGACGAACCAAAGCAGCACAGTAAAAGACGGTAAGTATTTTGTCGACAATTCCTGTTTTACAAAACAGTCATTTCATGATAAAATATTTTTCATGGTGGGGTTTTATGCCCTGCCGTTAAAAATGTAAAAATAAAAAGGGCAAGGCGCGAAAAGCGCGCTCTGCCCTTTCTTTTCCGTTAACGGATAGATGTGAAAACGATTGGAAACAGGAGAGAATGTAAAAATGGCACAAAAGAAAACCACAGCGGCACAAAATACGTCATCTAAAAAAAGAGGACGGCCTTCTAAGAAAAAGCAGCAGGAGGAAATTGCCCGTACATATAGTATTTTAATGTTTGGTGCGGGGCTTTTTTTGCTGGCGCTTACTTTTATAAACGGCAGTGAAGTATGGGAAAAATATTTTAGAGCACCTTTTTTCGGCCTTTTTGGCCTTTCGGGCTACTTGGTGGCAGCGCTTTTGCTGTATTTGGCAGTGCGCGTAGCTATGGGTATGCCGTTTAAAACAAAAGCTTGGCAAAGTGTTGCTTTTTTAACTTTGTTTAGCAGCGTGACGGTAATTTTTTCCAAGCTGGGCATTGTAGGAGAGACTGCCCAAGAAAAATTTTTATTTTTATGGCAGCAAGGCACTATGCGCCAAGCGGGCGGTGTCTTAGCGGCAGTTTTTGCGTGGCCTCTGCTTGCTTTGGGTAAGGGGGTGGCGATTGCCATTTCGGTAATGCTGCTGGTTATTATTGCAATGCTGCTTACCAGTGTTACCCCTTATGACATATACAGCTTTGTGCGTAAAACCGTAGGCGGGGTAGGCAGTGCGGCAAGAGACAGCTTAGGCGCTTACACCAACCGCAGCTACGATGACGAAGATTATGCCGAACAGGAGACAGACTACAGCAGCGAGCCTGAATTTGACAACGAGGCATATGCAAATGCCAAAAAGAGACGCGGCAAAGTAGACATTGACCTTGGGCCTACGCCGCAGGATAATTTGCCGCAAAGCAACGAGCAGCCTTTGCAGCCGCAACCTATTATACCGGACGTGACTGGCGTAAACACCGTGCCTGATTTTATGCAAACGGCTCAACAGCCTCAAGGCTCACTGTTTGATACACCGCAAAGCGGCCATACCGCAAGCTTGTTTGACACGGTAGCCGAGCCCGAGGAGGACAGCGCAGAGGTAGACGATTTAATCCGCAAGGCTTTGGGCGTAGAGGACTTGCCAAAATCACAGACGAGTGTACCTGCAGCGCAAGGCGTGACAGAAAGCATGGCTGCGGCAAGCGGTGTATCTACAGAAGAGCCCGCAGCTGCGGCGGCAGAAAAACCTCAGCCTGTGCCGTACCGCCTGCCCAGTACAGAATTACTGGATAAGGATACAAACAGCCGAGACGGCGGCGCCGACAAAGAGCTGCGTCACAACGCCGAAAAATTGGTTAGCACGCTTGAAAGCTTTGGTGTAAAAACAAAGATACTGGACATCAGCCGTGGCCCCAGTGTTACCCGCTATGAGTTACAGCCGGAGCTTGGTGTAAAAATCAGCCGTATCACTAACTTGGCAGATGATATTGCATTAAACCTTGCCAGTGCAGGTGTACGCATTGAGGCACCTATCCCAGGCAAGCCTGCCGTTGGTATTGAGGTGCCCAATAAAGTAAAAAGCAATGTTACCATTCGCGGTATGCTGGAGAGTACAGCTTTTAAAAAGAGCGAATCTCCGGTGACCTTCTGTTTAGGTAAAGATATTGCAGGCAAGGTGCAAGTGGCCGATTTGGCAAAGATGCCTCACTTGTTAATTGCCGGCAGCACCGGCAGCGGTAAATCTGTTTGCATTAACAGTATCATCATCAGCTTTTTATATAAAAGCTTGCCGGAAGATTTAAAAATGATTTTAATTGACCCCAAAGTAGTAGAGCTGGCCGAGTACAATGGTATTCCGCATTTGCTTATGCCCGTTGTAACAGAGCCGCGCAAAGCGGCAGGCGCTTTGGGCAGCGCCGTTGCCGAAATGGAAAAGCGTTATCAGCAGTTTGCACAGGCAAATGTGCGTGATATAAAATCATACAACAAGGTTGCTTTGGCAGAGGGTATGGATAAAATGCCGTATATTGCTATTGTAATTGACGAGTTGGCAGATTTAATGATGGTTTGCGGCAAGGAGGTAGAGGATTATATCTGCCGTATTGCCCAAAAAGCCCGTGCCGCAGGCATGCACTTAGTGGTGGCTACACAGCGGCCCAGTGTAGATGTTATTACGGGTTTGATTAAAGCCAATATTCCCAGCCGCATTGCCTTTGCCGTAAGCAGTCAAATAGACAGCCGTACTATTTTAGATGGGGCAGGTGCCGAAAAGCTGCTGGGTATGGGCGATATGCTGTATATGCCCGTAGGGGCGCAAAAGCCGATTCGTATTCAGGGCAACTACGTTAAAGATGACGAAATAGCGCGTGTGATTAAAGATATTAAGGTGGACGCCGTAGCGGAATATAACGAAGAGATGATAGCCAACACCGAGCGTATGGCTGCTGCTGAAAAAGGCGGGGTAAGTACCGGCAGTTCCGCTGGCGGAGACGATGGACAAGACCCCGTATTTAAACAGGCTGTAGAGTGTGTAGTGGACGCGGGACAGGCAAGCACAAGCTTGCTACAGCGCCGCTTAAAGCTTGGATATGCCCGTGCCGCCCGCATTATGGACGAGATGGAGCAGCTGCATATTATCGGTCCATATGAGGGCTCTAAGCCGCGGCAAGTATTGATTACCCGCCAGCAATTTATAGAGATGACCATGAACCAGCAGCAACAGGACACCGCCCCCAGCGAGGCGCCGGTGCTACAGTAGCTGCCCAACCAGACAGTGATGGAATTTATGGAACAGTTTAACACAGATTTTTTACCCCTTACCCCAAAAGAAGCCGCCGCCCATGGCTGGCAACTGCCTTTGGACTTTGTTGTAGTTACCGGTGACGCATATGTAGACCACCCAAGCTTTGGCGCTGCCATTATCGGCCGCCTTTTGCAGGCACAGGGATACAGTGTGGGCATTATCAGCCAACCGGATTTTACAGATGCCCAAAGCTTTACAGTCTTTGGCAAACCCAAATACGGATTTTTTATAGGTGGCGGCAATGTTGACAGCATGGTAGCTCATTATTCTGTAGCAAAAAAAAGGCGAACCATGGACGAATACACCCCCGGAGGGGTGACAGGAAAACGTCCCGACCGCGCCGCAAGCGTATACACAAAGCTTGCAAAACAGGCATATCCCCACACACCTGTTATTTTAGGCGGGCTAGAGGCGTCGCTGCGCCGTTTTGCACATTATGACTATTGGATGGACGTAGTGCTGCCCAGTATTGTAGAAAGCAGCGGTGCCGATTTGGTTAGCTTTGGTATGAGCGAACATCAAACCGTAGAAATTGCCCGCCGCCTTGTTGCGGGCGAAAGCCCTCAAAGTATGCATGATATTAACGGCACTTGCTATATGGTAAAAACCGTAGAAGAACTGCCGCCTAAATATATTGAATGTGCCGCTTTTAACAAGGTTAGTGCCGATAAAACCGCCTATGCAAAGGCTTGTCGTATCCAACTGGATAATCAGGACGTTGTAACGGCAAAGCCTGTTGTACAAAAGCAAAAAAACGGCTATTTGGTACAAAATATACCGGCTACTCCGCTTACACGCCGCGAACTGGACGAAGTATATGCGCTGCCGTATACGCGCCGCTGGCACCCCAGCTATGACGCGCTGGGCGGCGTGCCCGGGCTTGAAGAAGTAGAGTTTTCCATTATTCAAAACCGCGGGTGCTATGGGGGTTGTAATTTTTGTGCCATTACGCTGCACCAAGGCCGCCGCGTAACCAGCCGCAGCAAAGAGAGCATTGTGGCAGAGGGCAAGTTGATTACCGAGGCACCCGGCTTTAAGGGATATATCCATGACGTGGGCGGCCCTACTGCAAACTTTAGGCTGCCAAGCTGTGCTGAACAAATGCAGCGCGGCATGTGTAACAGCAAAAAATGCTTGGCACCTCAGGCGTGCTCTCATTTAATTGTAGACCATTCGGATTATTTGGATATTCTGCGTACACTGCGCAGCCTGCCAAAAGTAAAAAAGGTGTTTATCCGCAGCGGTATCCGCTACGACTATTTAATACACGACAAAGACGAAACCTTTTTTAAAGAACTGATAGAGCACCATGTAAGCGGTCAGCTAAAGGTAGCGCCCGAGCATTGTGCACCTACCACTTTGGCTTATATGGGCAAGCCGCCTATTGAATTTTACAATCGCTTTACCAAACGTTTTTATGAGCTTACCAAGCAAGCGGGTAAAAAACAGTATTTGGTGCCGTATTTGATGAGCAGCCACCCGGGCAGCACCTTGAAAGACGCCGTTATTTTAGCGGAATATTTATATAAAAATAAAGTGCGTCCCGAGCAGGTGCAGGATTTTTATCCTACGCCAGGTACGGTAAGCACTTGTATGTTTTATACCGAGCTGGACCCTTACACGTTAAAACCTGTGTACGTTGCTAAAACCGCAGAAGAAAAAAGTATGCAGCGTGCACTTTTGCAATACTATAACCCACGCAATAAAGAAAAGGTTTTGGCTGCTTTAAAGCAGGTAGACCGAAGAGATTTAATTCCTTTGCTTTTGCCCTACGGCAACGCCGAAAATGATGGCAATCCAAAAGCAAAACCTGCACAGCAACCGCATAAAAATGGAGTAAAAGACATGCCGCAAAGCGGTGCGGGCAACAACAAAAAGAAAAGGGGCGTTGAACTATGGCAACCACCAACCAAAGAAAGAAATCAACCGCAAAAAAGAGGAAAGAAACCAAATACCAAAAGACGATAAGAATTATCACCTTTTTAGTAATATTTACTATGGCGCTGGTAGGCGTTTACTATGAGTGGCAAGCGGGTACTTTATGGGAAACCGTACAGGCAGGCATTTCCGGAAGCTCTGTCGCACAAAGCACAGGCACCAATCATAACACGCCGCTTTCCACAGGCCAAGAAACAGACTTTGCGGCTGCAGGCACAACGCGGGTACATGTGATTGATGTTGGCCAAGGCGACAGCTTGTTATATGAGCAAAATGGCCACTATGCTTTAATTGATGCCGGCACAGCAGACAGCAGACCTGCTATCCTTGCCTACTAACAAGAGCAAAATGTGGAAAAGCTGGACTATTTATTTATGACCCACTCTCATGCAGACCACATTGGCGCTATGAAAAAGGTTTTGGAAACCGTAAAAGTAGATAAAGAGATTTTACCTGACTTTACAAAAGGCGATTTGCCTACAACCAGTATGTTTAACAAAGTTTTAG
>JAQUTM010000062.1 GCA_028694405.1 Oscillospiraceae bacterium
AATTTGAAAGTCTTCCCTATTCTTGGCTTTGTACTGCGCTGCCGCAAATAGCCGGCAACCTCAGCTTTGCCATTGTGGTACTTATGGGCTTTATCCGCTCTATTCCCGTAGATTTAGAAGAAGCGGCTTATTTAGAGGGTTACAACGTTTTTCAAATTTTCTTTCGCATTATTTTGCCTTTGGCACGCCCCAGCTTTGCCACAGTAGCTATTTTTACTTTTTTGTGGAGCTACAACGACTTATTTACACAGATGTTTTTTCTGCGCAACAAAAAAACCTACTCTATTACACGCCTTTTAAACGAAATTGCCAGCCAAGCCGGTGTAAACTACGGGCTAATGGTGGCGGCAGTTGTGCTTGTGGTTGTGCCTGTGCTTGTCGTTTATGTCCTGCTGCAAAAAAACATTATTAAAGGTATGACAGTAGGCGCAGTAAAAGGCTAATCGTTTTTTTTCCTTTCATATTATGCTATACTAAATAAAAAAGGAAGGTGTTTTTATGCTTCGGGTTTTAGTTGCAGATGATGAGGCCATTATTGTTAATGGTTTGGTACGCAGCATGCCGTGGAAAAAATATGGCTGTGAGGTAGTGGGTACCGCCGAAGACGGTATTACAGCTTTACAAATAATACGAGAAAAAACGCCTGACATTTTATTTACCGATATTTGTATGCCCGGTCAAGACGGCCTGGCGCTTATCGCCGCAGTGCGAAGCGAATTTCCTAATATGCAGGTTACGATATTAAGCGGATATCCCAATTTTGAGTATGCTCAGCGCGCGTTAGAGCTTGGCGTAGCGCGATATGTGTTAAAACCCAGCAAGTTTAGTGAGCTGGAAGAAGCACTACAGGTTATGACCCAAAACCTATGTATGGAAGCTGCACCGCCTTTAGATGAAAGTAACGACAAAGCGCAAAACTTTATAGTAAAAAATGCTCTTGCTTATATGCAAGAGCATTATGCTGAAAAGCTTTCACTTAGCGAAGTTTCAGAGCGCGTGTTTGTAAGTCAATGGCATTTAAGCAAGCTGATTGCCCGCTGTGAAGGCCAAAGTTTTTCTGATTTGCTAAACGGGTTTCGCATTGAAAAAGCGAAAGAATTGCTTCAAGACCCCGCTCTGCGTATTTGGGAAGTAAGCGAGCAGGTTGGTTTTAACGACGTAACACATTTTTCACGCATTTTTAAAAAGATTACCGGCGTTAGCGCCAACCAATATCGAAACGGAGAAAAAGCGTAATTTTTGCTTTCCTCTATTTATCTCATACAGCACAGAGCCTCGCACCGTATAAAAGCGGAACGAGGCTCTGTGCCTTTTTATTTGTTTTTATAACCTATAAAAAATAAAATTTACTAAAAGCACAAACTATTTGTACTCTTGCTGTTTACATACTTTTTTGCGCCTTTGCTTTATCATAATCATAATTGTGCTGACGCGGGTACCTATAATTATGCGCACATATAAAAGCAAGTTTCCTTCATTGCCGATACCCGTGCTAAAATGCCGCTTGAATGAGTGTTATCCGTGGTATTCTCTTCCGAGGCAACAAGTTGCGGCAGTATTTTCACCTCTTCAAAAACAGCCCCAATGTCCAGCGGCACTGTGGTGTTTATCAAAAGCTTTACTTTTGTGGCATTTCCGTATTCATCTTGTTGTAACGTTTGAATAGTTGCGATTAACCATAAGGAAATTTTTCTCTGTCCAAAACTCGTTCGGTGTCCATGCAGCAGAAATGGGATAATCATTATAACAGTTATCTCCTGCTGGGGGTATATATTGTTGTAAAGTTAAAATTACGCGCGCACAGTCTGTAGCAGCGGAATCCTTCCATACCAACTGTCCTGTAAAATAAAACTCTGTCTGCAGCAAATTTTCAATACTTTATCCGTTGTGACCTGCTGTTTTTTCCATCTCCAGATTACCTATGTTTAGGTAAGTAGGCTGATAAATTACCTGTGTATACCCGTTTGCGGCAAACCTATGCGGTGCTGCCATATCCGTATGTAATTTTATAAGTAACGGCAATCTGTGCATCTGCTCCATGATATACATTATGTATAATCAAAGTCGTTAAAACCGGTGTCAGGATATAAATACATGATTTTGCGAAAAAGCACAGACAACTTGTACGCACCTAAACTTATATTATAAGCTTAATTATTTACTTTGCCATTTTTTAAAGTATCTGTCCTTTGTGCTTTGGCAGGACTGGGCGTGCGCTTATTGGTTGCCAAGAAATACTATCGTATACATTGTAATAGCTTTGCTGCTTTACTATTACGGTAACATTTCATGCTGTAACTAACCGCCATTGTAGCTGTATTTTTTCGGCAAGGTAACTGTACCGGTAAAAATATAATTTCCTGCTGTATCTGGGCATACTGGGTATTTTCCCGTCTTATTTTCAAGCCCTAAAAAAACTCTTGCTTTATAAGTTTTGCAATACTCCTTATAAGCTTATTTCGATAAAATGCATTATACTTATTAAAATATAACTATTAGGCCATATTTCTAATTAGACTGTCAACTGCTTTTTTTATTTTTAAAAGTATTTTTTTCAAAAACCTTGGTTTACTTATTTCTACAACTTCATTTTCACCATAAGTACCCTAGAAATTATCATAAGCCCCCTGTACTTTTTCAGCAGTCTTATCCAAAGTGCCACTACCAGTTCTGTTCACACTTCTATAGTATTCATTTATTTCTTGTGAAAGAGCATCTTCATGTTTAACTTTTGGGGAGGTAGCAGCATTTTTTCCAGTAATCTTAGCTGTGGCCTTTTCAAAAAGACTACTTGGGTTACTTATTTCTGCAACTTCATTTTCACCATAAGTACCATAGAAATTATCATAAGTCCCTTGTACTTTTTCAGCAGTTTCATCCAGAGGGCGGCTACTTTCACTTGCAACTTCTTTTTGTGTGTTTTCTAAAGTATCTTTTACAACTTGGCTTGCATCTGGCTGCTTTGTTCCGCTACCGGTTTGTGGAGCCTTATTCTCTTCTTGCTCACATTTTTTTAAGCTTTCCCACATTTGTTTAAATAGTTCCGAGTCTTCTTGGTTTTTACTTGGTTTGTATTTGCCTTTTCTTAATCGTTCCGCTGTTTTTTCCATTGCTCTTTTTGCACGATACACTTTGAATTTGCGAAGAAACATTATAATTCCGGCTAACCACGGAACACTCGCTATTGTAAGTCCTATCATGTCATATTGATTTGTAGAAAGAGGAAAGCTAGCGGCTATTTGGTCTGTTATTTTAATGCCTAATTCTAGCCCTACCACAGAAAAGAAAAGAACCCATATAAACCCTGTTTTTATAAAAAAGCGCAACAGTTTTCCTAAAATTTTAATATATATTCTTAAAAAGAAACCGATACCTACTATTAAAAACATAACTTCCATTGCTTTTCAATCCTTTATGTAAATTTGGTTAATTCCTTCTATATGTATTGTAAAAATTCAATAAATACAAGTAATATTATAAATGCCTTTAATGAGGTAAAGCCCTTATTTACCTTTTATTTATAAGGGTTGCCCCCTGTTTTACCGAGGAATTTTTTGTTTATTACAAGCTACTTATGATTGCCATAGTAATTTTTTAATAAACGTGGTAGTTACTCTTTTCTTTATTAAAATATAAAATAAGAAAAAATATAATATTTCATATTTTTATCTTTATATCGAAATTTTTTAGCTATTAGAGATGTAATGAGTATACCAATAAAACCCATTATTTGCAAATCAAAATAAAAATTATTTTTTTGCTTTCATTTACAAATAAAAAAACGACAATCCTTTAAAAAGATTGTCGTTTTTGGTGAGCCATCGGAGATTCGAACTCCGGACACCCTGATTAAAAGTCAGGTGCTCTGCCAGCTGAGCTAATGGCTCGTCTGTATTTTTTACAGCTTTATAATTATATCAAACTCAAAAGAGTTTGTCAACAAAAAAATTAAAGGCACAAGAGTCTGTGCCTTTAATGGTGACCCGTACGAGAATCGAACTCGTGATACCGCCGTGAAAGGGCGGTGTCTTAACCGCTTGACCAACGGGCCGTAACATAGAGCTTAGGTGAATTTGCAGAGCCTCACACCACTCACTATTGCAAGTGTACCCAACCTAATCACCTAAGCTCTATTAATGGTAGCGGCAGTGGGACTTGAACCTACGACCTTCCGGGTATGAACCGGACGCTCTAGCCAACTAAGCTATGCCGCCAAGTTTGCACAAAAAATGAGTGCTTAATTATTATATACATTATTTATTTCAAAGTCAATACTTTTTCGATTTTTTTTACTTATTTATTTTGTTTTTAAATATCTTTTTTGCATTTGGTTTATAATTTCCATTTTCTTACATTATTTGTATGTAATTGCTTTTTTAAAGCTTCTTTTTATTAAAATTGTATGTGTGTTTTAAGCTTTTTTGTAATTTTAACCCTCCTTACGCTATAATTTGCGTAAGGAGGTTTTTACAAGCTTATTTTTACTGAATTTTATTTAATAACAGTTACGCCGCCCATATAGGGAACCAATACGTCGGGAACACGCACACTGCCGTCCTCATTTTGATAGTTTTCCAAAATAGCAGCTGTTGTACGGCCTATCGCCAAGCCGGAGCCATTTAATGTGTGCACCAACTGTGCTTTGTCCCCTGCTGTGCGTTTAAAGCGTACACCCATACGTCTGGCTTGATAGTCTTCAAAATTAGAACAGCTGGAAATTTCTTTATAGCTGTCATAGCTGGGCATCCATACTTCTATATCATAGGTTTTTGCGCTGCTAAAGCCCATATCACCTGCAGATAATGCTACTACACGGTAAGGCAATCCTAAAAGCTGTAAGCAGTGCTCTGCATCTCTGGTTAAGCTTTCCAGTTCATCATAGCTTGTTTCCGGATCTACAAATTTAACAAGCTCTACTTTGTTAAACTGGTGTTGGCGAATCAAACCGCGGCTGTCGCGTCCTGCACTACCAGCCTCGCCACGGAAGCAAGCAGAATAAGCACAAAATTTTTGTGGCAAAACAGCTGCGTCTAAAATTTCATCACGATAGTAGTTTGTTACGGGCACCTCTGCAGTAGGAATTAAGAAATATTCATTTTTCTCATAGGTTAAACCATACATGTCCTCTGCAAACTTAGGCAGTTGACCTGTACCGGTCATACTGGCACGGTTAGCCATATATGGGGGCAACATCTCTGTATAACCGTGCTCATTAGAATGAATATCCATGTAAAAGTTGATAATAGCACGCTCTAATCGTGCGCCCATACCTTTATAAAAATGGAAACGTGCTCCCGTAACTTTTACTGCACGCTCCGGGTCTAAAATATCCAAATTTTTACCAATGTCCCAATGTGCTTTTGGCGTAAAGTTAAATTGTGTAGGTTCGCTCCAGCGGCGTTGCTCTACATTTGCTGTGTCATCTACACCGTCGGGTACACTGTCGTGAGGTGTGTTGGGTACGCTAAGCAATAGATTGCGTTGCTGCTCTTCCAGCTCTGCAACTTCTAACCCTGCTTGTTTAATTTCTGCTGACAGCTCTTTCATTTCTGCCATTAAAGCAGTAACGTCTTCACCGTTTTTCTTTTTCATGGGCATTTCTTTGCTTACTTTGTTTTGCTCCGCCTTCATAGCATCTGTTTTACTGGAAATTTCACGGCGTTTTGCATCTATCTCTAAAATCATATCGATTTCTTTATCATAGTTTTTACCGCGGCGTGCAACTTTTGCCTTTACTTCTTCTGCATTGTCTCTAATACGTTTAATGTCTAACATTATTCATTTGTCTCCTTTTTATATTTTCCTAATAAATTGGTAAAAGCAAGTAACTGTTCATCGCTGTAAAAGCTTACAGTTAAGCTTCCCTTTCCTTTTTTATAGTTCACCTTTACTTCTGTGCCAAGTACCTGTTTTAAACTATGCTCTGTCTCCACAGCTAACGTATCAATAGGTTTCATTGTGGCTTTTACCGGGCCTTTTTTCAATTTTTTACATAAATCTTCAGTGCTGCGTACAGATAGCCCTTGTGCAGCTATTATTTCTGCTGCTTGCTCTTGCAAATCTACATTCTCTAGGCTTAACAACACTTTAGCATGTCCTGTAGTAATAAAGCCCTCTTGCAGCATATCCAATACTTTATCACTCAGCGCCAATAAGCGCAATGCATTTGCTATGACAGGGCGGCTTTTACCCAGCTTTTTGGCGGCTTGCTCTTGCGTTAAATTTCCCGCCTCCATAAGTTGTTTATAGCCTTTTGCTTCTTCCACCGGGTTTAAGTCTTCTCGTTGCAGGTTTTCAATTAACGCAATTTCTCTTGCAACATCATCTGTCACGTCCATAACCACTGCCGGTATCTCTAACAGGCCTGCTGCACGCGCCGCCCTAAATCTCCGTTCGCCGGCAATAATACTGTATCCGCCCAATGGCTTTGGACGAAGCACTATAGGCGTTACTACTCCGTGCTGTGTAACACTCGCCGTTAAATCTGCCAAAGCTTCTTCATCAAAAACCTTACGGGGCTGATTTTTATCCGGTTCAATCTCCGCCAGTTTTATGGTTGTTGGCGCAATATTTCCTGCACCTGTACCGGCACTATCTATAAATAAGGAATCCAATCCGCGGCCTAACCCGCCTTTTTTTACCGCCATTCCACTACTCCCCTCTAAAACTTCTTATTGTTCCACGTGGAACATTTATTTATTATTGGCCAAAAGTTCGGCTGCTAATTCATTATATGCCGCCGCACCTTTGCTGGCAGGGTCATAATAATTAACAGGCATACCAAAACTAGGTGCTTCGCTTAACCTTACATTGCGTGGTACTGTTGTTTTGTAAACCTTATTATTAAAGTATTTTTTCACCTCTTGTACAACTTGTAAGGTTAAATTTAACCGTCCGTCATACATAGTCAGCAACACACCTTCAATATCAATATATTTATTGTACATGTTTTTTACGGTACGAATGGTGTTCATTAGTTCACTTAGCCCTTCTAATGCAAAAAATTCGCATTGAATAGGCACTAATACCGTATCACAGGCACACAATCCGTTTAAAGTTAACAAATCAAGCGATGGCGGGCTGTCGATAAATATGTAATCATAATTATTTACCACACTGGCAATTCCATCGCGTAAGCGGCTTTCCCTTCTTTCTAGGGAAACCAATTCAATACCTGCACCTGCAAGTTGTGTATTAGAAGGAATTACATCTACACCAAATTGTGTTTTAATCGTTGCCTGCTCTGCGGTAGCGTTTCCTATCAGTAAATCATAAACGCTGTATTCTGCATTTTTTTTTGCAATTCCATATCCACTGGAAGTATTGCCTTGCGGGTCTAAATCTACAATCAAAACTTTTTTTCCTGTGGCGGCAACGGCACTGGAAAGATTAACAGCTGTGGTGGTTTTGCCTACGCCACCTTTTTGGTTGGCTATAGCTATAACTTTGCCCACGGTATTTCACTCCTTTTTATTCTCTCTTATAGGGGTTTTATGCCTAAATTTATAAATTTATCATTTTCTGAAATGAATTTATAACTGTTTTTGTGGGCAAAGGTTGTTTTTTCGTTTACCCTGATTTTACAAAATAAAATTTTATTGTTCTGCTACGGTTATTTCATGTTTATATACATATTAACCGGCAATATTTTTATTATAGCACACTCATAATGCCTTTTAAAGTATCCAATATGATTTTGGCTATTTCTGTTTAAATGTTCCACGTGGAACATTATTTTTTTTAATATTTTACGCCAAAAAAGCAAATGTTTATTAAATTTATGTTTTTAATACAAAATAACACGCAAACAGGCAGTAGCTAAATATACTACTGCCTGTTTGCGTGTTGTAAGGAAATATTTATTGTAAAGGTGTTGTAGTTGTAGGAATGCGAACCACATATTCTATGTATTCTTCTGTATCGGTTCGACTGGCAACAGCAGGTACTCCTGCTGTTTTCATAATATTTACGGCTTTGTTTATTGTATTTATAAAAATGCGCACATCTCTTACCATAACATTCGTTTTTGGCTTTTTCTTTGTTTTCTCTTGCATTTTATTTTCTACTAATTGTTCTGTTTGGCTTACACTTAAATATTTTTCTGCCGCTTGTTTCAAAACCAAAGTGCGCTGGTCTTCTTTAACCAGTTTTAATACAGCCCGTGCATGGCGCTCAGTTAAACCGCCTTCTATGCAAATTTTTTGTTGCTCCTCGTTTAACGCTAATATTCTTAACTTATTGGCTAAAGTAGGCTGCGCCATACCTAACCGTAAGGCTGCTTCCTCTTGGGTGCAGTGCCACATAAGCAGCAAGCTTTTAATGGCTTTTGCTTGCTCAAAACAATTAAGCTCAGCTCGCTGTAAATTTTCCAACAATCCTAAAGTAGCACTTTTTACATCTTCTAAATTGCAAATAATTGCAGGTATTTGTTTTTCTCCTAACTGCCTCATAGCCCGCAAGCGGCGTTCCCCTGCTATTAATTGATATTTTCCGTTTTCGGTTTTTCTTACACTTACAGGTTGCAGCAAACCGTTTTGTTGAATACTGCACTGTAAATTAATTAAATCTTGTTCACTAAAAAATGTACGCGCTTGAAACGGAGAAGGTTCAATTTTTTCTATATCTATTAAAAAAACTTTTGTCTGCACTTTTTCCAGCATAACCATTCTCGCCCCTTTTTTATAGTTTTCAACTTTTTTATTTTACTTTGTTAAAAAGTATTTTCCAATAAAATTTTGTGTGGATTTTTAATTTAACAAAAAATGATTTCTCACTCTCTTTATCTATTAAAATTTATTATTCTTTAAAAAAATACATCTGTGTTATTCCTTTTACAAAAGCAAAACAAACTTCTTAAAAAAGTACATTTTTCTTTGGTAACTAAAGAATAACACAGATGTGTTTTAATTTCCAGTAATTTCCATTTACAAGTTTCGACCTTTAGTAGACAAAATTTTGTCATTTTAAAGGTGATTTGCTAATTTTACCACCATTTCGTGGATATTGCGGCGGAGTTTGCGATATTTTTTTGCACATTACCAAAGTGCGTACACTGCCATCGGGTAAAGTTGTTTCCACGGTATTTTGTAATTTACCACCCAGTTTTTTAATTGCGCCGCCTGCCTCCGCTTTTTCTGCAGTGGTATCTGCTGCCTTCATGGCAATAAACCACCCCTCCGGTTTTACAAGGGGCAAACAATATTCACTTAAAATATTTAACCCGGCTACTGCTCGGGCACTGGCTACATCAAATTTTTCTCTCCATTGCTTACGCGCTGCCTCTTCTGCGCGCTCTTTTACAAATTCTGCTTGTATGCCAAGCCCTTCACAAGCAAATTTTAAAAATTCTACACGTTTCCCTGTTGGTTCCATTAAAGTAAGCTGCAATTCCGGTTTATATAATTTTGCCACTATCCCCGGAAAACCTGCTCCCGTTCCCACATCTACCAGTTTACCCTGTACTTGAGGCTGTGTAGCAAACAGTAGGCTGTCTAAAAAATGTTTTTCCTCAATACCTTTTGGGTCTGTTATTGCGGTAAGATTTACTTTTTCATTATACTCTACCAACATTTGTGCATATAAATCCAACTGGTCAATACAATGCGCAATTTCTATCCCATATTGTTGGGCAGTTTGTACCATTCGCTGTTTATCAATCATCACTTATTCCTCTTTTTTATTTTGGGCACGGCGCACGGTAAGCTCCAGCATAAGCATAGAAATATCCGCAGGGCTCACTCCGGGAATTCTCGCCGCTTGACCTAAATTTTCGGGTTTTACGCGGGCAAGCTTTTCTCTGGCTTCTAACCGAAGCCCTGCAAACGCAGCATAGTCAAAATCGGTGGGAATTTTCATGTTTTCTTGTTTTTGTACAGCTTTTATCTGGCTTTGCTGCCGCTTAATATACCCGTCATATTTAATTTCTGTCTCTATTCGGTGCGAGATAAACAAAGTTACTTCCGGGTTTTCTCCCGCTAATGCCACTACGTCCTCATAACTTAACTGTGGCCTTTTTAATAAATCAAAAGCTGAAATACCGCTGTTTAACGTATTTAATCCATGTTTTTCTAAAAGTGCCTGCACTTCGGTAGGCTTAAAAAAAGTTTTTTGCAAGCGCTGTATTTCTTCTTGCTTTATACGCTGTGTATTTTCATATTCTGCCCAGCGTGCCGCATCTACCAAACCAATTTCATAGCCAAGCGGTGTAAGCCTTTCGTCAGCGTTATCTTGACGCAGATATAAACGGTATTCACTTCGGCTTGTCATCATACGGTAAGGGTCACTTACGCCTTTTGTAACCAAGTCATCAATTAGCGTGCCAATATAACTGTTTTGACGCGTTAATGTAAAAGGCTCTTTTTTTTGTATAAACAACGCAGCGTTAATACCGGCAATTAAACCTTGTGCCGCGGCTTCTTCATAGCCGCTTGTGCCATTAAATTGGCCTGCACCGTAAAGTCCCTGTACATTTTTAAAAGCAAGGGACGCATTTAACTGCAACGGGTCTATACAATCATACTCAATGGCATAAGCAGGACGCATAATTTCAAGATTTTCAAAACCGGTTATGGTTTTATACATGGCATTTTGAACTTCCTCAGGTAAGCTGCTGCTCATTCCCTGTAAATACATTTCGTCTGTTTCCATACCACAGGGCTCTACAAAAAGTTGATGTCTGGGTTTATCTCCAAAACGCACAACCTTGTCCTCAATACTGGGGCAGTAACGTGGACCTATTCCTTCAATTTTTCCGCCATATAATGGGCTGCGGTGTAAGTTATCTTTAATTACCTGATGGGTTTCCTCGTTGGTATAAGCAATATAGCAGCTTACTTTATTTTCTAATTTGCCTTTTGTCATAAAACTAAAAGGTTCAATATAGTCGTCCCCGGGCTGCTCTTCCAATTTGCTGTAATTGATGCTGCGTGTATTAACGCGGGCAGGTGTACCGGTTTTAAAACGACGTAAAAAAACTCCAACTTCTCTTAAGCTTTCAGTAAGCCCAATCGCGGCATGGTGTCCATCGGGACCGGAAAGGTAACTCGCCTCTCCTACAAATATTTTTCCGCCCAAGTAAGTACCGGTTGCCACTACAACTGCCTTTGCCTCATAAAAAGCTTGCAGCTGTGTGTATACGCCTACAACTTTTTGACCCTCAAAGGCAAGGGCTGTAATTTCACCCTGTTTTAAATCTAAATTTTGGTGGCGCTCTAAATACTGTTTCATCCACTGGTGATATTTAGCACGGTCACTTTGTACGCGCAAACTGTGCACGGCGGGGCCCTTACCTTTATTTAACATGCGACTTTGCAAAAAAGTAGCATCTGCCGCTTTTGCCATTACGCCGCCCAGTGCGTCAATTTCTCTTACCAAATGGCCCTTAGCTGTACCGCCAATAGACGGGTTGCACGGCAAATTTCCAATACCGTCTAAAGTCATGGTAAACAAGGCTGTTTTTGCACCCAATTTTGCCGATGCCGCTGCAGCTTCAATTCCGGCATGTCCCGCTCCAATTACAATAACATCGTAACTGCCTAACTTATTTTTATACTCACACATTTTATATGCCCCATTTCCTATTCGCGCCTTATTTACCCACGCAGAATTTTGAAAAAACTTCCTCTATAATTCCCTCGTGGGCATTCTCTCCCTTTAATTCATACAAAGCCT
>JAQUTM010000063.1 GCA_028694405.1 Oscillospiraceae bacterium
CTGCGGCCTCATATTCCGGCAGAGAGGTGGCGTAAATATTTATGCCGTGCTCTTGTGCTTTTTCGGCAGCGTCAGGTGCCAATACCGCATCGTGACAAAGTACAATGGCAGCGGCATCTGCCAAATTGGCTACCGCCACGGCATTGATGTTGCCCATTACGGTAAACCACACCTGCCCTTCGCCAATACGGCTCATGGCCCAGCTTAATAGGTCTCCGCAAAAGCCACCTGTAATTTGCTTTTCCTCCGCGGTATTTTTTGCCAAAAAGCCCAATGGCTCCAAATCTTTTGTGGTCATCTGTTTGCCACCCCTTTTTATAGCGGCAATGGGTTTTGTGCCTGTGCCGCGTCTTTTGCGTTTTTTTCTGCGTCTTTTCCAAGTGCTTTTAATACAGCTTCCATGCGCTGGCGCATAAGCACTACACAGTCGTCTATATCTGCATTGCCCCGCACAATGTCCTCTGCCAAAGCCTCACAGGTGGGCGCGCCGCAGCTGCCGCAGTCAAGCCCCGGTAAGCTGTCTCGTATCTCCTCTAACCGCGTATACATACTAAAGCTCTCCGCCCGTGTCTCGCCCAGCTCCATAACGGGGGCATACTCCAAGTCACTGTCCCACAGCATATTGTGCGGAATATGATTTTCCAAGTGATTTTTACTTACCGGCATATAACGGCGCAGCTTTTTCAGCTTTGCCTTGGCAATATACGGGTTTTCTACCTGTAAAACGCCGCCTACACAGCCGCCTGCACAGGCGTCCAGCTCTACAAAATCCAAATCGCTGTACTTTTCGTCCTCTAAATCCTCCAAAACCCGAATTACATTTTCAATTCCGTCAGCCGCGAGATAGCTATCGGTAGAAATTAACCCCGCACTCTCACCGCCGCTTTCTGCCCAGCCAAGTCCAATCCTGCCTGCACGGCCGATATTTTCTGCTGTTTGGCGCTTTTTCATATAGCCAAGCAGCCGCGGATAAATCTCCTTTACGGCTACCGCCGCGTCTACCTCACTTTTTTTGCTGCCGATAGGTGCCCGAAACGCCGTTACCTTTGCAGGACAGGGTGTTAAAAAAATGCAGCCGATTTTTTCTGCGGGCAGCCCTGTCTTATTCATAGCCTCTTGGCGGGCAATGCGTGCCGCATACTCTACAGGCGCTAAAATGGGCAGCACATGGTTAATTAAATCGGGGTAGCGCACGCGTATTAACCGCGTTACCGCGGGACACGCCGAGCTGATAACAGGCTTTTGCACCTGTTCTGTCTGCAAAACATGGCGCGTGGCATCGCTAACCAGCTCTGCTGCCTGTGCCACCTCGTATACCTCATCAAAGCCAAAGTCCAACAGGGCAGCCAATATTAAATCCGGCTCCTCCAAATTATTAAACTGCGCATAAAAGCTGGGCGGCGGCAAAGCAATGGTATATGCATAATTTTCAAGTACGGACAGCGGGTCATAGCTGGGCTGCTTTGCATGGTGGGGACAAATGCGAATACACTCTCCGCAGTCAATACAGCGCTCGGCAATAATGTGCGCCTTGCCGTCCCGCACGCGTATTGCCTCTGTAGGGCAGCGCTTAATGCAGTTGATGCACCCCATGCACAAATCCTTATTTAAGATAACCGAATGAATAAATTCTCCCATTTTTTAAATGCTCCTGCGGCAAAGAGCCTCCAAAAACGCCCTTGCCTTAAGAGATATTCACCTCCATTTGTATGGTAGTACCTACCCCAACGGTGGACTCTATGTCAAATACATCAGAATACTTTTTCATGTTAGGCAGCCCCATACCTGCACCAAAGCCCAAGCTGCGCACCTCGTCGGGCGCGGTAGAATAGCCCTCGCTCATGGCAAGGGCAATGTTTTCAATACCCGGTCCCTTGTCTGCCAGTACCATTTTTATCACACCTTCGCTTACGGTAACACAAATGCAGCCGCCATGTGCATGTATGGCTAAGTTAATTTCTCCCTCATACAGGGCAATGGCGGCACGGCGAACCACATCTGCAGGCAGCCCCAGTTTTTTCAGGCGGCTTTTCATGTCTGCCGATGCCTCTCCTGCACGGGTAAAATCGTCACCCGGCACAGTATATTCCAGTGTTATTACTTCAGCCATGGCTCTCTCCTCCCCGCAGCCCCTGTTCATACAGCTTGCCGCAAGCTGTAAACATTGTCAGCTCCGAGGTGAACACTGCAATATGGCGCTCCTGCGCCAGCGTTAAAATTTGTTCATCGGGCTTTTTACCCCGCACAAACACAATACATACCATATCCATCATGTCGGCTGTACGCACAACCTGCGGGTTGTTTAAACCTGTTATCAGCACCGATTGGTTTTTTACATACGCCAGTACATCACTCATCATGTCGCTGCCGCAGGCGGTATGCACCTCGCGCTCAAAATCTACATTTGGGGTGACGGGCGTTGCCTGTAAAATTTCCGCTATTTCTTTTATTTTCATAACGTTTTACTCCTAAAACCAAATTTGCACGTTGTTTACACACGATGTTTTTTTAGGAAACACAAAACAAAAATTTCCTCTTTCCATTAGTTACAGTATAAGCTATGTCAAGTACCTTTTACAACCGTTGTGATTTTTTTAACATACAATTTTTTGCTTAAATTTAGTCGTTTTGCACAAGGAATATTCTTGTTTTTTGATAGTATTTTATTTAATGTTCTGGTATAATGTAGTTCGGATATGTTATAAATCAGATATGCCATATCTATTTCTGTATATGTCAAGCAACTGGCATTTTACCCAGCATAAGCTTGCAATATAATTTATTCAAATTTCTTTTTAGGAGGACTTTCTATGAGGCGTTTTTCTACCGTGCCCTTTAAAGGCACACCAGCGCAGGAGGCAGAGTTGAAAGCTTGGCTGGAAGAACACAAAAGCATGCCTGGTGCCGCAATGCCCGCATTGCAAAAAGCCCAGGAAATTTACGGTTATCTGCCTATTGAAGTACAGCGCATTGTTGCCGACGCTTTGGGCAAACCACTTGAGGAGATTTACGGCATTTCCACTTTCTATTCGCAGTTTAGCTTAACGCCAAAGGGCCAGTATAAAATCAGCGTTTGCCTGGGCACCGCCTGCTACGTTAAAGGCAGCGGCAAAATTTACGAAACCATTGAAAAGAAACTGGGCATAAAAGGCGGAGAATGTACCGCAGACGGCAAATTCAGCTTAGACGCCTGCCGCTGCATTGGCGCTTGCGGCCTTGCCCCCGTTATGACAATTAACGATGACGTTTACGGCCGTTTAACGGGCGATGAACTAGATGACATTTTAGCAAAATACTAAGCAAAACCGCTTGCAGGCAGGAGGCTGAATATGCAAGAGCTTTCTATGAATATTTTAGATATTGCAGAAAATTCAGTAGCCGCCAATGCAACCTTGGTACAAATAACCTTAAACGGTCAAACCGCCCAAAAGCTGCTTACCTTAACCATACAGGATAACGGTAAGGGCATGAGCCAAGAGCTTGTACAGCGTGTAACAGACCCCTTTTGTACAAGCCGTACTACCCGCAAGGTGGGTTTGGGGCTGCCTTTTTTAAAAATGGCGGCTCAGCTTACAGGGGGCGATATGTACATACAAAGCACCGTTGGCGTTGGCACCTGTGTAACCGCTACCTTCACTTTAGGCCACATTGATTTAATGCCCTTAGGCGATGTTGCAGGCACCGTTACCACGCTTATCCAGTGCAACCCACAGGTAGATTTTATCTACACGCTTACCGTAAACAGCCAAAGCTTTTGTACCGATACGCGCCAGCTTAGAGAAATTTTAGGTGATGTTCCGCTGTCTACTCCTCAGGTAGCACTTTTTATAAAAGAGTATATAGAAGAAAACAGCGCAGAGCTTTACACCGGATTGCTTAATATTTAACAAAAGCACGCTGCCGTTTTGGGCGCGTGACAAAATAAAAAGGAGATTTTGCTGTATGAAAAGTTTGCAGGAACTTGCTGCTATCCGCGATAAAATGAAGCAAACCGTTAACACACGCGATACTGCACACGACGGTATCCGCGTTGTTGTGGGCATGGCAACTTGTGGCATTGCCGCAGGCGCACGCCCCGTTTTAAACGCCTTTACCGAGGAGGTTGCCCGTCGTGATTTGCACCATGTTTTGGTTACACAAACAGGTTGCATCGGCATTTGCCAGTATGAGCCGGTTGTTGAAATTTACGACAGAGACGGCACCAAAACCACTTACGTTAAAATGACACCTGACAAGGTTGCTAAAGTTGTAGGGGACCACATTGTTGGCGGCACCCCTGTTACCGAGTATACCATTGGCAGCACAACTAAATAAGGGAGGATACATAGATGTTTCGTAGCCATGTTATGATTTGTGGCGGTACGGGTTGTACCTCCTCCGGCAGCGATAAAATCAGCGCCGTATTTGAGGCCGAAATTGCAAAAGCCGGGCTAGACCAAGAAGTTAAAGTAGTACGCACAGGCTGCTTTGGTCTTTGCGCTTTAGGCCCCATTGTTGTTATTTACCCCGAGGGCAGCTTTTACAGCCGCGTAAACCCCGACGATGTGCCCGAAATTGTAAATGAGCACCTGTTAAAAGGCCGTCCTGTTACCCGCTTGCTTTACGATGAAACTGTTGCAGAAAACACCGTAAAAAGCTTAGATGAGACAGATTTCTACAAAAAGCAAAAACGTATTGCTCTGCGTAACTGCGGCGTAATTAACCCCGAAAACATTGAAGAATACATTGCCTTTGACGGCTATGCCGCTTTGGGCAAGGTACTTACCGAAATGAAACCCGAGGACGTTATTCAAACCATTTTAGACAGTGGTTTGCGCGGACGTGGCGGCGGCGGTTTCCCCACCGGCGTAAAATGGAAATTGGCAGCCGGCAACCCCAGCGACCAAAAGTACGTTTGCTGTAACGCCGACGAGGGTGACCCAGGCGCCTTTATGGACCGCAGCGTTTTAGAGGGCGACCCCCACGTTGTAATTGAGGCCATGGCCATTGCAGGTTATGCCATTGGTGCAACAAAAGGCTATGTATATGTACGCGCCGAGTACCCCATTGCCGTACATCGTTTGCAAATTGCTATCAACCAAGCCCGCGAGATTGGTCTGCTTGGCAAAAACATCTTTGAAAGCGGCTTTGATTTTGATTTGGAAATCAAACTGGGCGCAGGCGCCTTTGTTTGCGGCGAGGAAACCGCTTTGATGACTTCTATCGAGGGCAACCGCGGCGAGCCTCGTCCCCGTCCTCCCTTCCCCGCTGTAAAAGGTCTGTTTGCCAAACCCACCATTTTAAATAACGTAGAAACCTATGCCAATATTCCTCAAATTATCTTAAAGGGTTCCGAGTGGTTCTCCTCTATGGGTACCGAAAAAAGCAAGGGCACAAAAGTTTTTGCCTTGGGCGGCAAAATCAAAAATACCGGCCTTGTTGAAATCCCCATGGGCACCACCCTGCGTGAAATTGTTGAGGAAATCGGCGGCGGCATACCCGGCGGCAAAAAGTTTAAAGCTGCCCAAACAGGCGGCCCTTCCGGCGGCTGTATCCCTGCCAGCTTAATTGATACCCCCATCGACTATGATAACTTAATTGCCATCGGCAGCATGATGGGCAGCGGCGGCTTAATTGTTATGGACGAAGATACCTGTATGGTTGATATTGCCAAATTCTTCTTGGAATTTACCGTAGATGAAAGCTGTGGCAAATGTACACCTTGCCGTGTTGGTACCAAACGCCTGCTTGAGCTGTTAAATAAAATTACCAGCGGCAACGGCGAAATGGAGGACCTTGACAAAATTGAAGAGCTGGCCGCTTTTGTTAAAGCAAACAGCCTGTGTGGTTTGGGACAAACTGCTCCTAACCCCATTTTGTCCACTATGCGTTACTTCCGTGATGAATATGTAGAACATATTGTAGATAAAAAATGTAAAGCCGGCGTATGTAAAAGCTTGCTGCAATACAGCATTGACCCTGTTAAATGTAAGGGCTGTACGCTGTGTAGCCGCGTTTGTCCGGCAGGGGCAATTAGCGGTACCGTTAAAAACCCACATACGATTGACACATCAAAATGTATCAAATGCGGCGCATGTATGGATCGCTGCAAATTTGGTGCTATTAGTAAAGGTTAAAAGGGGGCGCAATAGATATGAGTACAGTAAACATCAAAATTAATAATGTGCCCTACGAGGTTGCTGCTGGCAGCACCATTTTGGAGGCCGCACACGCTGCAGGGGTGGAAATTCCTACTCTGTGCTACTTAAAAGAAATTAACGAAATCGGCGCATGCCGTATTTGCGTTGTTGAGGTAAAAGGCGCACGCAGCCTTGTTACCGCTTGTGTATATCCGGTAAATGACGGTATGGAGATTTTTACCAACACACCAAAAGTACAAGCTGCACGCAAAACAAACCTAGAGCTTATCTTGTCTACCCACAATCAAGACTGTCTGTCTTGCGTACGCAGCACAAACTGCGAATTGCAAAAAATGTGCCGTGACTATGGTGTTAGCCATACAGACCGCTTTGCCGGTAGCCGTGTAGAGTACGCCATTGATGACAGTGCACCGCATATGTACCGTGACAACAACAAATGTATTTTGTGCCGACGCTGTGTTGCCGTATGTAAGCACACACAGGGTATTGGCGTTATTGGCGCTAACGAGCGCGGCTTTGATACACACATTGCCTGTGCATTTGAGGCAAACCTTGCCGACAGCCCCTGCATTAGCTGTGGCCAGTGTATTGTTGCTTGTCCCACAGGCGCCTTGGGCGAAAAAGATGACACCGATAAAGTATGGGCTGCTTTGTCAGACCCCACCAAGCACGTTGTTGTGCAAACCGCTCCCAGCGTTCGCGCTACTTTGGGCGAGTGCTTTGGTATGCCAATCGGTACAGATGTAGAGGGCAAAATGGCCGCTGCTCTGCGCCGCTTGGGCTTTGACAGAGTATTTGACACCGACTTTGGTGCAGACCTTACCATTATGGAAGAGGCCAACGAGTTCCTCTCCCGCGTAAAAAATGGCGGCAAGTTGCCGTTGATTACAAGCTGCAGCCCCGGCTGGGTAAAATACTGCGAAACTTACCACCCCGAATTTATCGACAACCTGTCCAGCTGCAAGAGCCCGCAACAGATGACAGGCGCTATTATTAAAAGCTACTACGCCGAAAAAGCAGGCGTTGACCCCCAGAGCATTGTAAGCGTTAGCGTTATGCCATGTACTGCCAAAAAGTTTGAGGTTGGCCGTGACGACCAAGACGCAAACGGTACACCCGACGTTGACATTGCCCTTACCACCCGTGAGTTGGCGCGTATGATTGAGCGTGCAGGCATTAACTTTACTGCTTTGCCCAACGAAGGCTTTGACAGCTTAATGGGCGAAAGCACCGGCGCTGCCGTTATTTTTGGTGCAACCGGCGGCGTTATGGAAGCTGCTTTGCGTACCGCCGTTGAAACCCTAACAGGCGAGACTTTGCCCAGTGTTGAGTTTAGCGATGTACGGGGCATGGACGGGGTTAAAGAAAAAACCTACAACGTTGCAGGTATGGACGTTCGCGTATGTGTTGCAAGCGGCCTTGCCAACGTAGATAAAGTATTAAACGCCATCAACGCAGGCGAAAAGCAATATGACTTTATTGAGTTTATGGCTTGTCCCGGCGGTTGCATCAACGGCGGCGGTCAGCCGCTACAGCCTGCCTCCCTGCGCAACTTTAACGACATTCGCACCTTGCGTGCCGAGGCTTTGTATGCAAATGATGCTGCAAAAACCTTGCGCAAAAGCCACGAAAACGTAGAGATTAAAAAGCTGTATGATGAATACCTGGGCGAGCCCGGTGGCCATAAGGCACATCATCTGCTGCACACAACCTATGTAAAACGTGAGCGCAACTTCTAAGTTTATTCTCTATCCCACATACAAAAAACGGTGCCGCTTGCTTTGCAGCGGCACCGTTTTGTTTTATAAAATTGTTTTTAAAAATTGACAAATTAAGCTTATGTTTTTTTACCGCCTAAAAGCAATATGGAAGTTTTTCTAAAAAATCAAATTTGTTTTTGTGTAAAAATACAATTTTTTCTATATTTTCCATTGACGGCTTTTTCATTTTATGTTACAGTATTATCTACAATTCAACAAAAAAACTCCGGTGAGGGAGTAATTTGCAGCATTTGCTGTGGTATTGCCAACATCATGAGCGCCTATGCCGCTCTGGTCTTACCTTAAAAAATGAGACTCACGGACAACGGTATTATCTGCCGTTGCCCGTGAGTTTTTTTGTTGCCAAAAGCCACCAGCCAGCTTTTGCGTTATGGTGGACACACTAATGTTAACGGAGGATATAAAATGATTTATTTAGCTTATGTTATTGTAGCGGCGGGAGTGGTTTTTCTCTCGGTTAAAGCCTCAGAATATGTGGATTTAATTGACAAAACCACCAGTCTTTCCGGCGCTTTTATCGGTGGTATTTTGCTCTCTGCGGTAACTTCTCTGCCAGAGCTGTTTACCAGCATTTCTTCTACACTGTTTTTAAACCAGCCTGGACTGTGTATCGGTAATATTTTGGGCAGTAACCTGTTTAATATTGCCATGCTTTCTCTTTTGGTGTTGTTTTCTATTAAGCCCTTTGGCAATAGCAAGCTTTCGGCAAGCCACAATATAACGACTATTTGTGTATTTATGTGCTATGGTGCCATTATTTTAAATAAACTGGGGGTTTTAAACGGGCAAATCCTTACAATTAGTATAACCTCTATTATAATTTTGGTTTTTTACGGTATTGGTGCCAAATTTATGTCCGCAGATAACGGTGCCGAACCGCAAGAAGCTGCGCCACAAAGCACTCCCGTTACCACCCTTACCTTAAAGCAAATTATATTTCGTTTTGTTTTGGTAAGCATCGGCATTATCGGCTTAAGCATTGTGATTACTTACATCACAGACGCCATTGCCACGCGTTTAAATTTAGGCGCAGGGCTTGCAGGTGCCATTTTCTTAGGCGTTGCCACCTCGCTGCCAGAGCTTTCCTCTACCATTTCGCTTTTCCACATGAAAAACTACAACATTGCCATCGGCAACATCATTGGCAGCAACCTGTTTAACTTTATTATTCTCTCGTTAGCCGATATTTTTTATGTTGGCGGCACAATTTATGACTTTTCCGACCCCAAAACAATTAGCTTGTTGTTTTTTGGTGCCCTTGCCACACCTCTGTTCTTGTTGCTGCTGCGCTTTAAAAGCCGCAAAAACAACCGCTTTTCTACCGCGCAGGTGCTATGTCCCTTAGGTATTGTAGCTTGTTATATTGGCTTTTTAGTTGTTTAAACTCTTTAAAAAAAGCCTCTGCAACCGGTTAAGTTCGCAGAGGCTTTTTTATTTTGTCTTAATGTTTAAAATGACGCATACCGGTAAATACCATAGCGATACCTGCCTCATTACAAGCTTTAATGCTGTCCTCGTCACGGATACTGCCGCCCGGTTGAATAATGGCGGTAATACCTGCCTCTTTTGCGGCTTTTACACAGTCATCAAAGGGGAAAAACGCATCGCTGCCCATTACGCTGCCCTTTGCGTTTTCGCCTGCATATTTAATGGCAAGCTCTAAAGCAGTAATGCGGTTGGTTTGGCCGGGGCCAACACCTGTAGTGGCATTATCTTTTACAAGACAAATGCCGTTAGACTTTGTATGTTTTACAATGCGCCATGCAAATTTAAGCTGTTTTAGCTCGTCCTCGGTAGGTGCGCGGTCGGTAACAACCTTTAGGTCGTCCATACCAAGCTGTGTGTCCAACTCCTGTACCAACAAACCGCCTGCAACCTTTTTCATATCCAGCATTTTTTTACTGTTTGCCTTTGCGCAATTTGGTAATTCTAACAGGCGCAAATTCTTTTTGGCTGTCAAAATTTCCAGTGCCTCTTTGCTAAACGAAGGCGCTACTATAATCTCTAAGAAAATTTTTGCAAGCTCGGCAGCTGTCTGTGCATCTACCTCACGGTTTAGCGCAACAATACCGCCAAAAATGCTTACAGGGTCTGCGTTATAGGCTTTTAAATAGGCGTCATAGATGGTGGCGCCTGTGCCCACTCCGCAGGGATTTGCGTGCTTTACACCAACAGCAACCGGCTCTTCCTCGCCAAACTCCTTTAGCACATCTAACGCGCCGTTTGTATCATTGATGTTATTATAGCTTAGCTCTTTGCCGTGCAGCTGTTTTGCATCTGCCAAGGTATTGCCGTAAACAACGCCGCTTTCTTTATAAAAAGCCGCTGCTTGGTGTGGGTTTTCGCCGTAACGCATATCCTGTACTTTTTCGTAGGTTTGGGTAAAGGTTTCGCCCAAGGGGCTTTCGCCGCGCTGTGCACGCAAATAATTTGCAATCAATGCATCGTAAGCTGCTGTGTGCTCAAACACTTTTCCGCTTAACGCAAATTTTGTCTCGCGGCTAACACTGCCACTCTCTTTTAACTGTGCAATTACGGTGGCGTAATCGGCTGTATCTACTACAACAGCAACATCTTGCCAGTTTTTTGCGGCTGCGCGCAGCATAGTGGGCCCGCCAATATCAATGTTTTCAATGGCGTCCTCTAATTTTACGTTTGGCTTTAAAATAGTGGCTTTAAAGGGGTATAAATTTATGGCTACAATGTCAATCGGGGTAACGTGCAGTTTTTCCAGCTGCTGCATATGCTCGGGGTTGCTGCGCATAGCCAAAATGCCTGCGTGCACCATGGGGTGCAAGGTTTTTACGCGCCCGTCCAAACATTCGGGAAATCCTGTAATATCAGGCACGTCAATTACATCTAGTCCTGCCGCTTTCAGCTCTCTTGCTGTGCCGCCTGTAGAAATAATCTCATAACCAAGGGCTTCCAAATCTTTGGCAAAATCCACAATTCCGGTTTTGTCCCACACGCTTAAAATCGCACGTTTTTTCATTTTCTCCGCTCCCATTTCTTTCCTTTTTTAATTCTGCTCTTCCTTTTACAAATGCAAAAGCCTTTGCGCCCTTGCACACGGCCAATACCGTCCTTATCCATTTTACAATGAAACGCAGGTTTTTGAAAGCCTTATCGCACTGGCAACATTGCAGAAATGCACAGCATAAGCGGCATAATCTTTGCACACTTTTACCTATAGGGTTATAACGTGGGATTGTGGTATACTTATACTGTATAAATATGTTTAGGCAAATCTGCCTTTTATAAATAGCTGCTATAAAATTTGTATGTAATAAGGATGAGCATATTATGAGAATGCGCCACAAACCCTATGCCCAGCCGGAGCTGGACGCCTGTGACTTTTATGTAAAAAACCCTGTGGAAAATTTAGGCCACTGGTACACCGCTTTTGAAACCCCTGCCCCCCTGCACTTAGAGCTTGGCTGTGGTAAGGGCGGCTTTATTGCGGCTCTTGCCGGTCAAAGCCCTAATATCAATTACATTGCCATTGACCTTACCCCAAAGGTTTTAATTGTGGCAAAGCGAAAAATAGAGGCGGTTTATAACCAGTTGGCACGCAGCGTAAGCAATGTAAAAATTTTAACCTTTGACATTGCGCGTATTGCCGAAATGATGAACGAAGCTGACGCGGTTGACCGCATTTACATCAATTTTTGCAAC
>JAQUTM010000226.1 GCA_028694405.1 Oscillospiraceae bacterium
AAACTCGATTGCCAGCTCTACGGCTTTAGCGTCACACGCACTACAGGGTGCGTGTACCTCTGACACACAAGCAGAAAACGCCAAGCTGCCGGGTTTTGCCAAATCACGCAGCTCTTCCCATGTGTAGAACATGGCACATTTTGCGCCCTGTGTAGTCACCTGCTCAAAAAGGCCTTGTATGGGGGTTAACGGGGCGGCATACTGCAAGGTAAATATACCGTGGTTTTGCGGCATGGCGCTTGTAAAAAGCGACATAATGCACGGCAGCGTAACGCTGGGCATAATGGTTTGTCCCTGCATAGCTACAAGGCTTTGCTGTGCAAAGCTTTTTGCGTAGGGGTTTAGGCACGCCTCTATGCTGTCAGGCCGCATGCCATCACATAAAATCAGCATTGTTTTTTCCATGCTGTTCTCCTTACCAATACGGGTTCCATTGTTTTATACTGCGTGTCAATGCTTCCAAATAAAAATAGTCGCCCCATGTATTACACTCGTCTACGCCTCTGTCCTTGGGAATAGGATTGTATGGGCTGTTTTTTGCATAAACGCCGTGCAGCAGTAACCCGTTACTTTGGGCAATATCCTTTACCGCGTAATTTTTAACTAAGCTTTCCAACATCTTTTGTGCTGCCTGCTCGTATTTTTCTTGCTGCAGCTCCGGCAGCATAGGCAGCATTTCTAAAATACCGCAAACTGCAATAGCGGCGGCAGAGGAGTCTTTTGGCTCGTTACTGCCATCGGTAAAGTCCAAGTCCCAATAGGGCACATTGTCTTGCGGCAAATGATTGATAAAAAAGTCGGTTACTTTTATAAATAAATCTTTACACTGTTCCTCTTTGGTGTAGCGGTATGCCAGTGCCGTACCGTATACACCCCAAGCCTGCCCTCTTGCCCATGCGCTGCCGTCACGGTAGCCTTGGTGGGTTACACCATGGGTGGGTTTGCCTGTCTTTTTATCAAAAAAGTAAGTGTGATAAGTAGAATTGTCTTCTCTTATTAAATTTGCTAAGCTGGTTTTTGTGTGAAGCTTTGCAATATCGGCATATTTACTGTCTTTTGTTACCTCACTTGCCCAGTACAGTAAAGGCAGGTTTAACAGACAGTCGATAATCAAACGGTAATTTTCCTCTGCGCCCAGTTCTCCCCATGCCTGCAAAAAGCCGCCTACTGCCTGAAAACGGCTTACTAAATTATCAGCCGCAAGCAAGGCTGCCTTTTTGCCTGTTTCGCTTTGGGTAAGTTTATAGGCGGCAACACAGGAAGGTGTGTATAAAAATCCCATGTCATGGTGATTTACGTCTACCTTGTTTTCAATGCGGTGCAAAAAGCTTTCGGTTTGTACCAGTGCAGCCTTTTTAAAAGCTTCGTCCTGTGTAAGCTCGTATGCCAGCCAATACTCGCCTGTGCAAAAGCCTGTTGTCCACTCTACATTTTCACTGGGCTGATAAAAATTTCCCACGCTGTTAGACATCTGAAATTTATCTGTAAATTTGGACAAATTGCTTTTTAGAATATCTGTTGCGGCTTGTGCCGCTTGCAGGTAAAGTTTGCTCATTGTAAGTATCCTTTCTGTTAAAGGTTATTTTAACGGAATGCAGGCATTCCACGATTTTGTAAGCGTGGCAAACCCCGCCTCGCCGCCGTTGTTGGTGGCCACAAATAAATGGGTTGCCTCATCTTTGTCAAACAATAAAAAGGGTCTATCCATGTTACCCATGGTGCGCACTTTGCCGTCTTGCCATAAAACATCGCGCGTAAAGCCACACACGCCTTGATGTATGTTCCAATGTATCCCGTCGGCGCTGTCGGCGTACACGCCTTCTCCCACTTCACCGGTGTAGGTGCCTGCCCAATCTTTGGCTATCATGGCATAAGTGCCGTCTGATTTACGCCAAATAAAGGGGTCCTCTACAATTCCCTTTTCGGTGTCAAAAAGCGGTTTGTTGCTTAGCCGATAAAAAGGCTTTGTATAATGCTCTGCATAGGCTACACCAAGCTTCATCTCGCTAAACATATCCCCCGCTGCGGTGTAAGGCGGTTTGCGATAAGTGCGTGTTTTATACACCAGCAGACAGCTGCCGTCCGGATTTAAGCAAGGGGCAGGGTTAGATGTTAAAAAGTCATCAAAATGGCCACACCGCACATCTAAAACAGGTTTGTCGGCGCGCTGCCAAGGACCATAAACGCTTTTTGCGGTAGCAATGCCAATGCGTTTCGATGCGCGAGCTGCCAGCCATTGATAGCTGTAGTGGTTTAACGTAGCGGGGTCGGGGTCTGTAAAGGGATAAGTAATACCTGTGTAAAACAACACATAGGTATCGCCGCACTTTTGTATAACAGGGTTGTGCGTAGCGCGTCCGTCCCAGTAGCCTGCGCCTCTTGTGGGCAGCACTACCTCCGCAAAGCGGTAGGGGCCCTCGGGCTTATCCGCCACGGCACGCACAATCTCACTTGCAATGCCCCACCCGGGGTGAAACGGCAGCGTCTTAGGCCAGCGGGAGGCAAACATATGCCAAAGCCCATCTTCACCCTGTA
>JAQUTM010000064.1 GCA_028694405.1 Oscillospiraceae bacterium
ATTCCAACTGCGGCAATTACCATCAAAGCCTCAAAAAACTTACTTACTCCCGCAGCAAAATTGCCGTACATAATATCTTTAACCCCATTGGTTAGCACTACGCCGGGAATTAAAATCATAATACAGCCGGTAATAACGTTGTGGGTTTGCACCCCAAAAGGCAGCCAAGCTGCCGCTAAAGAGCCAAACCCGATTAACAGCCCTGCCAAAAAATTTTGTAAAAAGCCAAAAAGTCCAATGTGCTGTATGCCTTGCAGTAGTACATATACCGCACAGCACACTACAGCAGCTGCGGTGCAATCTGCCCAAGTTCCGCCAAAAAACAAAGTATATATTAAGCCTGTCATACAGGCTGCAAAAACGCGCACAAAGTAAGAAAATGTTATACTGTTTTTAATGGCAAGCAGCTTTTTTTGTGCTTGTTCAAAGCTTAAAAGGCCATTTTCACTGTCTCGCGCAAATGCATTGGTCAATTCTATGCGGTATAAATCCACTCGTTTTTCTTCTGCTTTTGTCATGCAGGTGTAAGCCGCTGTGCCAGGTGCCGAAAGATTGATTACAATGCCGTTAGAAAGTGCCAAGCACTCTCCCTCAAAGCCATACAAACGGCACACCGAAGCAACAGTTTCTTCTATGCGGTAAGTTTCTGCTCCATTGCCCAGCAATATCTCTCCTGTAAGTAATGCAAGCCTTGCCGCCTGCTGTATTTCCATTTTTGTACTTTCCTTTCGCACAAGTTACACCACACGTTTGTTTTGCCATTTTGTGCCTTTAAACCGTATGACAAAACAGGTGCTGCGCACAGCCCAGTCTATTAACATAGCCACCCATACCCCTACGGCACCAAACCCACAATAATTGCTTAAAACAAACCCGCCTAAAATGCGGAAAAGCCACATACTGAATATGGACACCCACATAGTAAACTTTGCGTCTCCTGCGGCGCGCAGCCCATTAGGCAGCGTAAAAGACAGCGGCCATATAAACACCCCTCCGATGCCGTGGCAAAGCAGCATTTGTATGGCTAGGGTTTGGGTTTCGGGCGACAAATGATATATATCTGTTAACGGTCGGCAAAATAATATGATAACAACATTTATACCCAGCATAAACGCGTACGAAAGCGCCAGCAGTTTTTTGGTGTAGCGGCGAACCTCTTCGTAATTTTCTGCACCGGTACAGCGTCCTGCCACAGTTACAAGCGCCAGCCCAATAGCCGCCGCAGGCATTACCTCTATTGAGGCAAAATTGCCTGCTACAGCATCTGCCGCAATGGCAACCGTACCAAAACCGGCTATTAGCCCTTGAAGTATCAATTTGCCGCATTGAAACATACTGTTTTCCAAGCCATTGGGTACACCTATGCGCAAAATACTTTTTATAATTTCTTTATGGGGTTTAATGCGTAAGTAACTGTCAATCCAAATGGTGTTTCCATTGTTTTTCAACATGTATAAAATTACTACCGCGCCTACTGCACGGCTGATTAACGAAGCATATGCCGCCCCCGCTACGCCTAACCCAAACCCAAATATTAAAATGGCATTGCCGCCAATATTGCATACATTCATAATAAATGCATTTTGTAAAGAAACACGAGAGTTGCCCATGGCGCGAAACAGTGCCGCACCTGCGTTATATAATGCAATAAAGGGGTAAGAGCAAGCAGATATTATAAAATACACCTCTGCGTTTTGCATAACCTGTGGCTCTACCGCACCAAAAATAAAGCGCAGCATGCCTTTATAGCTTACTAAGCTAATAAACATAATACCCACAGATAAAGCCAGCGTACACAGTACAAGCTGTTTAGCCGCTACCCGTGCATTGGCATTTTCTCGCCTGCCAAGATACTGGCTTGCCACCACGGCACCGCCTGTAGCTAAGGCGGCAAATAGGTTAAGCAGTAAAATGTTTATGGCATTTACCAAGCTTATGCCCGATACTGCTGTTTCACCTAAGCGCGCTACCATCAATGTATCTGCCATACCAATCGATACGCTTAAAAGCTGTTCCAGCATAAGCGGCCATATCAATCTTTTTAAATCTTGATTGCTGAACATGGGTATCCTCCGGTTTTTATCCGTTACAAAAAACGAGAGTATATTGGTTACTATCCCATATACTCTCTTTTTCTTATCATAAATTTTATTTTCGCTTTTTTAATTATATAGCACATTTTAATTTGTGCAAGAGTGCTGCTGCAAATTTATTTTTACAAAGCGGCTTTACCTTATTGTGTGTCACATTGGGTGTTGCCTACTACTATTAAATCAGACGAATACACCCATGAATAAATAGGCATAAGCAAGGCTTTGTTTCCACTTATTTGTGCAACCTTTAGTATTTGCTGTTTTACCCAACTGGGAATTTGTATAATACTGTTTGCATAATATTTTGCCTCTTTTTGAATTTGCACTTTATCACCAACCACCAAAGTAGTAGGCTTAGTTGTTGTATGCCCTTCGGAATCCGTGGTTGTTTTTGTCGCACTCAGCGCGTTTAGCCCTGCGTTTTTAATAATATTGGGATAATTTTTATAGGCAATGTCACCGTCCACTTCCGTAGAAATTCCCGAAACCGTATCACTATCGGTATACTGCCAAATGCCGTAACTGCCCGTATAGCTTACACTGTCTGCGTAGTCCGCTACCCAAAAATCATATGCAGACAGCTGGCTCATATCCAAGTATTCCTCTGCAAAATCTGCGTTTGTATACAGCATTGCATAATAACCGCCTTCTTCTATTTCATCTAAAAAAGCGGCAGCTATATCTGTATTTTGCTGTACGCCCAATGCCCCATAGGTATCTTCATCTTCCATATCCAGCACCAATGGCATTGTAAGCCGATACTCCTCTGCCAGCTCCAAAAACTCTTTTGCGGCTGTGCGTGCGGCCTGTGGGGTTGTGGCGTAGCTAAATAAATATAATCCGGTAGATATCCCCACAGCTGTAGAACCTTCTACGTTTTGTGTAAAATAAGCGTCCTCAACCACAGTCCCGTCATTTTCACAATATCCCGTACGCACAAAGCAAAAGGTAATCTTTTCTTGTGCAACCTCTTGCCAGCTTATATTCCCTTGAAATTCCGAAACATCTATTCCATAATAACTCATAAATTCACTCTTTTCAGATGGTGTACACTGCACAGCGTGCCGCCTTATACTATGAAAAGAAAATTTCTATCGTTCTGAAAAAAAGCGCTGTGTTAAAATTTAACACAGCGCCTGAGAGCAGCCAATTATTTATTCCAATTTTTTTTAACAGCATCGCGTAAAGGTGTTTTCATTTGATATTGTGTGCGATAATAACTGTAAATTCCGTCTGTCCAAATGGCAATAAGCAAATACGCCACTACTTGCACAATTAAAAGCGGCATATCTTCCATTCCCCACTCTATAATATTAAACCACGAAATAAGCTCAGCCATTTTATACACCATTAAAACAGCAAAAATTACCCGCAGGGTTTGAAAGGCAACAATGGGTATATTCCATTTATTTAAAGTAACATACCCCTCTTTTTCAAAAGCAAAAAACAGCGGTTTCTTTTGTTTTATCTCTGTTGTAACAGGTGCAAGCACAGTAAGCGGTGCTCCACAATTTTGGCAAAAGTTACCGGTGCCTTCTCTCCGGCATTGTGTGCATTTCATATCTGTACCTCCGTTAAATAAGACTGTCACAGCCTTTAAAATGAATTGTAATTAGCCTATGGTTTAAGCTTTATTATAACATAAATTGCAACAATAGAAAATAGATATGTAACAAGTGATACAGTAACTGAGATGTATCTATCAGCATATGGTGGTGATGAAACTTTGTATCGTTTATTTTTTATTACTCGCAAGCAGCGGCGGCGTTTTTTAGGAATTGCTGCACTTTTGTTATTCATCTGTTTTTGCGCAATTAGCGGATATAATCTTTTTTCTAACAGAACGGTTGGCTGTCATATCAAAGATTTAGCAGAGCCGGTGGTTTTGGCAGAGGCGCAACCCAACGACATTACCGAGGGCATGCCCACAGAGGAACCGCCTAAAATGGCATACCTTACTTTTGATGACGGTCCCTCTGTTGTAACCGAACAGATATTGGACGTTTTAAAGCAACAGGATGTACCTGCCAGCTTTTTTGTAATAGCCGCCGACAATAACATAAAATATTTGCCCACTTTAAAACGCACAGTAGCCGAGGGCCACTGTATTGCCTTACATAGCTGTAGCCATGCCTACAACAAAATTTACCGCAATACAGACGCTTTTTGGGCGGACCTTGCAGCTTTAAACACAAAACTTAAGCCCTATGTTTCAGAGCCGCCTATGGTGCTGCGTTTTCCGGGCGGCAGCTCTAATACTGTAAGCCACAAGTACGGCGGCAGCAATATTATGAAAGACTTAAAACAGCAAGCGGAAGCAAAAGGCTATATTTATGTAGACTGGAATGTTTGCGCCCGCGATGCCTTAGGCGGCAACCCCAGCCCGGACACAATAGCCCGCACCGTAATTAAAGAATGTAAGGAAAAGACAAAAGCTGTCATTCTTTTTCATGACACCGCCCGTAACAAAAACACCGCTGCCGCCCTGCCCGCCATTATACAGTGGCTAAAGGACAATGACTTTACCTTTGACACCGTAGACCACTTAACAGAATCCTTTTGAGGCGGGATAACCGCAGGACGTACTTTAACAAGCAAACAACAGTTTACCATAAAACAGGCTTGCTTTTCTTTTTTAGAACAGGCAAGCCTGTTTTGTATATTGTCTTAAATTTTACAAATATTGTAAACAGTAGATTTTTGTTTTTATTTTTTTAGTGTTTGCCTTTTACTCGGCTCTATGCAACTAAATATTTACAATTTTGTAGCAAAAACAAAGTAGTTGCGTGGTATACTAGAAATAAACTAGACACTTTACGACGACTTTTCCTTTTAAGCGTCTAAAATACCGCATGGAAACGAGGTTTTTTATGTTTGGCTATTTGTTGCCGTGCAAGGCAGAACTGAAATTACGCGAATATGGAGAATATCGTGCTTTATATTGCGGGCTTTGCAAAACCTTAAAAACAAAGTATGGCTTAATCAGCCGTTTTCTACTTAACTATGACGCTGTTTTATTGGCACTTTTAAAAGATGGTTTGGCGGGCAATTTTGCTAATTGCTGTGAAGAGCGCTGCATTGCAAACCCTTTTTGCAAACGCTGTGTTACAAAAAATTCTCCCGGCCTTTCCTTTGCCGCAGATGCCTTAATTTTGGTAAGCTACTATAAAACACTGGACAACATTGCTGATGAACATCTGTTTAAAAAATGGTCTGCACAGCTGCTGCGTTTCACTCTGTCCTCCGCCCATAAAAAAGCGGCTGCTCAAAACGCTTTATTGGACGCACACCTGGCCGCCTGTATGCAGCAGCAAGCTGCTGTTGAAAACACGCGTTGTACAGACAGTGACGACGCCGCTGATGCTTCTGCCCAAATGACTGCTGCTCTGTTTGCTGCTTGTGCTTATACAGAAAACCAGCGCTCGCTATTGTTTCGTATGGGTTTGTTCTGCGGTAAAATTGTATACTTGCTGGACGCCGCTGATGACTTTACCAAAGATAGTAAAAAGGGTAGCTTTAATGTATTTATAAACGCAGGCGCAACAGAAGAAAGCGCCAAGCATCAAGCGCAAGAACAGTGCAAAATGGCGGCAGGAGAAGTGGCACTGTGTTATAATTTGCTTTCCTTTAAAAGCAACAAAGCTTTATTGGATAATATTATTTATTTAGGTTTACCCCAAAGTATAATTACTGTAAAAGAAGGTTATAAAAGAAAGGATATGTACCATGAGCACATCTGAAGCATACAATATACTGGGTCTTAACCCCGGCGCAACCGAAGAGGAAATTAAAGTAGCTTACCGCGTTTTGGCAAAAAAATATGCCGGTGAAGCTTATACCGTTAGCCCTATGAAAGAAGAAGCTGAGGCATGTATGGCACAGTTAGACACAGCCTTTGACACCTTAATGGGTGAAATTCGCACAGGACGTACCACCAGCAGTACATCTGCCAGTGGAAAATACACCGAGATACGAAACTTGATCAATAGCGGCGGCAGCGACGAAGCCCTTGCCCAGCTAAAATCTATAGATGATAACGGCGACGCCGAATGGAACTTTTTAATGGGCAGCGTTTACTATTACAAAGGGCACTTGAACAAAGCACTTACCTACTTTGATATTGCCTGCAGAAAAGACCCCGAAAACGCCGAATACGGAGCAGCCTATAATCATTTAAAAAGCAGTCAAGGGGGAAATATGCAAGGCAACCCCTACGATATGCCTAACCCCTATGAAGGCGGTATGGCGTGCAGCCCTTGTACTATCTGCAACACCTTAATTTGTGCAGATTGCTTATGTGGTTGTATGCGGGGGTGCTAAAACTTGAAAAGCTCTACACGCACCGTGGCAACCTGTGGCGTAATGGGTGCTTTAAGCGCAGCCATTATGTTTATTGGCGGTATTTTGCCCTTAGCCACCTATACTGCTCCTGCAATATCCGGCATTTTTTTACTGCCTGTAGCATTAGAGCTGGGCTTACGCAGCGGTTTTATGATGTATGCTGTAGTAAGCTTACTTAGTCTATTTGTGGTTGCAGATAAAGAAATGGCGTTAACTTTTATTTTCTTTTTAGGTTTTTACCCGCTTTTAAAACAAATTTTTGATAAAATAGACAAAAAAACGCTTCGTATAGTTATAAAGCTTGTTGTTTTTAACGTTTGCATTTTCTCTATGTATTCCCTTATACTTTATGTATTCCCTATTGGTATTGTGGTTAACGAATTTGCAGAGTATGCCCCTTGGTTTTTAATCTTGCTTGTCGTGCTTGCCAACATTACCTTTGTGATATATGATATGGCGCTTACCCGTATTACTTGGCTGTATTTAAAAAAGTACCGTTCTCGTATTATGAAAGGGCGCCGATAGCTTAGTGCATTTAGCGTTTATGCGATTTTAAAGAATATTTTGCAAAAAACATACGCGAAATATTCTTTAAAATTCTTGTTTTCTCTAAATAATCTAAGCAAAAACAAGAAAGGTGGTACGCAGTATTACAGTTTGAAACATAGCGCCGGGCCCATGCCTGTTTGGCTTTATGGGTGACGAGGAAGAAGGTTATCGAAAAATTCGGCGGATGCCTTCTGGTATGTAGACCTCTTTTCATGCCACAAACATATAGCAATAAAAAACAGCAGCAATGCTGTAACAGAGTGCTATATGAGAGGTTGTTTTGAATTTTGTGCCTTTGGGCATTTTATATTTTGTACTGTGCACCGTTTGTACAGCACTTTTTTGCTTTGCAAATTTTGCAAAGTTGCGGTTAAACCGTATTTTTACTTTTACAATTTTAGGGTGGGCTTGCTTTATATTTTGCTAAAAGCTTAGTTTTTGCACCCCTTTTCTTTTTTGTGCCCTAAATTTCTATTTTGATTTAAAATTAAATACGGCAACCGCACATATAACTTTTGTTTTAAGGAGAAATAACTATGTGTGGAATTGTTGGATATACAGGTAAACGTAATTGCAGCGAGGTACTTTTAGACGGACTGTCCAAATTGGAGTACCGCGGCTACGACTCGGCCGGTGTTGCCCTTGTGGAAAACGGCAACATTGAAGTAATAAAAGCACAAGGACGTTTGCAAATTTTGGCAAATATTTTAGCCAAACGCCCGCCTATCAACGCCAGCTGCGGTATTGGTCACACCAGATGGGCTACCCACGGCGCTCCAAGCGACGTAAACAGCCACCCCCACAGCGGTGCACGCGTAAGCCTCGTGCACAATGGCATTATCGAAAACTATATCAGCCTAAAAGAAAAGCTTTCCGCCAAAGGCTATACGTTTGTAAGTCAAACCGATACTGAAGTTTTGGTTAAATTGCTGGACTACAATTACAAAGGCGACCCTATGGCCGCAATTATGTCTACTCTTGCCAAAGTGCGTGGCAGCTATGCCCTTGCCATTGTATTTAGCGATTTCCCCGATAAAATTTTTGGTGTACGCAAAGAAAGTCCGCTTATTATCGGCTATGGCGAAGACGAAAACTTTTTAGCAAGCGATATTCCTGCCTTGTTAAAATATACCCGCTCTTACAGCATACTGGAAGAGGGTGAAATTGCCGAGTGTACCCGCACAGGTATTACAGTTTATAACGAATTTGGCACCCCTGTAAAAAAAGAGATTTTAACAGCAGATTGGGATATGGAAGCCGCAGAAAAAGGCGGTTATCCTCACTTTATGTTAAAAGAAATTCACGAACAGCCCACTGCTTTAAACGCCACGATTAACCCGCGTGTAGAAAATGGTCTGCCAGAGTTTCATATTCCTGACTTAGATGACTCTTATTTAAGCACCATAGAAAATATTCACATTGTAGCCTGTGGCACCGCTATGCATGCAGGCATGGTGGGAAAAACAGCCATTGAAAAACTGGCTCGTATTCCTGCTATGGTAGATATTGCAAGTGAATTTCGTTATCGTGACCCCTTAATAAAAGAGAATGACCTTGTAATTATTATCAGCCAAAGCGGAGAAACCTTAGACACGTTAGCCGCTTTAAAGCTTGCAAAACAGCGGGGTGCCAAAACACTTGCTGTGGTTAATGTAGTTGGCAGCAGTATTGCTCGTGCCGCAGATTATGTTTTATACACCCATGCAGGCCCCGAAATTGCCGTAGCAAGCACAAAGGCATACAGCGTACAGCTAAGCATTATGTACTTGTTTGCCCTGCGTTTGGCCCTTGCAAAAGGCTGTATTACGGAAAGTGCCTGTAAGGACTATGTAACACAATTACAGGCCATACCTGCACAAATTGAAAAAATGCTGGTAGACACTGATAACATTAAATATTTGGCCAGCCAGTTTATGAACACCGAGCACTTATTCTTTTTAGGCCGCGGGTTTGATTACTCTTTAAGCTTAGAGGGCAGCTTAAAGCTTAAAGAAATCAGCTATATTCATTCAGAAGCTTATGCCGCAGGTGAATTAAAGCACGGTACTATCAGCTTGATTGTAGAAGGCACCCCTGTTGTAGCCCTAGCTACCCAAACAGATGTTTTTGAAAAAACCATCAGTAATGTAAAAGAGACAAAAGCACGCGGAGCACGCGTTATTTTGCTGTGTCGAGAAGGTGTGACAGTACCGGACGACGTAGCTGATTTTACAGTAGAAATTCCGAAAACCGCTGATTTGTTAATGCCCTTACTGCTTATTATTCCTTTACAGCTGTTTGCCTACTATATGAGCGTTCTGCGTGGCTGTGACGTTGATAAACCCCGTAACCTTGCTAAGAGCGTTACAGTAGAGTAAACCTATGTAAAACAAGTTTTTTCAGTAAGCTTCTTTTGTAATATATATTTCTTTTTTCCTGTCATCAAAACAACAAAAGAAAAAGCGCTTATGTCCTGTGTAACTACAGGCACATAAGCGCTTTTTGTATTTGCTATATTAAAAAACTTCACTAAATAAAAACTCTTTATTGCAAATTTACAGTTTTATTTATAAATTGCTGTTCAACCACACAGAAAACAAATCCGGCCAGCAGGCACATTCCGGCTGTACGCCGCGGCCCTCGCTGTTTTTGGTTTCTTCGGTAGCAAGCCCCAGTCCATGTATGCCTTTGGTAAACATATGCAGTTCAAACGGCACATGATTTGCTTGTAAAGCAGTTGCAAAAAGCAAGCTGTTTTCTACCGGTACTGTCTCGTCTGCTACCGTATGCCATAAAAAAGTTGGCGGAGTGATAGGGGTTACTTGTTTTTCTAAGCTTACCAATTCTCTTTTTTCTAAATCAGTTGCCTGCTCCCCAAGTAAATTTTCAAAGCTTCCCGCATGGGCGTAAACGCCCGAAGTAATAACGGGATAAGACAAAAGCATAGCATTGGGTTTTATTTGGAAAGATTGCGTATTCAACAAATTGTTCAGCCAAGAACTTTCACTGTACACGCCTAAGCTGCAGGCTACATGCCCACCTGCACTAAAGCCGCAAATTACTATCTTATCTGTATCAATATGCCATTTTAAAGCGTTTTCACGCAGCATGGCAACTGCTGTTGCTGCTTCACATACGGCGGCAGGAAAACGTGTAGGTGCCACACTATAGTTTAATACTGCTGCGTGGTATCCCAACGCATTAAAGCGCAATGCTACTGCTTCGTTCTCGCGGAAGCTTCGTTTCATGTAAGCGCCGCCCGGACAAATTAAAATAACGGGACGCTTCCTGTTTTCGTCAATACAGGCGTCATTTTCCATAAAAAAAGTTGTTAAGGTCGCATGATAATTATTATCGATAATATTTAATTTTGAGTAATTTACTTGTAAATCTAAAGTTTGATGTATCATAAAAAGTCCTCTTTTATCAGAAAATTTTCGCCATATCTGCAATATCATTCCAATTATATTTGCAGAGAAACAGCTAACAATAATTTTACACACTTTATATACAAATTTCCATACTTTTTTACAAACTTTATTTAAAATACCGGTAAAAAGCAGTATTTTGGGCGTTGCGGCTTTTTCTACCGGTATTTTATTTTACCTATTTCACCCCCTTGCTTATTTTGCATAGAATAGCTTATATTTGAAAAGAGGTGATAACTTGACCTCCCATCATAAATTTTTTAAAATTTTTTCCAATGTCATTACTGTCGTTGGGCTTGGTCTTTCGGTTTGGTTTTTTATTTATGGGTTTCAGCAAGGTTTATTTACCAACAGCGATACACTTTCGCTGTTTTTATTAAAGTTCAATGGTTTTGCTCCCTTTTTATTTGTATTACTGCAAATTTTACAGGTTACTTTTCCCATTCTTCCCGGCGGCTTAAGCTGCGCAGCAGGGGTGCTTTTGTTTGGCCCTTGGTACGGCTTTTTGTACAACTATATAGGTATTTTAATTGGTTCTTTTATAAACTTTTACTTAGCGCGCCGTTACGGCTTACCCTTTGTAAAAACTATAATAAGCGAAAAAAGTTATACACGCTATTTAGGGTGGCTACAGGACGAAAAACGGTTTCGTATTCTTTTTGCCTTAGCAATCTTTTTTCCTTTTGCACCAGATGATTTACTGTGTATTATAGCAGGCTTAAGTAAAATAAGCTTTAAGCGTTTTGCTTTGATTATTGCCTTATGCAAACCCGCAAGTATCTTTTTATACAGCATTGGTTTAACCGCGGTGCTTGAATTTTTAGTAAACTTCTTTCTATAAAAGGTTTCTTTTTATGGGTTACTGCACATTTTCACCCCCTTTTCCATAGCATATATAGATGGCCATATGCCATGATTAATACCAATAGGAGGCTTTTTAATATGAGCGAACCCATGAATCGTTCTATCTCTGATGACTATATCCCCCCTTATCCCGGTACTCCT
>JAQUTM010000065.1 GCA_028694405.1 Oscillospiraceae bacterium
TAACTCCTCCGGCAGCTCTTGCTCAAAAATATCACCTAAAATGCGGGTGTTTACCATGTAGCCAAACCCCTCCAGCCCCACCGGCAAAGCGTAATGGCTTTCGTCCTGTGCCTGTATGGCATAGCAGGTGTTTACCGTATCGCACAAAGCCAAAACCGTTTGGCTGGGGTACTGGCTCAAGTTATAAAAAGCGTTTTCTGCGCCCGTCTGTAAAAAAGCGTTATAGTCCTCTATGTAAACCAACGCGGCACTCTCTGCCGATAAATTTTCCACGGCGGCACCACAGCTTTGGCTGTATGCCTCCAATATTTGCGCTAAACCTGCGGGTGCGGTTTTGGGCAGGCACACCGTAAGGTTTTCCACAGGCGTGCGTGACTGGGTAACAACAGTTGTCAGCTCGCTTGAAACCTCTCGCACAGGCAGGCTGCACCCTCCAAGCCCCCACAAAAGCAATACCGCCGCAAGCACCGCGCTGCAAGCTTTTTTCATGTGTATCTTCTCCTTTATGCCGTTAAAGTTTAGGTAAATATATGCTCTAACTATAATAATTTTTTAGCAGTTCTCTTCCAAAATTTACGTTTTTTAGCAATAATATTTGGTTATGTAAATTATTATATCATAAATGTGCTATACTTTTTGTAACATTTTTATTATCGGAGGTTTTTCAAATGGACACCCAGCGCCTTTATTATAATGACAGCTATCTTTGCACTTTTGAAGCTACCGTGCTTAGCTGTACCCCTGCAAAAAACGGATACGCCGTTGTGTTGGACAAAACTGCGTTTTTTCCTGAGGGCGGTGGCCAGCCTGCCGACAGCGGCACTTTAGGATGTGCAGAGGTTGTTGACGTACACGAGAAAGACGGCATTATCACCCATTTTACCAATGCGCCTCTGCAAGCAGGCAGCACCGTAACGGGCGCTCTTAACTGGGCACGGCGGTTTGACCATATGCAGCAGCATACAGGCGAGCACATTTTAAGCGGCATTGTAAACAGCTTATACGGTTGGGACAACGTGGGCTTTCACATGGGCGCAGACGTGGTAACGGTGGATTTTAGCGGTCCTATGGACAGCGCGGCTTTGGCAAAGGCAGAACAGCTTGCCAACCAAGCCGTATACGCCGCGGCACCTGTTTGTGTCAGCTACCCTACTGCCCGGCAGCTGCAAGCCATGCAATACCGCAGCAAAAAAGAAATTGCAGGTCAAGTGCGCATTGTAACCGTGGGCACCAGCGATAAATGTGCCTGCTGCGGCACCCATACCGCAACCGCCGCGGAAGTAGGCATTATTAAAATTTTATCTGCTCAAAATTACAAGGGCGGTGTGCGCATTACCATGGTAAGCGGTGGCCGTGCCTTTGCCGATTACTGCCTAAAAACAGCGCAGGCAAATGAAATTAGCGCCGCCCTCAGCGTTAAGCCAAACCAGCTTACTGCCGCCTTTACCCGTCTAAAAGAGGAGACTGCCGCCTTGAAAATGCAGCTTGCCGCCGTGCAGACAAATCTGTTTGCAAAAACCGCCGCCTTACTGGGCACCAAAGACGCTAACGTGTGTCTGTTTGAAGACAATCTCTCACCCGACGATTTGCGCCGTCTTTGTTTGTTGGTGGCGCAAGGGCGCAGCGGCGTAAGCGCTGTTTTCAGCGGCAGTGATACCGCAGGCTATAAATATGCGCTGGCAAGCGAAAGCCTAGACATCTTGTCCTTTGGCAAAAGCTTTCATGCGGCTTGCAGCGGCCGCGGCGGCGGCAAACCACCTTTGCTGCAAGGCAGCTGTACCGCCACTAAAGCCCAAATAGAGCAATACTTTGCCGCTTTGCAGCCTATATAAGCCTGCGGCTTATAAATTTTGCAAAAGCAGAAAAGGCTTGCTTTCTGCAAATGGATTGCTTTGCCCTACACATACTATTATTAAAGGAGAGCACCGTCATGAAAGGTTTTTGTTTTTATCACTTTTTAGCACTTTTGGCGTTTTTGTTTTTTATTGCCTTTTGGGTGCTTCTGGGGTGGGATTATTTTGCCGTTTACCTGCAAAATCCAGCATATTCTGCCTCTTTTTCGGCTTATCTTTTGGCTCGTGCCGCCCAGTGCTTACTGCCCTGTGCCGTGTGCTTTGGCGCTGCTTGGGTTTTAAAAAGCCGCCATAGTTAAACCGCTTTTAAGCATATAAACAAATAAAACGCTTGGTCAATAACAGACCAAGCGTTTTTTGTTTGTAAATTTAATTAAACAACGGAAAACAGAAAAAGAGAAAACCAAGTTAAACCGCCGATAGCCAGCGCAATGTATGCACAAATCATGCCGCTTTTTACACCAGGTGTCTCGCTGTTTCTCTCCCTTTTTAAGTTATATCCCAGTCTCAACGCATAAATCGCTACCAATAAGCTGATAACCCCGCCGCCAAAAAAGGCAAGTACTATGGAAATAACACCCAAAACTTTTACCTGATTGCCGCGTCTCATCAAAGCTGCATAAGCCGCATTATCCTGTGGCGGATAATTTTCTGTGCTGTGGGTTTCAGCCTCAGCCGTTTCGTTGTCAAAACCCGCATATGTGTTTTGGCTATGTATCTGTTCGCTTTCTTGCTGGCGGCAGCTTGTGTTGTGCTCCTCCTGTGTGTAACAGGTGGTATCCGGCATATCCCATGGGTCCAGCTCTTTTTTTGTTTTGCGGTTAAACATATCAGCATCCTCCTTTATACTATCACCACTATTATACTATTTGTATTTTTCTGGCTTTTTCTGTTAATTTGTTGTACAGCTGCAACATATCGGGCTCGGTTACATCGTTTGCCAAGGCATCGGCACAAAGCCATTTTACGCCGCTGTTTTCGTCCGGTTTTATGCGCAGAGGTACGGTTTCCTCTGCAATAAACAAATACGTTACGTTTAAGTGCAAATGACAAGGCACCGCACCGCCGTTTTTTATGTGGGCTTTTACAGGCAGTATTTCTACACTTAAAGGTGTGTGCACAGGCGCATATAAATCCGTCAGCCCTGTTTCCTCCGCCACCTCCCGCTTTGCAACCTCAAACAAGTCCGTTTCTCCGTCGGCGTGTCCGCCTGTCCAGCTCCAGCTATTATAAATGTTATGGTATATCATCAACACACGGGTGCGTGCGGGGTTCATTACATAGCCGCTGGCAGTGGCATGTGCCAAGGTACTTTTGCGTAAAAGTACGTCCTGTGTGTTTTGGGCAAAATTTAAAATTGCATCTTTTTCCGCAGCTTCAAACGGGTCTTGCGGGGTATAGCTTTGTATAGCGGTTATCCAGTCCATTATACACTCCCTCTGCTTTTAACAAACACCAACAGCTTTTATATGGCGCCTGTGTAAAAGCCCTAAAATTTAAGGTGACGCGGAATGTACCGCGGTGCGCCCTGCCAGCGTTCTCCCTCATAAAGCACGGCTTCTTTTGCCGCCAAGCTTTTGGGTACGTCTAAAATGCGCTGGTTGGCACTGCCTCTAAAGCTTAGCAGCAAATCCTTTTGCGCCTCAATAAAAGGGCCGTCTACCAATACGTCCAACTGTTTTAGCAGCGGTAACGCCGCGGGCATTTGCAGCAGCTGTTCAAAGGTATAGCCCGTATAACAAGCCACCTCATACCCTGCTTTTTGCAATAGCTGGCCCAAAACCGCAAAGCCGCCACACTGGGCAAAGGGTTCGCCTCCGCTAAAAGTAACCCCTTTTACAAGCGAGTTTGCCTGTATTTTTTCAAAAACAGCCTGCGGTGTATAGCGCTCGCCGGCACCAAACGCCCATGTTTGGGGGTTGTGACAGCCTTTACAATGGTGTGGACAGCCCTGCCCAAAAACAGTAAAGCGCAGTCCCGGACCGTCTACAATACTATCATTTACAAAACCGGAAATCTCCAGCTGTTCTTCCTGTGCTGTTTCGGTGTATGGCATAAGGCTTCTCCTTTTTGTGGGGTTTTTATTATTGTAACACAAAAACTGCGCAAAAAACACGGTTGCAGCTGCAAACGATACTTGCTTTTCACGCAGTTTTTATTTTAATTTCCTATTATATTATAGGTGATGCTTTACACGGTCACGCTCTTCGGCCTGTTTGGCATCGTTCCATTTGCTTAAGGTGCCTACCAAATAACCGGTAATGCGGCGAATCCGCTCCATATAATAGCCGTTATCACCGTCGTGGTGGTCACATACGGGACAGCTGTCGCCGATAATGCCGTTAAAGCCGCAGCGTGGACAGCGGTCTACCGGGTGGTTAATGCTGCCGTAGCCGATACCTGCATCGTGCATGGCGCGTACAACGCTTTCAAATGCCTCAATGTTGTTACTGGTGTCGCCGTCCAGCTCAATGTAGCTGATGTGCCCTGCGTTTGTAAGCGCATGGTACGGTGCCTCTTTTTTAATTTTATCAAAGGCGCCGATATTGTAATATACAGGCACATGAAAACTATTTGTATAATAATCTTTATCTGTTACACCGGGGATAACGCCATAGCGTTTTTTGTCCATGCGCACAAAACGTCCGCTTAAGCCCTCGGCGGGGGTTGCCAGCAGCGAAAAGTTTAAACCGGTTTTCTCAGCGGTATCGTCCATATATTTGCGCATATAGCCGATAATCTCAAGTCCCTTTTTCTGCATTTCTTCGCTTTCGCCGTGGTGGTGGCCAAACAGAGCAACCAAGGTTTCGGCAAGACCGATAAAGCCTACGCTTAAAGTGCCGTGTTTAATTACCTCACGCACCTCATCATCCGGGTGCAGCTTTTCGCTGCCCAGCCAAACACCCTGCCCCATTAAGAAGGGAAAGTTTTTAACTTTGCGGCGTGCCTGAATTTCAAAACGGTCTAACAGCTGACGAATAACCAAATCCATCATATCGGTAAGCTTTTGGTAAAATACCTTTTCGTCGCCCTTTGACTCAATGGCAAGACGCGGCAGGTTAATAGAGGTAAAGCTTAAGTTGCCGCGGCCATTGCAAATTTCGTTGTTTTTGTCATACACGTTGCCAATAACGCGTGTACGGCAGCCCATGTATGCAATTTGTGTCTCGGGACGTTTGGGGTCATAATACTGTAGGTTAAAGGGTGCATCTACAAAGCTAAAGTTTGGAAACAGGCGTTTTGCACTGGTGCGGCAAGCCAATTTAAACAAATCATAGTTGGGCTCTCCCGCATTGTAGTTAATGCCCTCTTTTACGCGGAAAATTTGTATGGGGAATATCGGCGTTTCGCCGTGGCCAAGGCCGTCCTCTGTGGCAAGCAACAGGTTTTTCATCACCATGCGGCCCTCGGGAGAGGTATCCATACCATAGTTAATAGAGCTAAACGGCGTCTGTGCGCCTGCACGGCTATGCATGGTGTTTAAGTTGTGGATAAAGCCCTCCATGGCTTGGAAGGTTGCCTTATCGGTAGCTTTCCATGCGCGTTTGCGGCTGCGCGCAAGTACCGGCACAAAGTCCTGTGCCGAACCCAGCTTTTTGTTTAAAGCTGCTATCACTTCGGCGTCGTAAGCCTCCAGATTGGTTTCAAGCTGAGGCACCCAACCCGTCTCCTCTTCAATGTCTGCCAAAATGCCTTTTACCAGCTCGGTTGCATCGTCCAAATCGGCGGCGTCTTCCAATGCCTCTGCCAATTTTAAGCGGAACATTTTTTTATAGGTTTTGCCTACACCCGGTGCCAAACCATAGTCAAAGTTTGGTACTGCTTGGCCGCCGTGCTGGTCATTTTGGTTGGCCTGTATGGCAATAGCCGCTAAAGCAGCATAGCTGGCAATATCGTTTGGCTCACGCGAAAAGCCGTGGCCTGTGCTAAAGCCGCCCTTAAACAGCTTTACCAAATCTATCTGACAGCAGGTCATGGTTAAAGCGTAAAAATCAAAGTCATGAATATGAATATCGCCGTTGATATACGCACGGTCCTGCTCAGGGGTAAGCAGATATTTTGCGTAATACTCTTTGCTTGCTGCGGCACCCATTTGTAACATGCTGCCCATGGCAGTGTCGCCGTCTACGTTGGCATTGTCACGCTTCAAGTTACTCTCGTGTGCGTCCGCTTTGATAATCTCATTCAGCTTTTTCATCAAAGCTGTATTGCTCTCTCTAATCTCGGTGCGTTTTGCACGGTACAAAATGTAGTTTTTTGCTGCCGTGTCGTAGCCGTTATCCATCAAAGTTTTTTCTACTGCGTCCTGCACTTCTTCAATCTCGGGCGCACGCTCTCCACAGGTTTGCATCAGCCTGTCGGTAACCTTGCCCGCCACTACCGCCGCCGTCGCTGCATCGTCCATGCCACTGGCCTGCATGGATTTCAAAATAGCGTTTGCTATTTTGCTTTCATCGTACAATACAACTCTGCCGTCTCTTTTTACAATGCTCTTAATCATGATGTTCTCCGTTCTCTGTCGTTTTTTATCTAAATTTGTCGAAAATTTACTTTTTGTAGAATTTACTAATGTTTTGACTTTTAGTCTATATCTAGCGACTAGTATTATTATATGCCACAATATCTAGCGTAGTCAATTCTTTTTAAGGGGAAAATGATACCAGACTTTTTTTATTATTTTGTTTATATTGCTAAATTTTTTTAATTAAACTATACTTTTTAATGGGCAGAAAATTTGCTTTCAATAGGTATACACTTGCTTTTTTACATACCCTGACCGATAAAGCGGTCAGGCTTTCAAAGGAGTTAGGGTCTTGACAGAATATATTGTAATTGAAGGAAAAACATTTTCCTATAAAATAACGCGAAAAAAAGTTAAAAATATCAATTTAAGGGTAAGCGCATCGGGCATAATAAATGTAAGTGCGCCGCGCAGTACCCCTCTGCCGCAAATTATCGCCTTTGTGCAAGGCAAGGCGCACTGGCTGCAAAAAGCCCTGCTCCATGCGCAAAGCGCACCTGCCCCCGTACCTGCCGCCTGCCCTTACACCCATGCACAATGTATGCAGGTGTTTGTCCCTCTGGCAGAAAAATATTATCCTCTTTTTGCACAAATATTGCAAAACCAAATGCCTCTTATTACCACCCGTGCCATGAAAAGCCGTTGGGGCGTATGCTATGTACAAAAGCGTAAAATTACCTTTAACCGCTTTTTGCTGGACAAACCCCTGCCTGCCATTGAATATGTGGTATTACACGAGTTTTGTCATTTTGTGCACCCCAACCATCAAGCCGGCTTTCACGCGCTTATGGCACAGCTTATGCCGGACTACAAACAGCGCCGTGCCCTGTTGCGGTAGCTTTATCAAACCTACCTATGTAAAATATATTTTTAAAAATTCACTGTTTGTTTATGCTTTTTGCCTATAATATGGTAAACTATAGTAAATTTAACTTGCGGCGGTTTTTAAAGGCGACTGCGTATAAGTGCCGCTAAAAGAGGCCTTTTTATATACACAAATTGCGCCGCATTTGTATTTCTTTTTTTGCAGCCTTTTTACGGCTTTTGTCTGTATAAAAATTTTCGTGAGGTTATGGCTTTGAATAAATATCGAAAACTTCTGTCTAATACGTTTTTATTTGCATTAAGCAGCTTTAGCAGCAAGGTGTTAAGCATTTTGCTCATGCCTTTTTATACCAGTATTTTACAACCCGCCGAAAGCGGCCTTGCAGGGCTTGTTGTGCAAACGGGCAATTTACTGCTGCCGCTGGTAAGCATTGGTATTGCTACCGCAGTAATCCGTTTTGGACTGGATAACGCGTACGACAAACGCACTGTTTTTGTAAACGGGTTTGCGGCGCTGGGCATAGGCACTGTATGTTTGCTGTGCCTGTACCCACTGCTTACCTTAATTGCAGATATTGGCACCTATGCATGGCTGATGTGCCTGTTTGTGGTGGTTAGCACAGCCCGCAACCTTTGCAGCCAATTTGTACGCGCCAAACAGTACACCCGCCTTTACGCTATAGACGGCCTGCTAAATACACTTTTAATGCTCACCTTTACTATTTTATTTTTAGGGCCTTTACAGCTTGGCATCATCGGTTACGTTGGAGCCATTGTATGTGCAGACTTTTTAAGCGGCCTGTTTTTATGGTCTGTTGCAAATTTGGGCAAATATTTTCGCATATCCTATTTTAACCGCGGCGTCTTTGCCGAAATGCTACGCTACAGCCTGCCTTTGGTACCCGCCAGTATGCTTTGGTGGATTACCAACGCAAGTGACCGCTACCTAATTAAAATTATGACCAGCTTGGAAACAAACGGTTTGTACGACCTGGCCTATAAAATACCCGGGATTGTGGTAATGTTCAGCACTATTTTTACCGAGGCATGGCAGCTAAGCGCCGTGAGCGAAGACCGCGGCAAGGGCCGCGTCACCTTTTTTTCCAACGTATTTTTAAGCTATCAGGCAGTTGTTTTTTGTGTGGGCAGCGGTTTAATTTATTTTTGCCAGCTGGGCATTAAGCTGCTGGCACCCACCAATCCCGCGTATCACGCCGCCTGGCAGTATGTGCCTCTGCTTATCATTGCCACAGTGTACTCGTGCTTTGTGTCCTTTATCGGCAGCGTTTATATGGTAGAAAAGCGCAGCACCGCCAGCTTGATGACCATGTTGGTAGGCGCGGTAAGCAACGTTGTGCTTAATTTTGTGCTTATTCCCGTATGGGGGGCAAACGGCGCCGCCTTTGCAACCTTTTTCTGCTACTTTATTATTTTTGTTGTCCGCGCCATTAATTGCCGCCGTTATATCGCCTTTGATATTCATCCCATAAAAATGGGGATAAACACTTTGCTGCTTGCGGTACAAAGCGTTATGATGTTAATGCAAATAAACCTGTGGCAGGTTTGGAGCGGGCTGGTGCTTGTTATTGTTTTGGCAATCAATTTTGGGCCGTTGCTTCAAAGTGCGCGCAAATTGCTTAAAAAATAACCCTATTGTCGCTGTTTTTTCTTTTTATTTTCTAAAACCGCCATACCTATTCCTACAAAATATGTGAAATATGTCTATTTTTATATATTTATTCTTTACACTTTTTTCTTAAAAAAATGCAATTTGTTATAGATTTAACACAATGGGAGTGCTATAATTTATAAGACAACCAAGAACGATTGCCTTACGGCTGACAGGAGTATTTAATTATGGAAGACATTTCTGTAAACCTTTTAGATATTGCTATTAACTCTGTGCGTGCAGAGGCAAGCTTTATTTCTATTTCAGTAGCCAATAACCGTGTGGAGGATAAAATTACCATTACTGTTACCGATAACGGCTGTGGTATGCCTGACGAATTTGTACGCCACCTGTTGGTGTTAGAGCCTGACGCGCGTTTTGGCAGCGGTATTCCTACTTTTCGCCTTGCAGCCGAGGCTACCGGAGGCAGCTTGGTTATTACCAGTATGCCCGAGGTTGGCACAAGCGTAAACGCTACCTTTTACACCTCTCACAAATCCTGCCCTAAGCTTGGCGACATTGCCGGCGTGTTTATTACCTTGGTAGACATGAACCCCGACATTACCTTTAGCTACGCCGTTGGCCTAAAGGGCGAAAATATACACGAAAACTTTATTATTGATACCGAGGCTCTAAAAGAGCTTTTCGGCACCGAAAATTTATCTGAGCCTCATGTATCGCAACGCGTAAAATACTACATAGAGGAAAATACCGAAAAGCTGGTAAAAGGCGTGTAGGCGTTTTATAACCGTTTTTTAGCAAACAAAAATCAAGCGTATGTGTAATTTTTGCACATACGCTTTTTTATTTGGTCTGCACCCCTAACAGCTGATGCAAAGGGTTTGTACTGCACAGCAGCATAAAGTTTTCTTGCAGCATACTTAAGCTGTGTGCGTCTGAAGAATGAATTACCTCCATACCGGGCTGCAACAGCCCCGCTTTACAATACGCTTCGTATTTTTCGGGGTGTGCCAGCTCTATCACGTCAAAGTGCAGGTCCGGCGGCTGAAAGCCCAATACGCTCAGCAGCGAGTAGCTGTCCTTGTCTGCATGGGCAGGTACGGCAATGCCGCCAAAGCTTTGGCACAGCTTTACTATATCGTAAATATCCAAATCTACCGCGCCCGTTAGCAGCTTTTCTACACATTGGGTTTCCTTATCGTCGGCGTCCATAACCAGCTGACGCCCCCAAATGGCTTCGTCATATCCATAAATCGGCAGGTGGTCATACAAAATCTCACCCATTTTCAGTGCTTGCTCTACCGTTTTAAAATAACATAAAACATGAATTTCTTCTGCGGTGTTTACCTCTATGGCAGGCAAAAGCTGTAGACCGTAAGCCTCACACGCAGCTTTAGCCGCAGGCAGGTTTAAGGCGCTGTTGTGGTCTGCCAGTGCAATTACGTCTGCCCCGTTTAACTTGCAAAGCCCTGCTATGGTAGCGGGTGTCATATCGTTTTCGGCACAGGGAGACAGCGCTGAATGAATATGTAAATCATAAAAAAGCGCCATTGCTCTCCCTCCCGTTATTTTGTAAAAAAGACAAACACAGCCCTAAACCCTACTGCATAGCACCTTTTGGCGCGCAAAGAGCTTGGGTTTTTCTGGTTTTTTACTTAGCCTTTTGACGCAAAGGCTTTTGCAAACCTCTCTGCCGCCTCATATTCCGGCAGAGAGGTAGCGTAAATATTTATGCCGTGCTCTTGTGCTTTTTCGGCAGCGTCAGGTGCCAATGCCGCATCATGACAAAGTACAATGGCAGCGGCATCTGCCAAATTGGCTACCGCTACGGCATTGATGTTACCCATTACGGTAAACCACACCTGCCCTTCGCCAATACGGCTCATGGCCCAGCTTAATAGGTCTCCGCAAAAGCCACCTGTAATTTGCTTTTCCTCCGCTGTATTTTTTGCCAAAAAGCCCAATGGTTCCAAATCTTTTGTGGTCATCTGCTTGCCCACCCCTTTTTATAGCGGCAATGGGTTTTGTGCCTGCGCCGCGTCTTTTTCATTTTTTTCTGCGTCTTTTCCAAGAGCTTTTAATACAGCTTCCATGCGCTGGCGCATAAGCACTACACAGTCGTCCATATCTGCATTGCCCCGCACAATGTCCTCTGCCAAAGCCTCACAGGTAGGCGCTCCGCAGCTGCCGCAGTCAAGCCCCGGCAAACTGTCTCGTAGCTCCTCCAAACGCGTGTACATACTAAAGCTCTCGGCTCGTGTTTCGCCCAGCTCCATAACCGGGGCATACTCTAAATCACTGTCCCACAACATATTGTGCGGAATATGATTTTCCAGGTGATTTTTACTTACCGGCATATAACGGCGCAGCTTTTTCAGCTTTGCCTTGGCAATATACGGGTTTTCTACCTGTAAAACGCCGCCTACACAGCCGCCTGCACAGGCGTCCAGCTCTACAAAATCC
>JAQUTM010000066.1 GCA_028694405.1 Oscillospiraceae bacterium
TCCCGTGTCCATCGGTCTTGCGGCAGTAGCGCGCCCGCTTATTTTGCTGATGTACACCGAGACGTGGGCGGGGGCAATCCCCTTTATGCAGCTTACCTGCTTAATGCTGATGTTTTATCCCATACACACCTGCAATTTGCAGCTGATGAACTCCATGGGGCGCAGTGATTTGTTTTTGAAGCTGGAAATTATCAAAAAGGTTTTGTGGGTGGTAATTTTAGTTGTAACGGTGCCTATGGGCATTTACCCCATGGTTTGGGGCAGCGTGGTAAACAGTGTTATTTGTCTGTTTATCAACGCATGGCCCAATAAAAAATTGATGAACTACGGCCCTTTTGAGCAGCTACGGGATATTTTACCCACGCTGCTGTTAACAGCCGGCATGGGTATAGCAGCCATGAGTGTTTTGCTGTTAAACCTAAACAACTTTGTAACACTTGTTTTGCAGATTTTAGTGGGCGTAGCGGTTTACGGCGGCGGCGCATGGCTGTTTAAATTTGAAAGCCTTACCTATGGCATAGATATGGCAAAAAAACTGATAGCGGGCAAACGCGGCTAAGCTTTACAAAAACTTGTAAAACGTGGTAAGATAGCAAATAACTTGCAGTGTAAAAGCAAAGCATTTGCTGCAAAAAGGATGGTTGAATACTATGAGTAAAGAACCGATTTTGGTAACACGCTCCTCCATGCCTACCATGGAGGAATTTATAAAAGAAATTGAACCCATTTGGGACACCGCTTGGCTTACCAACATGGGCCCAAAGCACCAACAGCTGGAAAAAGAACTGATAGATTATATGGGCGTAGAGGGATTGCAGCTTTTTACAAACGGCCATATGGCACTGGAGCTTTGCATACAAGCGTTTAAGCTGCAAGGGGAGGTAATTACAACACCCTTTACCTTTGCAAGTACAACCCACGCCATTGTGCGCAACAACCTAACGCCTGTTTTTTGTGACATAAACCCCCAAGATTACACTATGGACGTAACGAAGCTGGAAAGTTTGATTACCGAAAAAACCTGCGCCATTGTGCCTGTACACGTTTATGGTAATATGTGCAATGTAGCCGAAATTGAGCGGATAGCCAAAAAGCACAATTTAAAGGTTATTTATGACGCCGCCCATGCCTTTGGCGTTAAAGTAAACGGCGTAGGAGCCGGCTGCTTTGGTGACGCCTCTATGTTTAGCTTTCATGCCACAAAGGTGTTTAACACCATTGAGGGCGGGGCTGTTACTTTTAGCCAGCCTTGGCTGAAAAAAGAATTGTACAACTTAAAAAATTTTGGCATTGTTGATGCAGAGCATGTGGGCGAGGTTGGCGGCAACGCTAAAATGAACGAATTTCAGGCGGCCATGGGTATTTGCAATTTGCGCCATGTAGACACCGAAATAGCCAAACGCAAAGCAGTGGTAGAGCGCTATCGCAGCCGCTTACAAGGCGTGGCAGGCATTGCTGTAACAAGCGAACAGGCAGGAATACAAAGCAACTATGCATATTTTCCTGCCGTATTTGACGAGACTGTATTTGGAAAAACCCGCGACGAAATTTTTGAGGCGCTGGCAGAGGAAAATGTATTTGCACGCAAATATTTTTATCCGCTTACCAATAGCTATGACTGCTATAAAGGTACTTACAGCGTAGAGGATACCCCCGTTGCCCAGTGGGTTGCCAAGCGCGTATTAACGCTGCCCTTATTTGCAGATTTGCCTCTTGCGGACGTAGACCGTATATGTGATATTATCTTAAAAAAATAAGCAGAAAAAAGCGCTGTCACTTTTACATTTTTGTGTAAGTGGCAGCGTTTTTGTAATGATAACATCACCTTAACTTTTTAACCAGCTTTTGCACTTCAAAGCACAGCAATACAAAAAAAGCACAGCGTAAAGTAAAGGCGGCCTTTAACCCCATAAATACAGGCGTGCCAGTGTACATACCTTTAGCCGCCGCCATTACGCGGGGGTGCTTCATCCAGTGGCGTATTTGACGGTATTTTGTCCAAAACCCGTCCGGGCTGCAAAATACATAGCGCTGTATGGTGCGCATTACGTCGCCTACTAAAATAGCATCGTTGCCGTTGTTGACAAAATTTGGCCCAAAAAAGCCGCGGCAAAAATCGTCTACCATATCATATACCTGTAAGGCAAGGTCAAATTTATCATCGCGATATTGCAAGGTTAAGCCGTCTGCGTTTTCGTGTATGTAGTTATAAAAGCACTGTGGCAGTACAACAATAGTATAGCAGTTTTGCAAATAGGCAAGGTTAAACTGTAAATCTTCGCCTAAATTTTTGTCGTGGGGAAAAGCGGTGGTTATCAAACGGCGCAAATACAGCTTGTTGCACACGCTGTTAAAAAAGAATTGTACATATAAAGAGGCAAACTGATGGGCAAGCTGGCTACGGTTTGTAAAAAGGTGAGAGCCAAAGCTTACAGCACTTACTTTGCCGCCGGTTACGTTATTATAGCCATATACTACAAGCTGAGAATCGGTTTGTGTTTGGGCGTCCAGTAAGGCGGCACAGGTGGTGTGTGCAATGGTGTCGTCACAATCTACAAACATTACAAACTCGCCTGTAGCGGCCTGTAAGCCTGTATTACGGGCGGCACTTGGCCCGCCGTTTTGCCGGTGAATAACGGTAATGTTGCGGTGGTAAACAGCCAGTTCATCACAAAGGCGGGGACTGTCATCGGTGGAGCCGTCATTTACCAAAATAATTTGCGTTTCGCCACAGCCCTGCTGGGCAAGCAGGCAGGCCACACAGCGATTTAACACGCTTTGCGCGTTGTAAACGGGGACAATAATACTAATCATGCAGTTACCTCATAATAAAAACGGTCAAAGCCGTGAAACCATCTGTTAAAAACTTGTGTTTGTATTATAGTATAATAAAGGGGTAGGATAATGTCAATTTTGGCATGATTTTTTCACAGATTATGGCAACATTTGCGGTGATATGGTATGATAACAGGCAAGAGTAAAATTTAAAAGCAAAATGCAAAAACAGTGGGCCGCGTAGCTGTGACGGGCGGTTAAAGCTGAGAAAGGAGCCACCTTTTTTATGGAAAAATGTATGGAAAAAACAAAATTTCAATATGCCGCTAATATTGCGGCGTTTTCGGTGGCGCTGTTTTTAACGTTATCCATGGCTTTCAAATATGCTATCGGTTTTATTTTAAAGCTGTTGGTGCCGGGGGCAAGTTTGGCAAACCCTGTGGGTATGCCTGTATGGGCAGCCGCCTTTATTTCTATGGTTTATACCTTTACGGTGCTGGCAATTCCTATTGTGTTTGTGCGCAAGATGCAAACTGCGGCTATGCCTGTAAAAGTAAAGCTGGGTAAGATACCGCGTTTGCAGGGGACGAAAATTGCGGCGGTTTTCTTTTTATGCTATTCTGCCGCCAGTTTTGTTTCGGGTGGACTGCGCCTGTTGCTGCAAAAGCTGATAAATTACCCTGCGGCACAAGGGGCACAGCTGCCAAAAGGCGGCGTGGCTTTTCTTTTGGCTTTTATAACCATGTGTGTGCTGCCGGCTTTTATGGAGGAATATCTGTTTCGCGGGCTGCTGCAAGGTATGCTGGTGCCGTGGGGGCAGCGCTTTGCCATAGTAACGGTAAGCGTGCTGTTTACGCTGTCACACAGTGACATGAGCCAAATGCCTACCATATTTATAAGCAGTTATCTGTTGGGATATGCCGCTGTTTGCACAGGTGGGCTACGGCTTTCTGTTGTATTGCATTTTATGAATAATTTGTTTGCGTTTTTGGCGGCTTATGCACAGCAAAATTTAGATGCCGCCTCCGCCTTACTTTTGTTAAGCGTTGTCTTTACCTTGTATATCGGCGGCGGGTTGCTTGCTTTGTGGTATTTGCGCGCAGAAAAGCTGCCGCGTTTGCAGGCTGTAAAGGTGCCCCAAAACCGCCAAAGCAGGTTTGAACTTATGGCAACGGCACCTGTGTGTGCGTTTTCGTTTATAATTGCCGCTGCCTATGCAGTGCTGCGCAGCTTTATTTTGCTGTAAGGGGACAGGTATGACAGATAAGGATTATATGCGCCTTGCCTTAGAGGAGGCACAAAAAGCGGCTGAACTGGGCGAAGTACCGGTAGGTGCCGTAGTTGTGTGTGGGGGCAAGGTTGTGGCACAGGCACACAACACGCGGGAAACAGAAAAAAACGCACTGCACCACGCAGAGCTGTTGGCAATAGACAAGGCGTGTAAGGCGCTTGGCGGCTGGCGGCTTTGGCAGTGCGATTTATATGTAACACTAGAGCCTTGCCCTATGTGTACGGGCGCCATTATAAACAGCCGCATACAGCGTGTAGTGTACGGCGCAAGCGATGAAAAAGCGGGCTGCTGTGGCAGCGTTACTGATTTGACAAAGCTGCCCCTAAACCACAAACCACAGCTGGTAAAAGGTGTTTTGCAACAGGAGTGCACCGCTGTTTTGCAAAGCTTTTTTACGGGGCTGCGCAAAGAGAGAGAAACAGAGAGGAACAAGACAAAAATGAAAAAGTTATATGAGACAGACCGCCAAAAAATTTTAGATTATATTATGGCAGAGCCTGAAATGAATTTGTTTTTTATTGGAGACATAGAAAATTTTGGCGTTGATACAAAGGAAGTTGAGGTTTTTGCCCACCAAAAAGGGGATAGCTTTGACAGCTTGATTTTGCGTTATACCACCAATTACATTGTGTACAGTCAAACACCCGAAACCTTTGATGCAGAGCCTGTAATTAAATTTTTAAGTACACGCAAGCGCAGGTGCTTAAGCGCACGGGGCGATATTATGGAGCGCATTGCTCCGGCTTTAGGCGGCACCCCGCGTCCCACTTACATGAGCCGCTGTAATGCAGTGGCACAGCGCGCTCCCATTCAGGCAAAGGGGGTAACAGTGCGCAGCCTTGTACCTGATGATGCAGCTGCCATTGTAGAACTGTTTTGCCAAATTGACGAGTTTAAAGACGGATATTTGGGCCATGAGGCTGAAATGGAAGAGGAGGAGCGTTTAAACCTTTGCAACGGAGGCCGCGGCTATGGCGCTTTTTACGAGGGCAAGCTGATAAGCTACGCACAAACAAGTGCTGAAAACAGTTTGGGCGCCATGATAACAGGCGTTGCCACCTTGCCGGCATGGCGCAGACGCGGTTTTGCCGGCGCTGTAGTAAGCAGCCTTTGCCAAATGTGCTTTAACGATGGTATGCAATTTTTGTGCCTGTTTTATGATAACCCTGCCGCAGGCAGTATTTACCGCCAACTGGGCTTTGAAGAACTGGGCGTTTACACCATGCTGCGCGGTATGGACACAGCCAACGTGTAGACAGGGCTTGCGTTGGGCTGCCTTTTTCAAAAACCAAATAAAACAAAAATCTCTCTTTACCCCTTTTTTAAGGCGCATAAAGAGAGATTTTTTTGATAAAAGCAGCAGGTGGAAACGCCGTTTTTATAGAAGATTTAGTGCTTTACAGCCTGCTGGACAGTAAAATTTTTTTAAAGTTACCCGCTTAAACTTATAAAAATTTATTTTCAAGTGTTTTTTCGCACTTTCCAAGCGGTGTATAAAATATCTTTTAAAACCAAAACGGCGTCTTGCTCGCTGAGTTGATAGCTCTCCTTTAATTCATCAAGCATAGCGTTTAACTTAAAAGCAAAATGAGGCACATTTACTTTTTGACGGTATTGAACCAAAATCGGGTATTTTTTAGACCAAGCTTTTGTCCAATCAATTTTTGCTTGTGCCTTTTCATCAGCTTTATCAATTTGCTCTTGTATTTCCTTTATCTCAAGGTCAAAATCAAACAGTTCATCTAAAGATATATGATATATTTTTGCCATTTTTTTAGACTGGTAAATATCAGGTACAGTTTCGTTGGTTTCCCATTTAGAGATTGTCTGCCTGCTTACACCTAACCGTTCGGCTGTTTCCTCTTGGGAAAGTCCGTTTTTCTTTCTTGCCTGAAACAAGCTGTTTCCTAAATTCATATAAGGTCTCCTTATTGACTTTTATAGCCTCATTATAGGGTAAAATAAGGATAAATTCTACCAAATACAGCTGTCATTTGTGCCCGATTTGTTAACAAGGTGCGCTGACCGTAAATAACTTTGCAAAAAAACGGAACCAAAGCTTTAAAGCAAAAAAAGGCGATAGTCCGAAAAACATTACGACTACCGCCTTTAAAATATGCTTATGTGGCTGCGCCTTTTATACCGTTACTACGTCATCGATGATAACAGGAGGCACCGTAACTGCGGAGGCAAAGGGTTGGGCGTCTAACTCCTCTTTTGCAACCGCAAGCATTAGCTTGATGCGGTTTTCCTGATTAACCCGCGTTGCACTGGGGTCGTAGTCAATGGGTACAATGTTGGCGCGTGGGTCCACTGTTTTAATTTTGCGTATCATGCCTTTGCCGTTGATGTGGTTAGGCAAACAGCCAAAGGGCTGGGTACATACAATATTGGGATAGCCTGTTTCGCTTAACTCCATCATTTCGGCGGTAAGCAGCCAACCCTCTCCCATTTTGCTGCCGTAGCCAACAACGCCTTTTACCAAGGATTTAATGTGCTGATAAGGGCTTGGACAAACAAACTGGGGATATTTTTTTACCGCTTCAATCAAGCCGGTTTCCATTTTGGTAAGATATTGCATCAATATACTGCACAGCGCGTATTTTGCGGGGTTGCCGCCATATAGCTTACAGTCCTCCAGACGATTATCCACTTTAAACAAGGCAAAGCCCATAATGCCGGGCACCATATATTCGCAGCCCTGTTGACGCAAAAAGTCCTCTAAATTGTTGTTGCCCAAGCTCGCGTACTTTACATAAATTTCGCCTACCACGCCAACACGGATTTTAGGTGTGCGGTTGACGGGGATTTTTGCAAAATCGGCGGCAATGGCCTCTAAGGTGGGTAGCATATGGCGCACGGTAAAGCCCTTGTTGGCGTCAAAGGTAGTGCTTATTTTGTTAATCCAGCCGGACAGCAAACGGTCGGTTTCCCCTGCCACAGCCTCGTATGGACGCACTTGGTTAGATAGCAGCATCAGCTCGTCACCGTACACAATGCCCGCAATAATTTTGCGCAGCATAGGGAGCGTAAGCTTAAACCCGGGGTTGCTCTCTAAGCCACTCATATTTAAGCTTACCACAGGCACCAAGCCGTAGCCCGCTTTTTTCAGCGCCTTGCGCAGCAGATGTATGTAGTTAGAGGCGCGGCAACCGCCGCCTGTTTGTGTAATCATCAAGGCTACTTTATTTATGTCGTATTTACCGCTGTTTAAAGCGTCAATCATTTGGCCGATAACAAGCAAGGCCGGATAGCAGGTGTCGTTATGAACATATTTTAGACCCTCTTGTGCAATTTGGGGGCCGCTGTTTGTTAAAAACTCCATTTTATAGCCGCAGGAGCGGAAAACATTTTGAACAATGCCAAAATGAATAGGCGCCATACTGGGTGCCAACAGCGTGTGGGTCTTTTTCATCTCTTTGGTAAAAATAACGCGGTCGTTTTCTTTTTTAGCCATAGTGTTTCGTCCTTTCACATAAGGGTTACAGTTTGCGCGTGTCGTCGCCCTGTGTGGCGGCAAACAGGCTGCGTAAACGTATTTTTACAGCACCCAAATTGGTTATTTCGTCTATTTTGATTTGTGTGTAAATTTTGCCCTCACGCTCTAAAATTTCGCGACATTCATCAGTGGTTATGGCGTCACACCCACAGCCAAAGCTTACAAGCTGTACCAAGTTCATGTTGGGGTGGCCCGCAATATATTGGGCGGCGGCGTACAGGCGGCTGTGGTAGGTCCACTGGTTTAGCACATGTACCTGTAGCTTTTCATGTACATGGCTGCCGATGACATCTTCGCTTACAACGGCAACGCCAAAGCCTGCAATTAAAGTATCAATACCGTGGTTAATTTCGGGGTCAACGTGGTAGGGGCGGCCTGCCAATACCACAATGGGCTTGCCGTCTGCCTGCGCCGCGGCAACAATGCTGTCGCCCTCGGCCTGTATTTTTGCCATATAGCTGTGGTATTCTTCATAGGCGGCCTTGGTGGCGTGCTTAATTTGTGTAAGTGTAAACTGTCCTTCAAAGTGGCGCTGCATCATCTCGTAAAGCTTGCGGGGCACATCTTTTTCACGGTGCAGGCCAACATAATCATGGATATATTTTATACCTGACAAATGGGGCATATTGGCGTCCAGTACCTCGGGGTAGTAGGCTACAACGGGACAGTTATAGCAGTTGTCGCTGATATGCTCGTCTATGTTATAGCTCATGCAGGGGTAAAAAATGGTATCCACACCCATGTCAATCAATGCCTCAACATGGCCGTGCATCAGCTTGGCAGGGAAACAAACCGTATCGCTGGGAATGGTAGCTTGCCCTTTTAGATAAAGCTTGCGGCTGGATAAGGGGCTGGTTACCACCTCAAAGCCAAGCATACTGAAGAAACGGTGCCAGAAAGGCAGCAGCTCATACATATTTAAGCCAAAGGGCAAACCGATTTTACCCTTTGTACCGGGAACAGGGGTATAGCTTTGCAGCAAATGGAGTTTAAACTGATACAAATTTAAGCTGTCGTCGGCTTTTTTATTGGTGACGGGGCGCTCACAGCGGTTACCGCTGATAAATTTACGTGTGCCGGCAAAGCTGTTTACGGTTAAACGGCAGTTGTTGGGGCAAAGACCGCAGTTGATAACACGCACCTCATGTGTAAAGGAAGCCAAGTCTGCGGCGGTTAAAATTGTGGTGGGGGCATTGTCAGGCCTGTATTGGCTTTGGGCGTATAAAGCCGCGCCATAAGCACCCATTAAACCTGCAATATCAGGGCGTACTACTTCCAGTCCCAGCTCTTTTTCAAAGGCGCGCAGTACGGCATCATTGTAAAAAGTACCGCCCTGTACAACAATATGCTTGCCAAGCTCCTCGGTGCTGCTGGGGCGAATAACCTTGTACAAAGCGTTTTTAACAACGCTGATAGACAGACCAGCGCTGATATTTTCGGTGGAGGCACCGTCCTTTTGTGCCTGCTTTACGCTGCTGTTCATAAATACGGTGCAGCGGCTGCCAAGGTCTACCGGTTTATCGGCAAACAAACCCTTTTGGGCAAAATCGGCAATGCTGTAGCCCATAGCGCCTGCAAAGGTTTGCAAAAAGCTGCCGCAGCCGCTGGAGCATGCCTCGTTTAAATAGATGTTATCAACGGTGCCGTTATGTATTTTAAAGCATTTAATATCTTGTCCGCCAATATCAATAACAAAATCTACAGAAGGCATAAACTGTTTAGCAGCGGTAAAATGGGCAACGGTTTCCACAATGCCGTAATCAATGCAAAAGGCGTTTTTGATGATGTCCTCGCCATAGCCTGTAACGGCACCGCTTACTATTTTAATGTTGGGGTAAAGGGTGTAAAGCTCTTCAAAAAAGGCCTTGATTAAAGGCACGGGGTTGCCGCTGTTGCTTTGATATTTAGAGTATAAAAGGTTGCCGTCCTGCCCCAATACAACGGTTTTAACGGTTGTACTGCCTGCGTCAATACCAATAAACACACCTTGCTTATAATCTTGAAGGGTACCTGTGGGGACGCTGGCTTTGGCGTGGCGCTCGGCAAACTCCATATATTCGCCCTCGTTTTGAAAAAGCGGCTCTATGTAAGCAAAATCGCCGCTTGCCTGATAGTTGGCAAGCTTTTCCAGGGCGGCGCTTAAATCTACGGTTTCGGTGGCACAGTAAGCCGCACCCAAAGCAACGTAGTACAGACTGTTTTCGGGACAGGTGCCGGTAAGCTTAAGGGTTTTGTCAAAGCTTTCTCTCAGCTGGCTTAAAAAGGTTAACGGGCCGCCCAAATAAAGCACCTTGCCTGCAATGGGACGCCCCTGTGCAAGACCGGCTATGGTTTGGTTTACCACCGCATAAAATATGCTGGCGGCAACGTCGTTTTTGCGCGCACCTTGGTTTAGCAAGGGCTGAATATCCGTTTTGGCAAATACGCCGCAGCGGCTTGCAATGGTGTAAATTTTTTCATGCTCTGCCGCCAAAGCGTTCATCTCGTCCGGCGTCACGTTTAACAAAGTTGCCATTTGGTCAATAAAGGCACCGGTACCGCCGGCACAGCTGCCGTTCATACGAACCTCCATGCCGCCCTGTAAAAACAAAATTTTGGCATCTTCGCCGCCAAGTTCTATAATCGCGTCTGTACCGGGCAGCAAGCGGTTGGCACTTATGCGTGTTGCATATACCTCCTGTACAAAAGGTATGCCACAGCTGTCTGCCATGCCCATGCCTGCGCTGCCGCTAATGGTAAGCTGTACAGGCTGGTTTAAAGTAACCTCCTGTTGGATACGGCTTAGCAGCTCAGCCGTTTTTTGTGTAATTTGGCTGTAGTGCCGTTCGTAGCTTTTAAAAATAATGTTGTCTGCGGTGTCTAAAACAACCGCTTTAATAGTGGTGGAACCAATATCTAACCCAATGCGCAAAATGCAAATCCCCTCTCGTCCGGAAAATTATTATGGTTGTCTATATAACGATATAGCTGTGTTTAATTTTACAATATATAAATACAAGTCTATTCCAGCGGGACGCAATAGTCAATGGAAGAAAGAGCCTTTTTTAGAAGAAAACAAATATTTGGAGGGGTGTATAAAATATTTGTTAGCATAGCTAACGAATTGCACGTTTTGTGCAATAAAGGATATAAAATACAATTAAAGTGCCAATACAAGTATTGTAATTTGTACAAGCCCTGGGTATACTTGAAAAATAAAGCAAGGAGAGATTAAAATGGAAAATACCGTATTTATTACCGGCGGCAGCCGTGGAATAGGCGCGGCTTGTGTACAGCTGTTTGCACAGCAGGGGTGGCAGGTTGCTTTTACTTATAACCGCAATGAAGCGGCGGCGGTTGCCCTGGCAAAAAAGCTGCAAAACGGCGGGGGACGCCTGTTGGCAATTAGCTGTGACGTGGCAAAAAAAGAGCAGGTAGACGCTGCTTTTGAGCAGGCTCGCCGCCATTTTGGGCCAATTTCCATTTTGGTTAACAATGCAGGCATTGCACAGCAAAAAATGTTTTGCGACATAACCGCGCAGGATTGGGACATGATGTTTGATGTAAATGTAAAGGGAATGTACCACTGTATTCAGGCGGCTTTGCCCGACATGATACATTTAAAGGCAGGCAAAATTGTAAATGTATCCTCTATGTGGGGGCAGA
>JAQUTM010000067.1 GCA_028694405.1 Oscillospiraceae bacterium
TGCCCAGCATTTCAAAGTATGTGCCATGACGAGCGGTAATGCCTACACGCTCTATATCCGGTGTACGAATACATTTTTGACAAGTTACCACACGGGAGTTGGGCGGCGTTGCCTGTCCCAAAAACCATTTTTTCATAGGTGCCATACCACTGTTAATCAACAGCAAACTTTTGTCGTCTGCTGCGGGCACCAAAGAAAAGCTGTCTAAGCGCAAATGCCCCTTACTTTCAAAAAAAGAAAGATATTTTTCACGCAGGTCGTTTAAAGATGTCCATTCCATGTTTCTTACCTCATCCTTTATGCTTTATTTTACAGCTTTCACATGGTGCAAAAACGCAAAAAGATAGCCCTCGCCCCAATAAAAGGGACGAAGGCTGTAAAGCTCCGTGGTACCACCCAAATTGCGCTTAAAAAGCGCCGCTCTATATGCTTTAACGCAGCAAACACGCCCGGTTTTGCCGGGTGCTCGGGGGTGGCATTGCAACGCAAAATGAAAACTTCACACCAAACAGCTTTCTCTCTGTAAAGCTACGCAGCATTAGCCCCGTCAACGCAAAATAACAATATAAATAGAAATATTACCGTTTAAAAACGTTATTTTCCTTTTACAGTATATAAATAAATATTACAAAAGTCAACTATTTTATTCTAAAAATCACTTCTGCTTTAGCCTATTTATTCTTCTACGCAATAGCTTAGCGCATTACAAATTTTTGCAAAAATATATGCCGCTTCCTCGCCTGATCGGGTTGTGCTGTCCATTAGTACGGTAACAGTATACTTGGGGTTTTCTGCCGGATAAAACCCTGTAAACCATGCGTCATATAATTCGTCTCCATTGGCATTTTTACGCCCTGTTTGTGCCGTACCGGTTTTGCCGCCGGCACCGTGGCTGCTTGGCTTTGCCCCCGTAGCCAAACCGTTTTCTACTACAGATACTAACATTTTACGCATAATCTCAGCATCTTGTTGGGGAATAGCCTGTACACGCTGCGGATTATAATAACTTTTTGTTATCTCTTTTGTATAGCCGTTTACCTGTGCCTCAATCAAAGTAGGAGAGACATAGACGCCTTCATTTGCAAAGACATTTGTAGCGGCTGTTATTTGTATGGGTGTGGCAAGCAGCTTACCTTGGCCAAAGCTTACGCTGGCAAGCTGGCCTAAATCTGTCAGCTCGTCGGGGTTTGGCAAATTTCCACTGTTTGCGGTATATCCGCCGCCCAGAGCGGTTGTGCTGCCAAAGCCCATTAGCGAGGCAATATCATATACGTCTTTGGCACCCAGCTGCAACCCCAAATTTAAAAAATAGCAGTTGCAAGACACTTCAAGTGCACGCTGCATATCCACTTCGCCGTGTGCTGTGCCGTGCGCGCAGCGATAAATGTGCCCATTTATAGATTCCCAGCCTTTGCAGATATAAGTTGCATTGGTATCTATTGTAGTTTGTAAAGCGGCGGCAGCCAAAACAGGTTTAAAAACAGAACCCACATTGTAGCCGCTTATATATTGATTTAACAGTGCAGAATCGTTATTTTGGATATGCGATGCAACATCTGTAGGCGTATAAGACGGCAGGCTTACAGCGGCTTTTATCCGCCCGGTAGCGGTTTCCATAACAACAATGGCACCCTGTTCAATATTGTCGGCTCCAATTCCCTCACAAATGCGCTGCATGGCACTGTCTATTGTAAGCATAACGCCAAGCCCTGTGCCTTGGGTGGATACCGTTTTAGGCTGTTGATTTGTAAGCAGCATTCCGCTGGCAGTTGTTGCAAAATTAACTTGCTCTACCGTGCCGCCACCTTTCAGCTCCTCATTAAACAAACGTTCTACACCGCTTACGCCGTCTCCGTCTCCGTTTAAATATCCTATCAGGTGTTGCGCAATAGGGGTGTCTAAATAGCGCTGCGTATCCTCAAATTGCCAAATACCGCTTATAGAAATAGGATAATCCAGTTCAATTAAAAAAGGCTTTCCCGCTTGCGCCGCCTGAAACAATTCCTTTTGTTTATTGCCCGATACTGCCGAAAACAGAGCCGTATAGCTATCATCTCCCGGAGAAGCCAGCGCAATATAACGAGGCTCTACGTTGGTAAGCTGTCTGAAATTGCAGTCAAAGATATTTCCTCTGCCCAGAGAATACTGTTGCAGATAGCCGGATTGGCTTTGTGCGCGAATGGCATAACCTGTGTTTGAGCAAAGCAAAAACAAATTGCCATACACAATAACCGAAATAAACATTACAACTCCAAACGCTGCAATTAAACGTTTTGCGTGCACATAACCACTCCTTTGTAAGCAAGCTTTTCTTTACTGCGTTAGTATGGACAGTAATAAAAAAAATAAGCAGAGAAGCTGTAAATACAACTTCTCTGCTTATAAATTTTAATTATCCAAAATAACCCATTGGGTTTACGCGAACGCCGTTTACAATTACTTCAAAGTGACAATGGTTGCCGGTACTGTTACCGGTGCTGCCCATATAGGCAATAACCTGTCCCTTTTGTACAACTTGACCTGCGCTAACCGCCAAAGAAGAGCAATGGCCGTACAGCGTTTGTAAACCGCCACCATGGCTAAGCATAACATATACACCGTAGCCACGGTTTGTATAAAGAGCTTTTGTTACCACACCCGCCTCAGCGGCATAGATAGGCGTGCCGTATCCGGCGCAAATATCAAGTCCGTTGTGGGCATAAACACCTGTAAAGCCACGGCTCATATAACGGTAAGCAGGCACGGGCCACATTAAAGCGCCGCCGCTGTACTGCGTCATTTGAATATTGGGCGATACATAGGTGCCGCGTAAGGTTTCCTGAGTAATCGGCTCTACCAAAACGGTTGTGCTAACTACCTCACGGCTCTTCAATAAGCCGTCCACATAAGTGTACTGAACCACCAGCTCATTTAAGCCGTTTTCACCTTTTGTAACAATTTTTTGTTGATTAAACAACAAGTCGCTGGTATCGGTTGTAATTGTTTGGAACGGAACCTCTTCCTGCTCTGTAACAGTTTGAATAACCTGTACGGGCAAGAATGCCTCTGCTTTAGAAATAAGCAGCTCCATTCCCACAAACAAAACCTTACCGTTTTCCAACGAGGGGTTTAAAGCGTACAAATCGCTTGTGGTAATGCCGTTTTTGGCGGCAATGCCGGAAGGTGTATCACCGGATATTACGGTATATACACGTTCACCCTCTACTTGACTGCTGAGTAAAGTGGAAATCTGGCTGTAGTCTACTACGCTGTCAGACAGATACACACCATCGCGCACGTCAACTTGTTTTTCAAAATCAACCGTGATAGAAGGATCTTCCGAGAGATAAGGTGCTTTAATGTTTTCAAGGTCACTGTAAAGCTGTAAGCTGTCTGTTGTGGCACCATAAAACATACCGTCAACATAAAGCCCTGCTGCCTCAATAATCTCTGCACCGCTTGCCTCTAATATCGCGTTAGAAAGCTGTTCGCTGTCCTGTAGCTGCTCGGTATCCGCAACGGTAAGGTGAAATGTAGGCTCCATGCGCCATTGCTCGGCACCGTCCTCTACATAAATAATCTTTTCCTGTACACGAGCCTGTGCATCTTCATACACTTTTTCGGTTTCTACATACCCTACCAACGTGCCCTCATACTCAATAGCAAGGGCATATTGATAATTCATAACTGTGTTTACAGTAAAAACAAATACACCCAGTGCACAAATAGGAGTTAGCCACAACAGCAAATTTACGGCTAAGTGACGATAGTCACGCACACCGCGGTTAAAGTAGACAAGCGCCTCTTTTCCGGCGTGCTTAACACCTTTTTCCTTTTCGTCTCGAATAACCTGACGAATGTTGCCAAACCCGCGTGCCATGCGCGCCACAGGTGCTGTAAACACCTCTGCAAACGCTTTTACCGCTGTTTTAATTTTTTGCCACAGTAAGGCAAAAAGCCAGCTGATACCTGTCCCAGCTTTTTTACATGCAAATTTTAAAACACGCAAAACAGCTAAAGTCTGTACTTCAGCGTAATATCCCAAACGGTAAAAAAGTTGGCTTAACTCTTCCACTGCAAATGGGCCCAGGTTGCGCAAAACAACCTTCAGCTTTGTAAGGTGTGGATAAGTTACAGCCTCATACACCTCAGTTTGAAGCATTTCCTGCTCCATATAAGGATAATAGGTTTGCACTTTTTCGGTTGCACCGTCTACTTCACTGTCAATCGAATCACCCAAAGCTTCGGCTACCGCCGCATCTTCAGAAAGAACTTGCTGTTTTTTCTGTTCCTGCTGCTGTTTTGCCTGTAGCTTTTGCCTTTGCTTTTCCTCTTTTTGTTTAGCACGTTCAGCCGATTGTCGGCGCATTTTTTTCTGGAAGTGTTCCAGCTTTTTTGCAAATTGAGATTTAACAGGCTTATTGCCGCTTAGCACATCGTCTAGTTCGTTGGCATCTTCTGTTGCCAACGGAATTTCAACTTTACTATCTTCTTTTTTAGAGGTTATATCCTGCAACTTTTTTGTTGTTTCAGAAGGTTTTTGCTTAGGGCGTTTCTTTGTTTTGGGTTTGGATTGTACAACACTTTTATCTTTTTCTTTTTTCTCTATATCTTCCTGTGTAAGGTTAATATTAAAAAGCGTCTCTTCCATTTTTCGGTTTTTCGGGGTTTTTCCCGAACCAGACGCTTTTGATAGCTGTTTTGCTTTATCCGTAGACAAAGAATTTTTCTCGCCTTTTATCTCCTCTGAAAGCATCGCCTCATCTCCTTTCGTAAAGGTTCATCTGCACTATTTGCCTTCTGCAGACTGTCTGTCCCTATCCTGAACAAACATAGGCACAAATTGTATAACTAAAATACAATAGCTCTTTTATTATACAACTTTTTCATATTTTTGCAACTTTTCGGCAAAATGCAGGACAGTATTTCGCATAAATAATAAGAAAAGCATACCGCTAAAAAATCTGAGATTACGGCAATATTCTGGGCAATTTTTTGTTTTTACACCACATACATCAGCTTGTCAAATATTTCCATGTCAGCAGGAAAGGTACTTTCAAACTGCAAAAGCTGTTTTGTAACCGGGTGAATAAACTGCAAAGCCGTACAGTGTAAGGCATGGCGCTTAATGTGTGTCAAATGTCCGCCATATAAATCGTCACCCGCCAAAGGGTGACCTAAAGACGCCATATGCACGCGTATTTGGTGGGTACGGCCCGTAACAGGTGTACACTCCACTTTGGAATATCCTCCGCCACAAGCCAAAACCCTATACTTTGTACATGCATATTGACCTTTTGCATCTACGCATCTGGTAATAATGCTTTCCTCTTGGCGCGCAATGGGCGCTTCTATGGTGCCCTCTCCCAACGGCATGTCTCCCTCTACAATAGCAGTGTATTTTTTTTGTACACTTTTTGCCAATATGGGTGCCGCATATGCGTTCATGGCACAAAGCACCAAACCACTTGTGTTTCTATCCAACCTATTTACCGCCCGAAATAACGCTTGTTCTCCCCGTTGCTGCATTAAGGCGCAAAACCCATTGGCTAAAGTGTCGGTTAAATGCAGCCTGGACGGGTGAACCGGCATATTTGCCGGTTTTTCCAAAACCATGGCATAGTCGCTTTCATATACAATTTGCAAAGGTATTTGCGCAGCAATTACATTCCCATCGTCATCAGGCGGCAATATAATTTCCACTCTGTCACCTGTGTGCACTTTATCTATGGTAATCGCCTTTTGCCCGTTTAGCTTTATGCCGTTTGGGCAGTTTTTAGCTTGCTTAACCAGGCTGACAGATACACTTTGGCGACGCAAAAATTCTTTTATCAAGCATCCTTCACAAGCCTCTTCTACTGTAAACCGCAAAGCCTTTAATACTGCCATTATATGCTCCTACTCATTCTTTTACGAATTTACCAATAAAAATAATAAACCCTACATGTGATAAAATCATGTAGGGTCTATTTTTATTTACTATTTAATAAATTAACACATCAGGCGGTTAATATGCAATACCTTGTGCCAACATTGCGTCACAAACTTTTGTAAAGCCTGCTACATTGGCGCCAACAACCAAATTGCCCTCTTTGTTACATTCTTTAGAGGCGTTAAAGGCATTGTGGAAGATACCAATCATAATATTTTGTAACCGCTCATCTACCTCCTCAAAACTCCAAGACAGACGCAAGCTATTTTGGCTCATTTCCAAACCGCTTGTGGCAACGCCGCCGGCGTTTGCAGCTTTGGCAGGTCCAAACAAAACACCTGCATTTAAGAACACTTCAACAGCTTCGGGTGTGCTGGGCATATTTGCGCCCTCTGCAACAGCCATAACGCCATTTGCAACCAAAGCTTTTGCACTTGCTTCATCAATTTCGTTTTGTGTAGCGCAAGGCAGTGCAATGTCACATTTAATTGTCCAAATACCGCTGCAGCCATCATGATATTCTGCTGTGGGTACTGCTTTTACATATTCGCTGATGCGTGCGCGTTTAGCCAGCTTAATGTCTTTTACAATGTCCAAATTGATGCCGTTTGCATCGTAGATATAACCGGTAGAATCGCTTAAAGCTACTACTTTAGCGCCAAGCTGTGTAGCTTTTTCTGTTGCAAAAATAGCTACGTTGCCGCTGCCGCTGATAACAACAGTTTTGCCTTTAAAGCTATCCTGTTTCATGCAGGAAAGCATTTCCTGTGTAAAGTAGCACAAACCGTAACCGGTAGCCTCTGTACGCGCCAAGCTGCCGCCATAAGAAAGCCCTTTACCGGTAAGCACACCTGTAACCTCGTTGCGCAACCGTTTGTACTGGCCATACATATAGCCGATTTCGCGGCCGCCTACGCCAATATCCCCTGCCGGAACATCTGTAAACTGGCCAATGTGTTTCTCCAGCTCTGTCATAAAGCTTTGGCAAAAACGCATAATTTCTCCGTCGCTTTTCCCTTTCGGGTCAAAATCAGAGCCGCCTTTACCACCGCCCATAGGCAAACCTGTTAAGCTGTTTTTAAAAATTTGCTCAAAGCCCAAAAATTTAACAACACTGGCACATACACTGGGGTGCAAACGCAAACCACCTTTATAAGGGCCAATAGCGCTGTTAAACTGGCAACGGAAACCACGGTTTACCTGTACATTGCCATTGTCATCTACCCAAGCAACACGAAACTGAATAAAGCGCTCGGGCTCTACAATACGCTCTAAAATACCGTTTTTCTCAATCTCCGGGCGTTTTTCTACAACGGACTCCAAGCTTTCCAAAACCTCGCGTACAGCCTGCAAAAATTCGTTCTCACCGGGATTACGTTTGCTAACCTCGGCATACACTTTTGCTAAATACTCATTTTTAAACATTTCTATTCTCCTTTCAGCTTGACTCTCTTTCCCAAATAAAGAGTCCCCTAACAAAATAAAGTATAATGCGATTTTATTCTTTACGCAAGAAAAAATAATCACCTTTGTCCTTTACAAACCTAATTTTGTTGAAATTCACAAGATTGTATGTTAAAATAGACTGAGTTTAAACAATTTGTTGTTTAAATTATGTAGCAATTTTATTATGAGCAAAACATACGGCGGCGCCCTTAACTGGCAACGGTTTTGGGTGAGGAAAGTCCGGGCATCACAAGAGTTACGGTAACTGCTAACGGCAGCCGGGGGCGACCCCAGGGATAGTGCAACAGAAAGAAACCGCTGTGCTTTGCACAGTAAGGATGGAAAGGCGAGGTAAGAGCTCACCAGCGCACTGGCGACTTTGCGGCTATGTAAACCCTACCGGATGCAACACCCACATGAAACATGATGCGTTTACTCTGCGCGTTTCGGAGGTGGCATAGAGCTGCTTGGCAACAGGCAGACAAGATAGATCGTCGTTTAATACAAAACCCGGCTTACGGTTTGGTCATATTTTTTTGCGCGATACAAAGCCTGCCTTTTGGGGCAGGCTTTTATCTTTTAAATTTTTATGAATTTTTCCCTTAAATCCACATTTTTGCTGTTAATCCTGTATAATAAAACATAATATTACTGTCATTTAAATGCTTTGCACCTGGATTTGCTGTTTTTGTGCAAGGACTTTAAACGCAAATAAGGAGTGATTTTACTTGGCAAGCCCAAGATACACGCTAAATTATAATCCTGACGATGATGTTACCTATACCGGTAACAATAACACCTCTCCCTTAACTAAAAAGCAAAAATGGGATAACTCTTGGTACTATTACAAATATCACTTTTTAATTGGGGCTGTGGTAATTTTACTGGCAAGCATGTTTATAAAGGATATTGTTACACAGCGCAAACCCGACTATACCGTTTCTATAGTAAGTAGCCGCACCTATCCCGAGGCGTTTTGCGAAGCCATTGAAAATGCTCTTATTCCTTATGCTGATGATTATAACGGCGACGGCACCGTAGATGTCTATGTGGCGCAATATATACTTGGCTTAGGCGAAAACGAGGTAGATTATAATCAGCAAATGGCTGGCTCTACACAGCTTATGGCAGATATTTCATCAGGCACCAGTTTTATCTATTTGTGCGATGACGCTGCTGCCTTTCAAAAAGAAATCGGCGTCTACAGCTATTTGGACAGTAACTACAGCTTACCTGCTGAGGGAGCCCAAGATTATGAAAACATGGTTAAAAGTTGGAACGACAGCCCTGTGCTGTCATCTATAGATATTTACAACCTTGGATTACAGGAAAATTACGGATACACCAAAGAAAGCATTGACGCTTTGGTAAACTCCATTCAAATTGGCTTACGCGCTTATCATGGCACAGATTTGGAAAAGAAAGAAAAGCTTACTCCCTATTTTGAAGGCAGTATTGCTTTGTTTGAAAAAATATTCTAGCCTGCGTCACTATATGCCTCTTATGTTTTGAAAATCAGATTATTTTGTAGAGTATTTTGTTGCAAAACAGTTTTAATGAAACAAAGCCTGTTTGGCGCATTTTTATGCCGCTAAACAGGCTTTATTTTTTTATACAAATTTAATTGTATAATTTTTCTTTTGCAAACCTTGGCGGACATATCTGAAATATGTACTGCCTTATCTTCGTAACAAAAAAAGAGCAGCTAAAAAGCTGCTCTTTTTAAACTTTATTATTAACCTAAAATATTGATTAAAATACCTGCTGCAACTGCGCTGCCGATAACACCCGCAACGTTGGGGCCCATAGCATGCATAAGCAAGAAGTTTTGAGGATTTTCCTCTTGGCCAACCTTTTGTGCAACACGAGCTGCCATAGGTACAGCGCTAACACCGGCAGCACCAATCAAGGGGTTAACTTTGCCTTTTGTCAACCAGCACATAACTTTGCCAAGCAATACGCCGCAAGCTGTACCAAAGCAGAAAGCAATTAAGCCAAGACCTAAGATTTTAAGTGTATTCCAGTTTAAGAAGCTGTCTGCACTAGTGGTGCAACCTACACTAATACCTAAGAAAATTGTAATAATATTCATCAGCTCGTTACCGGCTGTTTTGTTAATACGTTCTACTACACCGGATTCTTTCATCAAGTTACCCAGCATAAGCATACCCACCAACACAGCGCTGCTGGGCAGTATTAAAGATACAAGCAATGTACACATGATAGGAAAAATAATCTTTTCTGTTTTGCTTACCGTACGCAACTGTGTCATTACAATAGCACGCTCTTTTTTTGTAGTAAGAGCTTTCATGATTGGTGGCTGAATAATAGGCACCAACGCCATGTAAGAGTAAGCCGCAACAGCAATCGCGCCTAACAATTCCGGTGCCAATTTACTGGTTACAAAAATAGCGGTAGGGCCATCGGCGCCGCCTATAATACCAATAGAACCGGCTTGTTGTGGGGTAAAGCCCAATGCAATAGAACCTGCATAAGTAGCAAATATACCAAACTGAGCAGCAGCGCCAAGCAGCAAACTTTTTGGGTTACTGATTAGCGGGCCAAAGTCTGTCATTGTACCAATGCCAAGGAAAATAAGAGGAGGATAAATACCCAGTTTTACACCGCAGTAAAGCATATCTGCAAGGCCGCCATTTGCAATAATTTGGCCAAAGTCAGGGTGACCGCTGGCAAAATACTCCATATGGATAATACCGGCACCGGGCAAGTTAGCTAAAAGCATACCAAATGCAATGGGCAAAAGCAGTAATGGCTCAAATTGCTTTACAATAGCTAAGTAAAGCAAAACACAGGCAACTACAAGCATTATGGCATAACGATAATCGTTAATAAGCCCCATAAAGCCAGAGTCTGCAACAATGCTGCTTATCGTTTCAAAAAAAGCTTGCATAATTCGTTTCTCCTATCCGTTAAAATGGGTCTGTTTCTGTAATTGTAGCTGCAACTGCCCATGGGCCGTTTACACCTTTTGCACGCGTTAAACTGCGCAAGGTGTACTTACCGCCACCCATAGCCATAATTGCCGCAGTAATAGCGGCAATAACTTCCGGAGAAATACCCGCCTCAATTACAGGGGCAACTGCTGCTGCTGCTTTTACAACCGGTGCAGCGGCAACAACTTTTTGCGCCGCTTGGGCATTTTTCTTTTTCTCGATAGAAGAGAAAATTTTACCCTGAACGGTAATAACGATGGTTAATAAAACCAGAATTGCAAAAACGAGTACAATACCCGTAAGTACAACTATCAGAACGCTTGGTGATGTTGACATATATGATCCTCCTTGTGCCTTTTTGATTTTGTCTAAATTATAACAATATCTTTTGGTATTATATATCTTTTTGCAAAATTACGCAATTTATTTTTTGCATATTTTATAATTTTATAAATAACAAACAAATTTCTGCTTACACCTCTGTACCAATACCAAAAAAAGTACGAAAGAGGTTTCACAATACAAAATAGCGCAAAAAAAGCACACCCGCTTTTTTTAGTGTGCTCATTGCATATCTGTTTTAGCGTCTACTCAAACCGGGAGTTGCATCGCGAAATCCCGCTTCCAG
>JAQUTM010000068.1 GCA_028694405.1 Oscillospiraceae bacterium
CTTTCTTGGGCACCGCAGAGAAAGCCGGCTTGCTTGATAAAGACGGCAATATGCCCGGCATGAAAAAAGCTTTGTTGTGTGACGCAATCGCTACTACAGCAGGTGCTTGCTTGGGTACATCTACCGTTACTACATATGTAGAGAGTGCTGCGGGTGTTGGCGAAGGCGGTAAAACCGGTTTGACCAGTGTTGTTACAGGCGTTTGCTTTATCTTGGCCTTGTTCTTGGCTCCTTTTGTAAGCTTGGTTCCCGGCTGCGCAACTGCTCCTGCTCTTATTTATGTTGGATTCTTGATGTTAAGCGGCATCACCAAAATGAAATTTGATGATGTAACAGAGGCTTTGCCTGGTTTCTTGACCGTTGCTATGATGCCTTTGAGCTACAGCATTGCCAATGGTATTGCTTTTGGTTTAATTTCTTATGTATTGATTAAAGCATTTACAGGCAGATTTAAAGACATTAAACCTATGACAGTTGTGATTGCTGCTTTGTTTATTGTTAAATATTTTGTAGCTATCTAATTATATTTCTTTATAAGCAAAGTGCCACAGGGTTACGCCTGTGGCATTTTTTTTGATTTTAGGGTGAAAAAATTCAGGTACAAGTAAAAATACTTGCACTTATACCACTTTGTACGATAAAACAAAATTTATTATGAAATATGGTTGTATCTTAAAAAAGGCTGTAATACTTTAGACATTTGCAAACTGTGATAATGACTACAGCAAAAGGATATTGTATGGCGTATTTCTGAGGCGGGACAGCTACTTCAGCGGTGACCTATGAGGTTTGGAGAACACAGCCGCTCGGCATATCTCAGAGGCAAGTCAAAAAAGAACTAAGGAAACTACTGGGCTGTCAAGCCAAAAATTTAGAGGTAAAAATGTGATATTTCGATAAATCCTAATGCTGGATACCTAATTCAATAAAATCCAAAGAAGGAGATAAAATATGCTTAGTATGTCTACCAACTCAATGGAGCTTTTAAAACAACATATCTCAAAAGCATTAGAAATGGATAACGTAAACCATGCATTAGACTTAATCGATTTATTTATCACAGCAGAAGGTGTTGACATGGATTCTGCACCCATGATTTTGGAGATGTAAATAATATTGGTCCAAAAGCCTACGCGGTGTACGATGACTTACACACGAATAACGACTAAAGCACCAAGCAAAAGCAAGCTGGTTTTTATACCTATTTTAGAAAGTGGTTCTACTATCTCGCCCTGAGCATGGCGTTAAAAGGCTCTTTTGTTATGCTTACACCTAGCTGGTAGCGTATAATATCGGCGTCCAACTACCGGAGAAAGCCCGGTTAATAAATTATTTTGGAGGGTACACAAAAAACATTCATGAACTTTTGTCAGCAATCGGAATTACCGTTTCGGACGATAAAAAAGCCCAATTTGACGAAAAACTAATCGCAAACTACAAAACCATTTCGCAATACGAAAAGCAGTCTGACAAAATTACCTCTTTAACTGCTCAGCTTAAAACAGCCACGGACGGGCTAAAAGCTTTTGAGGGTGTAGATGTAAGCGACTTAAAAGCGCAAATTATAAAACTACAAGATAATCTAAGGGAGATTGAAAGCTGCACTATTTGCCGGGGGAAGTTGTTGAAATGAAGAGCTTCTAACATATTTTGGAGGAAAAAGGTTATGTTGTAGTTAAAAACGAGTTGTATTTTAAAATGTGTTACAGCAATAAGTAAAAATTAAAAGGCGAGATTACTTGTTAATATGATTGCGATAAAATTTCTTGTAAAAGCGAGCTTTATGCCTTAGAATGATTTAAAAGAACAACCATCACCGCACTTTAGATATTTATCAAAAAAGCTAAATACTAAATCAGTGTTTTCGGGAGTTTCAAATTGTGGACCGCCATGTTGTGCGCCATCAATCAATCGAAGAGATACTTCTGTGTCTGGTAAATAGTCAGCAAGCAACTGAGAAAAAATAACCGACTGTTGATAGGGAATGTTTAGATCTTTTGTTCCATGTTCAATCAAAAAGGCTGGCATACCTGTGTTTAAATAAGTTTGTGGATTGCTTTCTTTTACAAGCCATGGCACGGTTGTAATTTGCGCCCCCAAATATTTGGATTCAAAAGAATTGGGGGAATCATGAATCTGACCGTCTAAACCGTTGATTACATATTCTGGATCCATGGTTAAAAAGTTGATAGGACCGTAAAAATCTACTACTGCATTAACATTCCATGCGATATTGGGATCGCCTAGCTCAGGATTTACAAAAACAGTCATTTTATCTGTTACGCCTGCAAGTGAGGCGAGATTGCCTCCAGAAGAAGAGCCCCAAAGACCAATATGATTTGGATCCAGACGGTAACGAAAAGCGTTTTTACGAAGAAAGCGGATAGCGGCGTTTACGTCTTGCGGAGCGGCCGGGAAAATAGCCTCTGTGCTAAGACGATAATTTATAGATACTATTGCATATCCTCGTTCAAGACCCGGCTCAAGCGCAGCTTCAAGTTCAATGCCTTCTTTGTCCCCAAACATAAAACCGCCACCATGTATAATCACCACTGTGGGGTGATAGCAAAGATTGTCATTAGGCAAAAAGATGTCAAGTTTTTGTGCAGCAGATTTATCTGCGTAAGGAACATTTAACCACTTGCATTTAATAGATGAAAAATCAAAGGTTGGATTTTGTACATCGGGAAAGAGTGAGTTTGAAATATTTTGATTCATGCGTAAAACCTCCCAAAAAGTTTATAAAAATAGTGTATATAAGCCTTAATCAAGAATTGTTTGCATTTAAGATTGTTTTTTATAAGGTAGTATTTATAAAATTATTTAAACTATATTATTAGAATATGTAAACCGTTAAAAAATGGTGCCAATGAACAGACAGACGCAAGCCATATTGCATAGAATATGGCTTGCTGTTTAGGGTAATAATACGTTTTATATAGAAATAAATAATGTGAAATTCTATTTTTTATTATATTAGATGGATATTGGGTTGTTAAAAAACAAATACAAGTCTTTAAGAAGAGGGAGTTAAAAGCTTCAAACTGTAATTTTTTAAGGCGGTACTGTGACATTAATAACTTTCAAAAAAAATTATAGCGCTTATCACGGCAGGCTTTACCTTGGCTTTTAAAATGGGTGTACGGGAGACAGCAAAATGCATACAGCTTCTCTATGTTTTTTGCATCTGTAATAATTTTTAACCTTGATGATTAAAGCCGTTTAGACGCATTATCAATAAACTAATTGTATATTTTTAAATTTCCAATTCTTAGAGTATAAAAAATTGTAACAGTGTAGGTGTCCGGCTGATATACAATAGGCAGTCACTGGAATTCATTTCTAAAAAAACGATGATAAGGAAAGCAGTTTACACAAAATATTTACAGAGAGATGCAAAGCACAACAAGGTATAAAACCGCTTGAGTAATATTCTTCTTATGTTTAATAGGGACGAGGTGAACTGTTTCAATTTGGCTAATAAAAATAAAAAAGCCTAAAACTCGTACAAAAGTACCGAGTTTTAGGCTTTTTTATTTACAAAACAATGATAACGACCAAAATAAAAGATTTAGTTATATAAAGCTGTTGATAAACTGGAGCAGGCGATGGGAATCGAACCCACAACCGAAGCTTGGGAAGCTTCTATTTTACCACTAAACTACGCCTGCATATTTATTTTACAATGTTTATATTTTAGCTTATCGCACACGTTTTGTCAATCAACTTATTTACAAAATATTGGTAACACAAATATGCTTTTTGTTTCAAACTACAAAATTTGTAAAATTATAAAATATTTTGTCGATTTTCTATTGTGCTGGTTTGTTTAATCTATTATACTTATATTACAGTTAATTAAAGAGGTGTATACAGTGAATTTAAAAGATGCTGAACGCTTTTTTAAAAACTATGACTGTTCTCATTTGCGTATGGCACAAGAGCAGCCAAGCGATTATGCAGCCTTTAAACGCTTTGACCTAAATAAATTAGAAGCGCAATGGCGGGACGAAGAAATTCAGCGTTATAGTAGGCTTTTTTGTAGTACAAATATCCCTAAGGAGCGCCTTTGTGGTATTTTAGTTTGCCTTTTAAATTTAATACAAGATTCCTGCACGCAGACGGCACAAAAGCATTTGCTTAATTTATTTCAGTCTGTAAAATCTATAAAAGATAATCTGCCTGCAAACGAAAGATTAAAGCTTGCACAGTTGCTAACAGGAAATTTAGGTAACAAAAATACCAGTGCAATTAAAATGGCTTATAAAACCAAAGATTTAGCTTTGTGCCAAAATTATATCGCGTTATGCTTAGAGCTTTTAGATGACGTTACAGGTGCTGTTGCTGAAAGCACGCGTAAACGATGTCTGAATTTTGAAAAAGAGTACATGGGTTGGGAGTACAACACAAGCAGAGGCTAGTTTTTACAAAAGCAAAAGTGCGTAACCGTGGTGTTACGCACTTTTAATTTTGTCTTTTTTTAAAAGTTATGCAGTATTTTCTTAGCGTTTATTTTGGTAAAAAAAGCCGCACATCAAAAGATGTGCGGCTTTTAACATACTTATAACTTGCTTGTAAAAACAAATTAACGAAGTAATTGCAATACCTGCTGGGGCTGTTGGTTTGCCTGAGCAAGCATAGCTTGAGCAGCCTGAGAAAGAACGTTGTTCTTTGTAAATGCCATCATCTCTTTAGCCATGTCTGTATCACGGATACGGCTCTCAGCAGATGTCAAGTTCTCGGTTGTAGTTGCCAAGTTGTTAACGGTATGCTCCAAACGGTTTTGGATAGCGCCCAAGTCAGCACGAGTGCTGGAAACAGTATTGATAGCGGTTTTGATGATTGACATAGAATCAGCTGCACCACTTTCTGTGCTAACATTTACACCACCCAAGTTTAAAGCAGTAGAGCTCATGTTACCTACTAGAACTTCAATGCGTTGGTCTTTTGTATCACCGATTTGTAGGTTTAAGCCGCCATTTGTGCCTGCACCTGCACCACCTGCAAGTAACCATGAGTAGCATCAGCACCCGTAACCTTAGCTAATTCTGTAGTGTTCATTTTACCATCAAAGCTAACTGTCATCGCTGCACCGGCTTTGCCAAGCATAGAGTTAATTTCACTAGCAGAATATTGTTTTGTAGAATCCAAATTTAGGGCAACATTACCATCGGCTGATACTTTTGCACCTACTTCGTCAGTAGGAGTTGCTGTAATAACCAATTTGTTTGTTACGTTGCCTGCTTTTGTAGCAGTAACTTTAAAGTTTGCATCGCCGCTATCTACATTTTTTAGGCCAGCTACTTTACTTTCGGCTAATTTAGCTTCGGCTGTTTTTAAAGCAGTAGCAGTCTGTGCAGCGGTATTACCTGTTGTTGTAATTTTACCGCCTTCAATGGTAACTTTGATATTTTTGCCTGTATCTGGTGCACCGCTTGCATTTTTTATTGCGGTATCGATGTCATCTTGTGTAAATGTTTTTGTACCAGTTCCCTCAATAGACAAAGTAAGTTTTGTGCCACTCCAACTAGCGGTTATACCATCTGTACTTGTGCCGGATGCTACAGCCTTAAACTCAACCTCATAATCTTTAGGTGCACCTGTTACAGTAGCTGTAAAAGCAGCTACCTTACCTGTAGCACTTAGGTCAATAGCGCCTTTAACACCGGTAGTGCCGCTACCCATAGAACCATCTAATAGGTTGATACCATTGAAGTTTGTGCTCTCAGCAATACGGTCAATCTCGTCTTTTAAAGATTGAACTTCTTTTTGCAGGTTTGCACGGTCGGTCTCGTTATCATAAGTACCATTGCTGGACTGAGTGGCAAGCTCAACCATACGGTTTAGCATGGAGTGAACCTCTGTCAAAGCGCCCTCAGCAGTTTGTACCAAGCTGATACCGTCTAGAGCATTGCTGCTTGCACGCTCTAGGCCTGTGATTTGAGCACGCATTTTTTCACTGATAGCCAAACCGGCAGCGTCATCGCCTGCACGGTTAATTTTGTAACCGGAAGACAATTTCTCTAAGTTTTTGCTTACCTGTGTGTTGTTGCTGGAAAGTTTGTTGTAGCTATTCAAAGCCATAATGTTATGTTGAACGATCATAATAATTTTCCTCCATGAAAATTTATTAGCGGCGTAATCCATCACGTCCGCTTTATTTTTTGCATCTGCATAGCTAAATACACGGGCCCTGTGGGTTTAGCTATGTAAATGCTTGTTTACGGGTAACTTTCCCGTTCAATAATATAAATCGTCTGTTTTTTCTATTTATTAACACATAAATATGCCTAATTTTTCAATTTTTTTATTGTGTATTTTGTCTTTTTCTACATTTTTGTGCATTTACACTTTTGGTTTAAGTTTATTGAAACAAAACTTTTTGTTTTACAACTTACTTTATATAAAAAATGCGCAAAAGAAAAAATTTTCTCTTTTGCGCATTTGCTTACTATTTGCCAGCTGGCTCAATTTCAAAGGCTTTGCTTTGAAAAGAGCTTTCATTTGTATTTTGGTACTCCAAAGTCGTCAAGTCTAATTCTCCGGCGGCGTCTTTTTGTAAGGTAAAACGACTAACTAACCCTTTTAGCATTTGTGCTTGGCTGCTTAATTCTTCGCTGGCGGCGGCACTTTGCTGGGCAGTGGCACTGGTGTTTTGCACTACATTGCCAATTTGCTCTATATTTTGTGTAACTTGTGTTACAGCAGTGGCTTGGTTATCGGCATCTGCTGCAATGTTTTCAACAATTTGAGACATCTCGGTAGTAACAACGGCTACATCGTCCATGGATTTTGCCGTAACCTCTACCAGCTCCACTCCCTGTGCTACGGCTTTGATGCTGGTTTCAATCAAGACTGTGGTGTTTTTTGCCGCCTCGGCAGATTTACTTGCCAAATTGCGTACTTCATCTGCAACAACCGCAAAGCCTTTACCCGCTGTGCCGGCGCGTGCTGCCTCTACCGCGGCATTTAAAGCAAGAATGTTGGTTTGGAAGGCAATATCTTCAATGGTTTTTATAATTTTTCCTATTTGCCCACTTGTGCTTTCAATTTCTTGTATAGCAGCAACCAGTTGTTTCATCTGGGATATGCTGCTTTCCACTTCATCACCTGCAGCACTGGTTTTTTTGCTTGCTATAGCAGCATTGTGGGCTGTTGCTGTAATTCCTTCGCTAATATGGTTAATGGTAGCTGCCAGCTCATCTACACTGTTGGCTTGCTGTGCTGCGCCTACGCTAAGTGCCTGTGCCCCTGCGCTTACTTGGTTGCTTCCGCTTGCCACTTGGTCTGCAGATTCATTAAGCTGTGCCATAACATCATTTACAGCCTTCATGGAACTGCTTATACTTTTTTCTATAGCCGAAAAGTCGCCTTTAAAATTTATGGAAGGTGCCGCTGTTAAATTTCCCTTGGCTACTTCCAGCATAATTTCGTTTATTTCTTCTATGTATACACGCAAAACCTTAATGGTAGTGCGCATGTTATCGGCAAGGCTGCCAAGCTCATCTGTAGATTGATAAGTAATTTCCTGTCCATGTAAATTGCCCTGTGCCAAATCCTTGGCTGCTCTTTCAATCTCCTTCAGAGGTCTATTTACATTATCGGTAATACGCATACCTAAAAAGATGGAACCTATAAGGGTAATAACGCCGATGGCAGAAAGAATTATAGTGTTATACCTATTGGTTCTCTCTACATAAGAAACTTTTTTTGCCGCATTATCCTGTGCTATTTGTGAAAATTCATCTAAGATATTGTCTGCAGCGGTAACGCTGTCGTTATAATCGGTGCTTAGCTTTTTTTGCGCGGCAATATTTTTAGCCTCCGTGTTTTGATTTAACAGGCTTATAATTTCCGAACGGTATTGCTCGGAAATTTTAATTTGAGCGTAAAGCGCATCTAGCTTGTCCCCATAATCAGCCCTAAATTCTGTTTCCAATATATCAAGTGCTTGCGTTGCCCTATCGTCCGCCTTTTGTATGCTTTCAAAAGCCGTCTTTTTAGGGGCGTCATATACAGTTGTACTAGCTAAGTACATGTTTTTTTGTATTTCCTGCCAAGCTTCTTTTATCTGCCAAGTTGCATTTACCTGTTGGTATGGCACATCATAAAAATTTTTTAAATGTCCATACATAGTTTGACCGTGTGTTATACCAAAAATTAAAACAATGCCGGATAAAACCAAAATAATGCCAAAGCCCAACAGCATTTTTTTGCCCATTTTTAGTTTTTTAATCATAACTTACACCTACTTTTTGTTTTACTTTAATTTTTTTTAGTTTTAATTTCCATATTTTGTATAAACTTTTTTAATACTAGCACAACATAAAGTAAAGTGCAAACAAGAAACGCGTTATTTTCTGCATTTTTATTGCTTTTTAGCCCTTATTTGCTTTTTCCAGCTTGGCAAGCAGCACAAAAAACAGCAGAAAGATAATTGTTCCCTTCAGTATGCTGCTGATGGTTAAGCTCCACCATACGCCGCATAGTCCCAAGGCAGTAGCCGAAAGTACCGCAACCATAGGAATACGCAGCGCCGTACAGCTTACCCCAACTATAGCAGGCACCAGTGTTTTTCCAAAACCCGCAAAAGCGCCGCTTACCATTATTTCGTAGCACATAAACAGCTGCGAGTATCCCAATATAACCAAATAGTCTATACCCATGGGCAATACCGATGTATCGGGAATAAAAAAGCCAAAAATGGGGGCAGCAAAGAATATTAAAACGGCAGTGCAAAAAACACCCCACAGTGTCATAATGCCCAAAGAAATGTAGTAGCCCTTCTTTGCGCGCGCATAATTGTTTGCGCCGTAATTTTGTGCAATAAAGCTGTTAATAGCCATAGCAAAACCGTCTGCTGTCATCCACGAAATAGACTCTATTTGGCTGCCCACCTTTTGCACAGCGACCGCGGCATCTCCAAAACCGGCCACAAAACGGGCAACTACCATAGCAATTAAAGGAAACAACACATTTTGCAGTGTAGCCGGTAAGCTGATTTTTGTTATTTCCGCCACTAATTGCATGTCCGGTTTTTTACGCAAATTTACATGACAAAATAAATGTGTGTCACTGCTGATATAGCGTAAAAATAAAACCGTTACAATAATTTGTGCGCCTACTGTGGCAATAGCGGCACCTGCAACACCTAAGGCGGGTATTACGCCTATGCCAAAAATCAGCACAGGATCCATAACTATATTAACTGCCAAGCCTACAGTTGTAATAATAAAAGGTGTTTTGCTGTTACCGGTAGTGGTGATAAGCGCAGTTAAAATTTGGTTTATAAAAGTAAATATCATTCCCAAGCCTACAATGCGCAAATAGCTTTGTGCATTTGCTATAACCTCGGCACCGTTTAAGTTGAAAAAACCGATTAACGGCCCGGTACAAAACACTAAAAACAGAGAGTACAAAACGGCAAACAAAAGACCCATTTGAAGAGTGCACTGCGCATATTTTCCTGCACGGGGCGCATCACCTGCGCCCAATGTTTGTGCCACTTTTACTTGTCCGCCCATACGCGCCAAGGTAACCAATCCGCTGGAAAGCCACATAAACATACCTGCGGCACCTATTGCGGCCACTGCACCCGCGCCTATTCGTCCAATCCAAATCATATCTGTCAAATTATATGCCATTTGTATCAGCGAGGTTGCCATAATAGGCAGTGCCAGCTGTGTAAGCGCTTTGGGAATACTTCCGTTTAACAAATCTACTCGTTTATGCATAATTTTCTCCTGTTTTTTAATTTCACTTTCATTATACTATTTTCTTTACTTTTGTACACATCAATTAAAATAATGAAAATTGCAAGTTTATGCATTAAAATTTTTTAAATGGTTTTTTTAAAAAACAAAAAGTTATTTCTTTTTTAATATAGTTTATTTATAAACTTAATTTAAAAAATAAATAAGTTTACATATTTGTATTTGGCATGAATACAAATATATTTATAAAAATACACTTTTTAACTAAATATGACAATTAAATTTTAGATTTGTGTATACAATCTCACAAAAATTGTTTTTTCAACAAAAAAGTGTACTTAGTGCGTTGACATAATTTTTTTACGCAGGTAAAATAAATTTATAGAGTGGGTGATAAAAGAGCCTTACTGAACAAAATTATACAGTAAGGCTCTTTTATTTTGTGTATTTGTAGAAAATACAAATTAAAAGTAGAGGAGAATAGTATGAGTAATTCTATACAAATAGTAGAGTCGGTGAACAGCGCTGTCCAAAGCTTTGTGGGTGGGCCGATTATGTTGGTGCTGTTAGTAAGTACAGGTGTGTATTTTACTTTTCACACCGGATTTTTTCAAATTTCCAAAATAGGGCTGTGGTTTAGCCAAACTTTTTTAGCAATTTTTAAAAATAAAACTGTTACAGAAAAAAATGACCCTAACGCTATTTCGCAGTTTCAGGCTCTTACAACCGCACTTGCCGGTACCATTGGAACGGGTAATATTGTGGGGGTA
>JAQUTM010000069.1 GCA_028694405.1 Oscillospiraceae bacterium
ACTTTTCCAAAAGTAAAGGCAATGCGCTCGGCAATGACAGGAATAGACAGCGTAACCATGGGCACGGCTACATTGTGTTTGAAGCAAATATGCTTAAACGAAAAACCAAAAACATTACCCTTTTGGCGTAGGTTAATAATTGCTGCACCCACCAAAATAAACTGCGAAATAACGGTTGCAATGCTAATATGGGTAATGGTGCCGTGCAGCACATAAACAAACAGTGCAGTAAGAACAAGTTTAACCGCAATGGCGACCAAGTTTAAGTGTAAAATCCGCTTAGAATTGCCGCGGGCACGCTCGATGGCAATATAAACGTTACCTAAAAAGCCAATTACCATACCAAATAAATCTACTGCAAAATATTGTGCACCAATGGTAATTAACTCTTCCGGCGTGCCTGCCAAACGTAAAAAAGAAGTGGTAAAGGGTAAAATACCAAAAAGAATAGCACAGCCCAAAATGGTACACATGGCAAACAGTGTACTTACACGCTTTTGTACCAGCTGATAGTCACCGGCCCCATAAGCTTCGCTGATTTTAAGGCTGGCACCTATTGCAAGACCGCCACCCACTGCCGACAACATTAGGTTAATTTGAGATAGATATGCCACTGCAGAAACACTCTCAGCACTGATATGCGATGCCATCATAGAATCTAATATTTTGAAAAGCTGATTTAAGCTTTGGTAAAGCGCCAAGGGTGCACCTACATTTAAAAGTACGCGCCACATGTTTCCTGTGAGGGAAAAGTTCCGAAAAGCTGTATCTTTTTGTGATAAAGCGGCGTCTTTGTTGTTCATTTAATTCTCCTGTTTTTTATCATGGACCTCTGTTTTTAAACATACTGCTTTTTATTATAAAATAAAAACGCTGTTAAAAAAACAGCGTTTTATATCAAAAATACTGCAAATACGCTACGATGCTTTTTGCAGGTTATGAAAATCCAAATATTCTGTAATGCGGTCTGCATATAAGTGAGGCAAATTAGGATAAATGGAAGAGAATTCCTCCAAATAATAAGAAACTTCTGCGTAGTCTGCCGGTGCAACACGTTTGTATATATTGGCGGTAAAGCCGTCTAGCTGAATTGCCTGTACAAAAATGAAGTTTTTGCTTACTGACGCCACATGGGTGATAGCGTTTGTGGGTATGGTAAGGGTAAATTGGTCTTGCAGTTTGTAACGAGCCTGCTGTATAGGGTCGGTGGTTACAACGTAGGCGGCGTCAAACAGTTGGGTATTAAAGCCCAAAGATAAATCTACGCTTGCTTCGGTGCAGACGCATGTATCTAAGCGGCTTTGCGGTAAGCCGTAAAAACGGACGTAATCCGGATTAAAATGCCAACTGCCAGCTATCACATACATCATGGCGTCCGGACTGCAATTTTCTGCGGTAAATGTGGCAAGACTGCCCAGCTGTTTATAGTCCTTGCGCACTTCGGGTGCAATGCTCATACCGGGCAGTAAGATGCCGTACAGTGGGGTAAGCGGTAAAACACCGTTAAACAGTAACACAGCACACAGCGCGTAGGACACTCCAAGACAGAGCTTTTTGCCGCGCGCTATTTTATTTAATAAAGTGACGGCTAAAAACAGCAAAATTAAAATGGCAGGACACAAAAGCAACACATGCTGCTTTGCCATGGATTGGATACGGTTAAAGGCAAACAAAATAATAAGAGAGCTTATCACACCCCCTAAGGCTAAGCTGCGCAAGGTTTTGTTTTTTAAAGTAAATACAAAACCTGCTAAGCACAGCAGAGGTATGAACCAACCCAGCCGAGAAGCTAATATACCCAGTTCGTATAAAATTCCCCCATCTTTCCATGCAGTGTAGCTGCTGCTATAGTTAGCTTGTACAATTTTGATAAAATAGGGAAGTAAAGTAACCAAAAAAAACAGTGCCGTAGCAGCAGTATAGTAAAAAATATTTTTAAAAACAATAGGTAGATTTTTGTTTTTATAAGCCTTAAAAAGTACGATAAAGTACCACGCGGCATAAAAGCCTACCAGCCAGATTAAATACCAGCGGCGGGTAACAAAAACCAATAAGCTGCAAAGCGCGCACAGAGCCAAATTTCCTTTGCGGGGTGCAGCAAAATCTTCTTCCATAGCAAAAAGTATACACAGCCCGGCAAAATACAAGCCCATAATATCGGGCATACCGTTTAAAGCTGTTGTGTGAATAAACGGCAAGACCGCGGTGAGAAGGCAGCAAATAAAAAAGGTTGGCAAAGTGACGATATTTTGCTTTTTTAAAATTTTGTAGCCGATAATAGAAAACACACATAAAAACGGCAGAGTACCGGATATAAAAATGGCGCCTAAAAATCCGTTTAACCCGCCCCCAAATAAAAGCTGAGGCAAAGTAGTAAATAAAAGCAAAAATTTGTTGTAATCTTTATACCAAATGGAAAAAACTAAATCTTTTATACCCCATGCAAAATTTAAAGCATAAGGAGAAAGACTCTCTTCGCTCATTAAAAAGTAACGGACGTCGTCCCAGACAGTTACGGTTTGGCGTAAAAAAATATTGGCAATATAAAATGCTGCACATACGCAAACGCCCGCTAAAAAACACCAAAGCCAAGGGCGAGATTGCTTTTTTAGCAATACCCCAAAGGTTAAGTTTGCCGTATGCAGAGCCTGTTCCAATAAAAAAATTAAAAAAAACATACACCACAGGCAAAGACCGTAGTAGGCTAAAATATCTGTGGGCAGCGCTAAACTGGAAGCAGCTAACACACCAAAGCCCAAGGTATAAACGATAAATATTTTTTGAAAAACAGTCAGTTGTAAAAAACGGTTTTTTAATTTTTGCATAAACAACCTCAAATTGTCAAAATTTTATTAGGGTACACATTATAATAATGCTTTACGGTAAAATTATATAGAAAATATAAAAATATGGTAACACAGGTATAAAAAGTTTGCAACAAAGCTTGAAGGCGAACATATATAATGTGCGTTATAAAAGAGAAAGGGGGAAACATTTTACATAGGAAAAAATTGCTAAGTTGTTATAATTTGTACAAAACTACAGCTATAAAATAGGTTGAAGTATACGAAAATTTCCTGTATAATAGATACATTATAGCTATCTTTTTAGTTTTTAAAAGTTTACACGAAAAAACTTGTTATAGAGACAGGTTTTTTAAATAGCCTTACTGCCGTGTGCAGTACATTGAGAAATAGCGGAGATGATAAATTGTCAAGCTACAAAGAATTTAGAGCCCAAACAAAACGACGGAAATTAAAACGCAATTTACGCAGATTTGGCGTAGTTGCTATTTTAGCTGCTCTTATTTTAGGGTTGGCCTATATAATTGTGCGCATAATAGAGCCTAAAGAGAGTACGCCAATTACAATACCACAAATACCCGACCAGATAACGGTGCAGCAAAACACCCAGACCGAAACCACAGAAGGCTGGCAGGCAACGGCAGGTCCTATAGAGCAAACTATAAATGAGTGGGAAATTATCAATCCGGATTATCGCATGATTTCTTTGCCTGAAAACGGTGTAGTAGATATAAGTTATTTTGACGATGCTACATTTGTAGGCGATAGTTTATCACAGGGTATTGAAATTTACAGCATTTTTCCAAATGCAAAATATTGCACTTATAAGGGCGTTTCGCCAAAGGCAATGTATGACGGCACTATTTGCTCGCGCGCGGACGGCACACAGGAAATTCCACTAGACGCTATTGCAGCCACCGTTCCCGGCAAGGTTTATATTTGTATGGGTACAAACGGCTTGGTTTGGATGGACGATGAAGCCTTAGTGGCCGAGTACGGTAATTTTATAGACGCTTTGGGCACGCGTGTGCCGGGTGCTTTAATTTATGTGCAAAGTATTCCTCCTGTTTCTCCCATTGCCACAGCTGCGCGCGCACAGATGAACAATGAGCGTATTCGCAATGTAAACAATATGTTGGCAAAAATGGCTTATGAAAAAGGCGTATACTTTGTAGATATTTATGAATCTATTTGTGACGAAAACGGAGATTTGCGTGCAGACATCGCAGGCAGCGACGGTATCCATATGCGTAGCGCAGAGGGGTATGCACCATGGAAACAGTATTTGATGACTCATGTAGCACACCGCGCGGGGAACCCCTATTTATTGGGGTCTCCTTACTATGTAGCTCCGGAGACAGTACCTCAAGAGGAGCCTGTGCCAGAGAGCGACGCAGGACAATCTGAAGCAGCGTAATAAATAAAAAGGCTTTTGCAAATAAGCAAAGGCCTTTTTTAATATGTTTTTAGAAAGGAATTGTAGGGTTATGCGCCGAAAGGACAGAGAGATAACCGACACAAAGCAAATAGAAGAGATTGTAAAGGCGTGCGATGTTTGCAGATTGGCTTTTGCAGACGAAAAAGCACCTTACATTGTTCCTATGAACTTTGGATATACCTGTAATAATCAGGAGTGGACGTTGTTTTTTCACTGTGCAGGTACGGGCAAAAAGTTAGATTTAATGAAAAATAATCCTTATGTGGCATTTGAAATGGATTGCAACCATGAGCTGCTCCAGGGACAGCGCTGGGCTTGCCAATGCGGAATGGCATACGCCAGCGTTATGGGGCTAGGAACGGCACAGCTGATTTTAGAGCCACAAAAAAAGCGGGAAGCGTTAGGATACTTAATGGCACATTACACTACAAATTTGTTGCCTTTTGAAGAGGACGTTTTGTGTGCAACCACTGTATTTAAAGTAAAGGTGGAGTCTATTACGGCTAAAAGCCGAAAGTTGTAAGGGTATTTTATTTATTTTAAAAAAATTATTTAAAGGGGTATTAGACAATGGAAGTGCTAAAAAAATTAAAACAGATTAGCATTAAAAACGTATTAGTCAAAGCTTTTGCGTTTATTGCGGCGGGCGTTATTTTATTTGTGGCTTTTGGCGGTGTAAATTTTGTAAAGGCTAAATTAAAGGGCCCTACAGATATTTATGAACTATCGGTAGACGAGCTAGAGGGTGCGTATGTTTCGGCAGAAGTATATTTTTTGTTTGACATGTATGCCTATACGGAGGAGACAAAAGACGGTGTAGATACAGGTAAAATTTTAAATAAAGAATATATAATCCCCGTAGGCGAGCAGGAGTATATGGGCGTAAGCTTGCCTTCTGCGTATTTACAGCAGGCAGATACTTTGCTGGAAGAATGTAATACATATTTTACAAACGGCACCTCGCCTACTATTTCCTTTGTAGTTGAGGGAACAATTTTACCTATGGAAGCGGACAGCTTGAGCTTTTACCACGATATGGTAGGATATAATAACGAGGACGCAACTCCGGAATATCAAGCTTTGTTTTTACCTTATTACCTAAAAGCGGATACCATTGGCACATATGAAGTAGGTACACTTTATATGGTAGTGGCGGCAAGTGTTATTTTAATTGGTGTGGGCCTGTATATGTTGCTGCGTGCTCTTGTGGGCGGATATCAGAGTAAAATGAAAAAAATCGTTTCAGCACAGGAGAACAGTGAACTTTTATGGGACGAACTAGAGAAATTTTATGAAAATACAGAGCCTGTAAACGGAATACGCATCAGTGAAAATTGGATACTTTATCAGAAAGGTGCCAATAGTGTTTTGCTGTGGGCGAAAGATATTGTTTGGGCATATCAAAGTACTACTACACATCGTATGTATGGCATACCTACAGGAAAAACATACTGTGTTGTACTGCGTACCGGCGAAGGGAAGCAATACCAAATAGCTGTAAAAACCGAAACTATGGCACAAGATGTAATAAGACAACTGGAGGATAAGCTTTTAGGAGTGACAGTGGGCTACACCGCCGAAATAGTGGCGCTGTATAACACAGACCGGGAAAGCTTTGTAAAACGTCGTCAAGAGGGAAAAGTAAACAGCGAAGTTTTTTAAAGTAAATAGTAAATTTAAATATAGATATAAAAAAGGCATTACAATTTTGTAATGCCTTTTTAATTATTTAAAATTATTCTACACTTACAATGTAGTAATATACCGGTTGGCCACCATTTAGGTGTGTAACTTCAACACTGGAAGAAACTTTACTTTGAATTAAAGCAGTAGCCGACTCTGCGTCTTCCTCGTTAATGTCACAGCCACTGATAACCGTAACAAAGCTGGAATCTTTTTTAACCATATTGCGGGTTAAGCGAGTAACTGCTTTTGTAATATCCTTATCGGTAAAGGACAATTTTCCATTTTCCAAAGCTAAAATTTCGCCTTGTTTAATTTTATGGCCATCAAAGTCGCTGTTGCGTGCCGCGTAGGTGATTAAACCTGTTGCAACGTTATCGGCGGCTTTCATCATGTTGATGGTGTTGTCGTCATCACTGGAATCCGGGTCAAAGTTAAGCATAGCGGTAATGCCTTGAGGAATGGTACGAGTAGGCAATACAACAATTTTGCGGTCTGCTATTTTGCAGGCCATTTCGGCAGCCATAATAATGTTTTTGTTGTTTGGTAATACAAAAACAGTTTTGGCAGGTACACTTTGTACTGCGCTTACAATGTCCTCGGTGCTGGGGTTCATAGTTTGGCCCCCGCTTACTACAGCGTTAACGCCCAAATCGGTAAAAATGTTTTTCAAACCTTCACCGGCGGCAACAGCTACAAAACCAAAAGGTTGGTCATTATCCACAGCAGCATAAACAAATTCACTGTTAGCGGCAGATTTTTCTGCGGCAGCCTGTTTTTTCAAGCCTTCGCCCTGTGCTTGACGCGATAGAAATTGTTCGTGCATGTTTTCAATCTTAAGATTGGTTAAGTAGCCATGCTCAATGGCTTTGGATAAAATTTTGCCCGGGTCTTTGGTGTGTACATGGCATTTGATAATTTCATCATCATCAACAACTACAACACTGTCGCCGTTACTTTCTAAAAATGCACGAAGAACTTCTGCATTGGCTTTATCGGTTTTGTTTACCAAAAATTCGGTGCAGTAACCGTTTTCAATGTCCTCAACAGACATCAGCTCATCGTTGTAAACGCCTTTGCCTGCACGACCGCTATCCAGCTTGGCTTTAGCAGCGGGTTTATCAGCGCTCTCAATAATAGCACCGTCACGCAAAACATTTTGCATACCTTCAAAAATAACAAGCAGACCTTTACCGCCTGCGTCTACAACACCTGCTTTTTTCAAAACAGGAAGCTGCTCGGGCGTGTGTGCCAATGCCTCTTCGGCTGCCGCAACAACAATATTCCATAAGGCAATAACGTCGGTTTCGCCGCTTTCGGCAGCTTTTTCGCTAGCTACACGGGCAACAGTAAGCATGGTGCCCTCTGTAGGCTTCATAACAGCTTTATATGCGCTTTCTACACCTTTTTGTAAAGCGGCAACGATATCTGCGGCCTCTGCCTCTTTTTTATCTTTTAAAGCTTTTGCAAAGCCGCGGAACAAAAGGGAGGTAATTACACCCGAGTTACCGCGTGCGCCGCGCAACATGGCGCTGGCGGCTGTTTGGGCAGCAACCTCAACGGTAACGTCATCGGTAAGCAGCTCCAACTCGCGTTTTGCAGCGCTTACGGTCATGCTCATGTTGGTGCCGGTGTCCCCATCGGGAACGGGGAAAACGTTCAGCTCGTCAACCTGAGCCTGTTGATTGCCAATATTATTGGCACCGGAAATAATTGCATCTCTTAAAACAGAACCTTTAATCATATTTTAAATCTCCTCTATGGCAAGAAATAAGGGCCTCGCCATGCGTATTGTAAAGTTTGCAGATGGGTAGTGCCATCCGGTTATATAAAAGTGTAAGGGTTATTCTGTTACAATGTCGTCTACAGAAACGTCAATACGCAAAACCTTTAAGCCGGTTGCGTCCTCTACAGCGTATTTTACTTTATGGGTTATGCTTTTTACAATAGCTGCAATATTTAAACCGTATGTTACTTTAATATGAAGTTCAATTACAAGGTGACCGGCTTCATCTGTTACGCGCACGCCTTTTTCGGGAAAATCGTTACCAAAAAACAGGCTTTTTACATCGTCGGTAGTGCCGGTAGTGCTCATGGCAGCAACCCCAAAGCAGCTTTGGGCCGCGGCGCTGACAAGCCCTGCAAAATAGTCATTCGTTATACTTACAGTACCTAGTGTGTTATGAAATTTAACCAATCGTCTCACTCCTTTTAATTTGCGGCGGCAGCAACCTGTACTTCGCCAAAATTATAAAAAATATCGCTTAAAGTGGCGGTTAAGCCAGATATGCTCTTAGAATGGAATACTACGCCATTTGTCCACACCAAAGGAATAAAGGGCATTTCTGCGGCAAACACTTGCTCAAATGCAGGTGCTGTTGTGGCATCTGCTTTAAAAGCGGCGTAGCTTTCTAAGAGGGCAGCCGAAAGAGTTAAACCATACTGTGCGGCACCCGTATCGGCAAAAAATGGGCTCATATCCATATTATTATACAACTTTACCTCTCCAATGTACATATCAAATTGTTTCGAGGCGATTTTTTGGGTATAAGTTTCAAAATTATCGGTTTCCTCCAGCACAACTTCTATGCCAATAGCAGAAAGCTGCTCTTTTATAAGCTGTGCGGTGTATCGTTTGTAAGAGTTGCCTGCGTAACACAAAAGCCGCAGAGAAAGGCGTCGGTCACGCGCGTCGTAGTAGAAGCCGTCCAATTCATGCTTGGTGTATCCCAACGCTTCAATGGCAGCGATAGCCGTGTCGGTATTACTTTGGCCAGAAATGGTTTGCTGGGCAATTACGCAAGGATATAAGCTGTTTATAACGCCCAAGGCAGGGTAGGCTTTGCCGTAGTAGCCTTTTTCGGATAATAGTTGACGGCTGATAAGCTGGCTGATAGCATTTCGTGCAGAGGCATTTGCCAAAAATTTTTGGCCGACGGTGGATAAATCCTCCACAGAAAGCACAACTCCGTCCACGTCCTTGTTTACATAATAAGTGCCTTGGCTGTTTAGCCCTAAAAAGACCATATGGTTTAATTTGTAATTACTTTGGCGTGTAGCGGTGCTGCTGCTAATGTCACTTTTGCCTTCACTATCTAAAATGCTGATGTTGCCTATATTTAAGTTACTTACCAAAGAATCATATCCGGTTAAATTGGTAAGCACAATTTCCTGCACGTTTAAGGTGCCCGCATAATAGGGGTTAGGCACAAGACCGTTTCCGCCGTAAGTATAGCGGCCGCTGGACATGGGCTGGGTGCTGTATGCGTCATTTGTGTTTAAAACGGGTAAATCCAACAGGTAGGCAAACATACTGTCCGGCTCTATTAAAGTTATAATAACCTGATTGCCGGATTGCTCTATGGTGCCTACATTGACAAAGCGTCCGCGGTAGCTTTCACTTTGCCACGCCAAGTTTAGGGAGGTTAAAATATCTTGCGCCGTTACAGCAGCGCCGTTTGAAAACCGACAGCTTGAGCTTGGTGCAATGGTAACTGTTGTGCCGCTTACCGTTACAGAAGCAGCGGCTTCATATTCTAAATTAAAAGAGGGATTGATGGTTAAAATTTTGCAAAATAAAAGTCCGGCATTTTGCATGGTTAAAATATTGGTGGTAAGGTAAGGATTAAAGCCGTCGTCCTTGCTGTAGGGCAGCGTGACGGTTTCGGCAGAAAGGTTAGCAGAATCTGTAGTGGGAAGAGAAGCCGCGTTTTGCTCCTGCGTGGTACCGCAAGCGCTGAACAAAAACGTCAAGGTAAGTAAGAGAGATAATATTTTTAAAACGAATTGGTATTTCATAAAAAAGCTCCTGCAAAAATAAAATAGACGCAAATAGTTAAATACGAATGAAAAAAAGCGGCAACGCATGGCGTCACCGCTTATAATCATCGAGTTTCAACAATCAGCTTAATGGCTGTGCGGTCTTCACCATCAATCGAGACATTGGCAAAGGCAGGAACGCAGACAAGGTCAATTCCTACCGGCGCAAGATAACCGCGTGCGATTGCAACCGCTTTTAATGCCTGATTTGCAGCACCCGCGCCTACAGCCTGCACTTCCACTTTTCTGTCTGTGCGTATTACTCCTGCAATCGCACCGGCAACAGAGTTAGGTGCAGATCTTGATGACACTTTTAAGATTTCCATTTGCAACCCCCAAATTAGTAGTAAAAGTTCGTATCGGAATCTTCTGGTACGAAAAAAGAAGATGATAGGATGCTGGTAACATCATACCGTATTTTTGCAAATTTATCAATAAGCTTTATAGAGATGAGAAGAGAAAAAATGATAAAAACAAAAAATAAAAATTACAAATTTTTTAAAACAGCCTAAGCCTTTTGTAAAAGGGGCTTATATCTGCTAGTATACCCTAATCCAAACAAAAAACACGCTGCGCTTTTGTACATTTTCCGGTTTTGTCGTCCAGGCAAAAAACAACGCCGTCTAAACGGCACGGTCCGTCTGCCACTTCAAACCGTGTGGGAACATGTAACCGCTGCCGCTGGATAGCCAAAGCAGGTACTACACCTATTACGCTGTGTAGGGG
>JAQUTM010000070.1 GCA_028694405.1 Oscillospiraceae bacterium
CTCTAAAATATCTAAAATATTTCCTATCCAGCGGTCTACCACTTGTACACTTGCGGCGTAGCAGCGGCGCACATTTAATTCTTGCTCATCTGTCATTCCTCCTGTTTGCGCTGCGGCACGTTTTTTTACCCATTCCGGCTTATCCTTTAAATTATCTTTGGGTGCAAGAGGAATATTTGCATTTTTAAAGCAATCGTAATCCGCTTTTGGAGGATCCCAAGGATTATGCGGCCCTGCAAAGCTTACAAAATAATGCCATGGAACATCATCTTTTACATTTTTAAGCCAGTCGCAGGCTGCTTTGCCGATAAACGCATCTTGAAAATCTTCATCGGGCAATACGCTGTGCTGTGCATAATAGCGCGGTTTTTCCCACATATACGATTTGTAATCCGCATTGATGGTTTCTAAAAGACCTTTTTCTTCCAGATATTTTTGGTAAGGACCCATTAACCGTTTGCTGCCGTCCTCCTTGTATTTAATCCATGCACAATTCATTTTTCCCTCTGTTTCAAAGAGGTCTGTAAATCCATAGTGATACATTAGGGGCAAATTTCCCTCAGTACCGCAATAATTGTTTGCTTTGTGTAAATCACTTTTGCCGGCAATACCCACGCGATAGCCCGCTGTGCGCAAAGCCTGATAGTATGTTTTTTGTTCTATGGGAAGGCACGCATCGTGCACCGGTACCCCACAGCGGCTAGGGTATTTACCTGTGGCAAGCGAAGCCCGGCTTGGGGTACACAAAGGGCAGCTGCACACTGCTTTTGTAAAAACCATACCCTTATCCATAATTCGTTTTATGTTTGGGGTTGGTATTTCATCGCCCATGCCTTGTAATGTTTTTAAGCGAAACTGGTCTGCCATAATCATTAAAATGTTAGGTTGTTTCATTCTTTCTCCCTCTATAAACAAGCGGCGACAAAGTTACCCTTGCCGCCGCTTGCGTATGTTTTTAATTATGCAGCTACAGCTGCGGCACGCTTAGCGCGAGTTTGTTTTGCCAGTGCAATACGCGCACGTTTATTTTTAATAAAGGAAATTTTGTCTTCGTTCATGCGGTAAATCATAAATATCAGCCAAATGCTGTATTTTATGCAGGTTTGCATGTAATCGCTCATGCCCACATTTGTAAATTTGGCAAGGCCCAAAACCAAAAACTGTACGCTTAAAGAACCTGCCAAAATACCGATAACCGGACTGGATTTTTTTGCCAGCCAAACACCAACAGCCATGGGGAACATATTTGCAAATACCGTGGAGTTGGAGCTCATGCCCAGTACAGGTACTAAGCTGCTCTTATAGGCTGTATCAAATACACCTGCTATGGCTACCAAAGCACCCGCTGCTATGTAACACATTACAGCATTTTTGTATATGTTGATGCCCGCATCATTGGCAAGCTTTTGGTTGCCTTGTATGGCACGGCGATTGTATCCAAAGGTGCTGTATTGGAAAAGATATGTCATCACAGCCATAATAAGCAGGGTAACAAGTACGATAAATGCTTGGTTGGATAAAATTTTTACACCTGGCTTACCAAAAAGGTTTAGGCCCTGCTGGTCATATACGCTAAAGGAAATACACTCATATATCAAGGATAACCCAAGACCCAAAACCATAGGTAAAATGCGTAGTTTTACAAATAAAAAACCTGCAAAGCCACCGGCTATCATACCCATCAGCATACTAAACACCAGCACACCAACTCCGCCTAAATTCATAGAAAGCGCAATATTGCCGCCAATGATACATGCCAAATACATTTGTGAACCCGTGGAAGTATCCATGCGCCCTACAGGTAAGTTGCAGTTAAGGCCCAACGCAAAACAGAACGAAGATACCAGGTTTCGCATGAGGGTAGTCCAGTCCACTGTAGAGTTCATGGTGTGAACACCGCAAATCATATAATTTAACAGCTCCATCGCCAGCCATACGATAAACGGTACCGCAACAGTAAACAGCGCATGCATAAGCAGAACGTGCTTTTTCTTAAATTCCTGCCCTTTGCTCATTTGTTTTTTCTCCTTTTCTTTTGAACCGACCACCCTCACAAGTGATCATTTATTTTTGCTCAGCCATTAAAAGTGCAATACTTTCGTAGCTCAAAGACTCCATAAAGGAATTGATGTCGTTTGCGGTTAAATTTGGGTTGTAAACAGAAAGCATAGAATTTACTACTTCTTTGCCGGCAATCCAGTTCTCTGCATCGCGGTCGTCCCAACCTTCCATGTCAACCAACTGCTCAGGGCTGGTAACACCGATAAAGTTAAAGTTAAAATAAATGGGTTTACCGTTATCACGGCAAGCGGTGTCCATGTTGCCGGTTAAAGCGTTGTAAGTAACTGCAAACAGACAAGCTGTCAATGCCGATACGGATTTTACTGTAATTAGGTCTACACTGGAGTTTCCTTGGGGGTCTTGGGTATTAAAAGCAGTGGTAAGTGTAGTGCCAAGTGCGCCTACGCTGGCAACCTTAATATCAATACCAAAGCTCTGCTCTACTTCGTTTACAATGTTTGCAGATTGGTTGTAAGTTTGACCGGAGCTGGTGAAAATGCCGTATTTACCGGTTTGCAGCAAAGAGGAAACACCGGGAAGCCAAGTTTCTTTATTGGGAGAACCGGGGTACAAAGTAATCAACAAGCCTTAGCCTGTGCCATCATTTTGGGCCAATACACAATCGCCTTTGGGGCACCCTGGGGGCCTGCTTGATGATACTCATCACAGTGCGTCTCTCCCGGCTGTCGTCCCCCTTCGCAAAATACATATTCGCGAACATCTGCCGCACGGTTTTTCAAAACAGGTCGCAAGCTGCGCCCAAAATGGGTATAGCTTGGCGTTACGTCTGCAAAATCCATCGCAGTGGCAAAAAAGTCTACCAGCTCTACCAAACTGTCACTGACGCCTGCATCCATATCCGTTCCCTTTGGCGGTTTTATCAGCAACGGCACTCTGGTAAGACAATCCTCAAAACTATTTTGGCATTTTTCTATCAAATCATAATCGCCTGCAAAATCGCCGTGGTCACTTAGGACAAAAATAGCACAGTCATCATAAATCCCAGCCTGTTTTAATGCATCTGTCAAGCGCTTAAACTGTGCGTCTACCTTCATACACATACCTTGGTATACGGCACGCAGTTCGTTCCAGTCCTCCTCCGTATAGGCTTGCATATTTGCATAGCTGCGAATTTCATCTAAAATTTTTGCTTTATCGGCACAGTCCTGCGCGCGTATCCGTTTGGGCAGTTTTGTCCTGTCAATAGCCGAAAAGTAGGGTTCTTCCACGCGGTAAGGCGTATGGGGATAAATAAGGCCCAAAAACATACATAGCGGCTGGTCTGCAGGTCTGTCCAAAATACGCTGAATTGCCGCGTCTACTACTTCGTCATCTCCATTGTAATTGATGCCGTTTTCATCAACCTGCAGTTTGCCCTCAAAATGAGAGTAATAATTTTTTTCTCCTATTTTACCCCGCAAATTTGGATTTTGGAGCCCGGGCCCCTGCTTTTTTTGTCCCCCGTAGTAAATTTCTGTAGCGTGGCTCTCTGTCCAACCGGAAATTTGCCCTGCGGTAAGATCGTTGCGGTCATTCATCCACACATAATAGCCTGCCTCTTTCAGCTCTTTAAAAAGTGTGCTTTCACCGGGACGTAATAAATAGCTCATAGTGCGATGTCCGTGGGTATGCGGATAAAGCCCCGTAAAAAAGCTGCACCTGCTGGGCACGCACACCGGGTTTTGACAGTAAGCGTTGCGAAACGACACCGCCTCGGTAGCCGCAAAGCTGTCTAAATTAGGTGTTACTGCGGCGGCATTGCCCAGATGGCCCAGGGTATCGGCGCGCATTTCGTCGGGGTTAAATATAATAATATGAGGACGCTTGTTCATAATATCACTCCTATTGTGTGCGGCTAATTTAATTCATGGGGGTGGCGGCTACGCAGTTTTTGGGCACAGTCCTCACGGCCTGTCTGCTCCAAACGCTGACAGTAATCTTTTAAGTAACCGCGGCAATGAAATGGTCCGCCCTCGGCAATTACACGCCACAAGGGGTCTTCGCAGGAGTGGTAAATGTTACTGCGCATATTTTCGGCTACCCAGCGCTCCAACATCCATGCCCCTCTCCAGCAAAGCTCCGGTTTTTCCTTTGCCATGTTATGTAATTCGTGCGGGTCATCTTTTACATTAAACAATTCTTCTTCTTCAATTAAATGATAACCATCATGATAGGTACGAATATAAATCCAGTCCTCAAATCGTACGCTTCGCTGGCATACATGTGCACATTGGCTTACTACAAGGTAGTCTCTGCCGCCGTCCTGCCCTTGACGCACACAGTCCGCATAGCTAAGGCCGTCGTAAACAACGGGATTGGTTTTACCAACAACAGGATTACAGGTAAATTCGGGCACACCGCCTAAAAGGTCCACTAAGGTAGGTAGTAAGTCCACATTATAGTGCAGTCCGCGAGACACTTTTCCTTTTGCACCCCCTGGCCATTTTATAATCATAGGTATATGTGTAGTAATGTAATCTGCCTCTCCATGCTCACAGTAGCTGCCCAGCTCTCCCAAATCTTCGCCGTGGTCAGAGCTTATAATAATTGCCGTATCCTCATAAATACCCTGCTGCTTCAACTTTTCAAATACCTGTCCAAGCTGTTTATCCGCGTACCAAATTCCGGTGTCGTATTCATCTATCATTGCCTTAAAATCATCTGTGTTTTTTATCTCGGTCATTTGGCGCGGTGTGGCGGCATTTGGTACGTTATTGTACCCTGTCACCTCACATGCGCTGTGTGCGCCCGGCTTGCACATACGGTGCTCATCTATCATTTCCTGCGTAGCCCATGCGTCCGGCAACGGCTGGTCTGCAAAAGGCTTGCCATAATCGGTGGGGGTACGGTACGGAATATGCGGGTCCCACACATGCAGATGCAAAAACCAATCCTGTGTATCTTTTTTGCGTTCTAACCAGTCCAGTGCAATGGGAATTACCTCATGTGCAGGTTCCAGCCCACGCTTGCCCACATTGTAGCACTCATCAAAGCCGCCATTAAACCACCACGCGGCATGACGGTCAGGAAAACTGCTGATTGTGGCTGTTTTCATATTGGCACGGCGCATTACCGCCGCCAAATTATATCTGCCGTTAAAATCTGCCATTCCACGCTCAGAACCCTCCCAACGCATCTCTGCATTTATACCACCGTGGCCTACACAGCCTGTATGAATACCAAACCGTCCCGTCATCAAAGCAGCGCGGCTTGGCAAACACGGTGCATCGGAGCAATAATAGTCGTCAAAACGTACAGCGTCCTTGGCAACGGCGTCAATATTGGGGCTTGTGTTACGGGTATATCCGTAGCACCCTAAATGATCCGGGCGCAGAGTATCTATATCAACATATAAAATTTTCATGGTTTTTCTCCTTTTACTGCTTTTTAAGCATATTTTTATTTTTCATTTGCTGTAAAGGTAAAATTTAAAAAGTCAAAGCTTCCCTCTCCCGCAAAAGAAAAATATAAGCTGTATGTATCGTTTAGCACACAGGGCAGGGTGTAGGTTTCCCAGCTTTGGCTATGCAGCGTGATTGTACACGAGCCTGCCGCTTGTGCTTTGCAGGCATCGGTATAAACTGTCAAAACGCCCGTTGCCTGTCCGCGCAGTTTAACATAAATTGCATTAACTTCCTGTGCACAAAAATAGCGATAGCCCGCAACACATCCATCTGTCATATTGCAAATAAACTGCTCCTTTTCACCCTGTTGATTTGCAGCTTCATAAATATAAGGTATCTGAGCTAAAGAAACATTTCTAAAATCCCACAGCACTTCGGGTTTTGCTCCTGTAAGATGACACGCAATAGCGGCTGAAAATTGTCCTTTAGCCAAAAGCGGACCACCGTTTAACCCGCAAGAGGTAATGGGTACTTGCAAAATCTTTCCATCAGGCAAAATTTTAACCTGCTCTGCACAGCCCTGCCGCGAAAACGAGTTTCCGTGGGTATGGCGGTGATAAAAAATATAGGTATTGTTTTTCACCTGTATCAATCCGCCATGGTTGTTGCCGGGTATGTAGGCCGGTACTGTGCGTCCTTCTGTGCCCACATCTGCGTTATCTACAATTACGCCGCCGTAAGCAAAGCCTTTGTTTGGGTAACGGCTGACAGCGTAGCAAAGCTCGCGGCACCACTGGCTGGAGTACACAAGATAATACAAGTTGTTAATTTTACGCATTGATGGCGCCTCAAAATAGGCATGACCTTCAAAAGAGGTTCCCACTGCCAGCTTGTGCCAAGGCACACACATTTGCGGCTTGGTTTTTGCCGTCAGCATATTTTTTTCCAGCTGTACCACCATGGCACCCGGGCTGATTTCTGTGTTAAATTTTTCAGCCAGCATCTCAGAGGAAAAGCCGTAATACAAGTACACGCTGCCATCATCGTCAACCAATACCGAGGGGTCGTAAGGCATATACTCGGACAAAACCGTTCCATCTGTATAATGCACATGTCCGTAAAAGGAAAACGGGCCAGCCGGACTGTCGCTTACCGCAACACCAAATTCTCTCACCATGCGCAAACAGTAGTATAAATAATATCTGCCGTCCGGCCCCTGTACTACGTCCGGCGCAAACAGCTCTAACTCACCATTGGGATTAGAGGGGTCTTGCTTTTTGCGGTAAATAATGCCCTCATAACGCCAATCGGATAAATCCTCCTGCGGTGCCGACCAAGCCACATAGTCCTCTAAACAAAAAAAATTTCCGCCGGCGGTATCATGTGACCCATAGATGTAAAGCCGGTCTTTAAAAAGGCGCGGCTCTCCATCGGGTACATACTCGTCCAGCGGAAGATAGGGGTTTACTGCACTATTTTTCATTTTTGTTTGCTCCTTTTTTCTTGAGGCAGATTTTGCACAACTGCCGTCAGAAAATTCTGCGAAGCAACCTGCTATGCATTTAACCAACGGTTCAGCTGTCTTTGCTTTTCTGCTATCACCGTTTCAATTCCGGCCTCCTCCAGCTCTGCAAGAAAACGGGGTAATGCATCTTGCGGGTCTAAATAGCCGCTCATCAATGCCTCATGATATTTATCTACTACGGCTAAGCAACGGTTTACCGCTGTTTGTACCGGAACAGAATTAAAAACAAACCCCATAGCAGGGGAGCGGATTGCGCCTTTTGTAGGCAGCTTTTCCACCTCTTTTTCAGGCAGGCGCCATGTGCTTGCAACTACACGGTTGGGCCACGCCCACGGTATTGTACTCCACTCGTCTTGGGGTAAATCTTGCTTGTTTGTAACGGTATTTTTATCTAAGCGCACATAGTCTGTATTTTCTTCTCCATAAATACACAAATCTGCTGCCGCCTGCTCTGTGTACAACAGTTCTAATAACTGCAGCGCCTGTTGCTTATACTGGCTGGTAGGAGACACACACCACCCCAAGTTGACAGAAGAACTGTTGGCGATAGGCTCACTCAACACAAAAGGTACCAGCTCTTGCCCTACCGAACGGATAGAAGCGCTAATATTGTTGTCGCTGATTCGCGTAAAAAAGCCAAACCCATTGTACAAATTCATCATGCGGGCGGCGGCTTCATCGGTAAAAATAATGTCCTTTAAAATGAGATCTTCCTCATACCACTGGTGCATAAATTGGCACATTTGTGCATACTGCTCGCTTGCAAACAAGTTCTCTATGGTGGTGCCCTTATTATTTAACAGTACCCCTAAATTGTCTCCCAAGGGGTCTTGTCCCAGCGTTTGATGCACTTGACCAAAATGACCCACTACGGGTATCATATCGGGAAACTGCTCTTTTACTTGTAACAATACTTCGTGCAGTTCTTCCCAAGTATCAATTTCTGCGGGGTTAATCCCCATCTGCTGTACAATGTCTGCACGGGCCAAAAAGCCTTTGCTGTAGTTGACATGATTATTGGCAGGTACAGCATATGTAGCGCCTTCTATCTGTACACATGACCACACCTCACTGGGCACATTACGCGTTATACCGGAATAGTTTTTCAGTTGTCCGTCTAAGGGGTATACATAACCTTCCTCTACATAATTAGATAAGGTCTCTAAATTTATATAACAAAAAAGGTCAGGTGCATTGTTTAGTAAAAGTTGTTGAGCCGCAACATCTTTATATTGAATTAACGACGCTTGCTCCAATTCAACAGAAAACCCCAACTCTTTTTGTGTTATGGCACTTAAAGCTCGGCTTATCCGTTGGCACGCCTCTTCCCCGGAGGACCCTACTGTCAACAGCCGCAGCGTTACAGGGGACTTCTGCGCTGTATCAGAAACGTCTGATACGCTTGCGCAGCCCGCCAACACCAAGCACAGCAAAACACCATATATGCAAATTTTCCATAGCCGCTTTTTTGTCAACATCATCATACCTCTTTTGCAATTACTTTTACTACCATAAAACCGAATAGTATTGTAAGATTTCAGACCTTTCTAGGTTTCCTCTGTGCCCTGCCGTTCTTCCTGGGGTGTAACACCACGCACTTTTTTGTAAGTAAACGAAAAATGAGAAAAGTTACAATACCCTACCTTTGCCGCAATAAAACTGACGGGTAAGGTAGTTGTTTGCAGCAGCACCTTTGCCTCTTCCATTTTTTGGTGCACTACATATTCTTTTAAAGACCACCCTGTCTCCTTTTTAAAAATGCGCGTAAGATAATCCGGATTCAGGTGAACATACTCTGCAAGCTCATCGCGCCGCAGCTCATTTTCCAAATGCTCGTCTATGTAGCGGCGCACCTTTGCAACAACCGCCTTTTGGTCCTCAACAGGTGCCGGAGCAAAAAAGTGAGAAGCTACATGCCGCAAAAACTGCTTCATAGAGTCCACCGATTTCATGGCATTACGATAAAGCTCCAAATCAGCAGGCTCATGAAACATTTGATGCATCTTATCTTCGCTTCCCTCAATGGCGTGGTAAACCATCTGCATAAAATCTTGATAAAAAATTCGCAGCGCCGAGCTGTCCAGCTGGCCGTTTTCTGACAGCTTATCCAAAAGGTCACACCCCTCTTTTTCCATAGCCTCGGTGTAACCCTCTTTTAAAAGTGTGTACCAGCTGCGAATTTGCGGTACTCGAAAAGTATGCGGTACCCGCGCTTTTTCCTCGCGCACAAACACGCCTGCGTGTAGAGATACATTATCCTCCCGCATAGCAATAAGCTTTTCCCACCTACTAGGCATACAGTTAACCTCTAAAGGTCCGTCCAAATAACAGGCCACCGTACAGTGCATATACTCTGTTAAAACGCTTTCTAAAAACATCAGCTGGCGCACTACGCTCTCCAGAGGCATTTCTTCGCCTTGGGCACTTTGCAGCACCAAAGCACAGCAGTCTTCCTGCATCATATAGGCAACTACAGACAGTTCTGCATGAGGTTCAAATATTTCTGTAGCCATGTTTCCCAGTGCTACCGCTAAAAGTGTACCGTCCAGCTTTTCTGTTGTCTCCCACCGCAAAGGGTGAATCATTACCAAATACCCGTCCAGCTCTCGCATTGGCATAATTCCAAGCTTTTCCAGCGTAGCTACATCTCGTGTATTGGGCTGTTTGTATAAAAAATTACGCAAAACATTCGCAATAATAGCTGTTTCTTGTTGGTAAAAAGCTTTTCCCATTTGCTGCAACTCGCTTTGTTCGCGCCCGTTCCACACGTCTTGCACAGCTTTTTCCACCACTTGCTTAATCTCCCAGTACGGAGCCGGTTGAATAATATAATCAAAACCGCCCAACCGCACTGCCTCCTGCGCATAATTAAATTTTGCGTGTGCCGTTAAAAAAATGCAGCGCGTTTCCATTTTTTGTTCACGCATCCAAGCTAACAGCTGCAAACCGTTTTCCATGGGCATTTCAATATCGCAAAGCATGATATCCGGCTCCTGTGCCTTTAAACATGCCTTTGCATCTATGGCATTAAACGCAGTATCTACCCGCGTAAAGCCCATAGCTTTCCAGTTTATGCCGGCCTTTAAACCTTCTACTACACTCATCTGGTCATCTACAATCAACAAATTCATGATGTCTTTTTCTCCTCTTCTTCTATAGGCAAAAACAATTCGATGCGTGCTCCTCCGGTTTTGCTGTTGGCAAAGGCTACTGCCATATTTTTACCATAAAGCAGCTGCAAACGTCTTACGGTATTAGCCAGCCCCACATGTTGACCGTTTTTTTCCTGCGGAGCCCTCTTATTTAAGCTTTCCAGCTGCCGGGGTGTAAAGCCCGGTCCGTTATCTGTAACCATTATATTTGCAAGCACACCGCCGTCCATCTCCAAACGTCGTGCAGTTATGGTTATGCGCAAAACCTCATTGTCCTTCACGCCATATTTAATGCTGTTTTCCACCAAAGACAAAATAGACACTGGCGGAACGGGTAACGCTCTTAGCCTATTATCCGT
>JAQUTM010000071.1 GCA_028694405.1 Oscillospiraceae bacterium
GCAATTCCCTTCTTCGAGTGCGTTGGCCGGCGCTGAGCGCAGCTCTGCGCTTCAGCGTCCCATATTAACGTTGGTCATGCTCGCTCACAAACACTATTCTGTGCCCGTCCGCGGCATGACGATACTCCTGCTGTATTTCAATACAGTCACATCTTTTTTATTACCTTTATTACTGCAATTATTCTGTTATATCACAGTGATTCCCCTTTTTTTGAGCGCGACGTTTTTTTGCTGTTTTTTATTTGCGGAAGCGTTACAAATTTTATAGATTTTTTAACTACCCCGCTTATCAGCTTGGGGTTGCCTCTTGCTATTTACTTAATGCTGCGCCTAAAAAATCAACAGTCCGGCTTTTTTGCCAACTGTGTGCGCATTGTCACTGTTTCTTTTTGCTGGGGTTTGGGATATGCCTTAACATGGGTTAGCAAGTGGGTTATTGGCAGCGTGGTACTGCAAAAAAATGTATTGGCAGAGGCTATGCTTTCGGCAGCAGAACGCACCAACGGGCAAGCAGATGCTACCTTTACCCATGGGGAAGTAATTTTAAAAAACATTCGCCTTTTTACACAATTTAAAGTGCCCGAAATTTTGTTGGCAGCCACTACACTTATTTTAGGGCTATGGCTTTTATATGTTTGTTTTAAAAAACGTACTATTTCCCCCCTATGGCAGCATGCTCCTTTTGCAGGCTTAGCGTTGTACCCTTATTTATGGTATTTTGTACTTGCTAATCACTCTTATCATCATGCCTTTTTCACTTTTCGCACGCAGATAATTTTACCCTTTGCAGTATGCGGCTGTATGTGGGTTGCCGCTGCCGATTATTACAGAGAATTTCGGCCGTTTACCGCTATTTGGCAGGCGCTTACTTGCAAGCTTTTTGCAAAAAAAGCTGCTGTCATGGAAAAAAGCAAATCCACCGTTACTACTTCTAATAAATAAATTAAAAACATAAAGCAGCAACGGCAGTTACCTTTACAAGTAACTGCCGTTGCTACTTTTTATTTAGCGGTGATAAATAGTATGGGTAAAATCGTCGTCGTCATCTCCGCTGCTGCGCTTATGGCGTACAATTAAAATAACCGCTACCGTCAAAAGTGCCGCCGCTATTAGCGCCAACACAACAAATAAAATTGTGTAATCCTTGGGTTTGCTTTGTTGTGTGGGTATTACAATAGGCGCATGACTGCGGCTGTCAGAGCTTACCGCAGAGGATACGGCTTCTTGAGAGGCTACCTGTGAGGACGCTGTACTGCTGGCCGATACAGCCGAACTGCTGGTGGCAGGCTGATAGGGGTGCTCTTTTAACCAAGCAGCTAATGTATCCCACTTATAATTTTGGGTTGTGTCCAGCCCCGCAATGGCGTAACCGTTAACGGTAAGCTTGTTTTTGTTATCGGTTAAAATCAGATTTGTTTTTTTGTTTTTTACTGCCGTTAATACATAAGCCGGTATTACTGTATTACCTTCTACATCAGTTTTTATTGTGGTGCCCGTGGCAGATTTGTTGACAGCGTCCAACACACTTAGCCAGTAGTCCTCGTAAGGGTCATCGCTATATGCCCCGCCCCCTTTGCTGGAGCTTACAGAAGAACTGACCGCCGCCGAAGAGGAAACCACTGTAGAAGAAGCCGAAGCTGTATTTTTGGTCCATCCTATCACAAAGGGACTAAAACTGCCTACATCAAACCGTAAGCCGTCACTTAATTTTGTGGCTGCAATATTTTCTACTATACCGTCTGCTTTAAGATGCTTTACATAAAAAGTGCAGTCGCTGTCGCTGCCCTTTGGAAACGGCAAAGCCACACTTACACTGCCTGCCGGCTGTAAAACAGCGTCGGTAGCCATATTGTAAAGGTAAATTTCCATAGCGGTGTGATTTGTAAAATAGCTGTTTCCCTGTATGGCGGTCATTAACTGGTTAGATGCCACACCCGAAGAATAAGCTACCAGACTTATGTCGCCGCGCGCCACACCACTTGGCAAAGAAGCTGTGGGAATGTAAACCGCAGGCGTACCGCCTGAAGTAAGCGCGCTGTCTTGCGCTTTAGGGGGTGAAACCGCAACTACTTGCAACTCACCTGCATACAAAGTAGGCGCATAATTAGACATCTTACTTGCATCGTTGTAAATACCTATGGTATAAACGGCGGCAGCGGCTGTGCTTACGCCCGAAGGCATAGAAACTGTTACCGCGCCGTTGGGCAGTGTTTCTCCGTTTACAATGCCTGTAGCGGTATAAGTCGCTTGCGGTACAGCGGTGCCTACCAATACAGTTTTATTGTCTGCCCGTATAGCAAGGGGGGCTTTTGCTATGGTAAAGGTTTTGTTAACAGCGCCCGTGTAATTGCTTGCTTGTGTGGCTGTTGCCGTTACCGTTGCAGTACCTGCATTTATATTTTGGCTATAACTATAAGTAAAATCTGTATCCTTTACCAGATTTGTGGCTCCGTTTTGTACCGCCGGCGTTGGTGTGTGCGGTTGACCGCTATATACATAGGTACCGGTTACCGCCGCCAGCATATCATCTGTAAGAGGTTTTTTTGCAATTATAAAGTTTTTGGTTTGACTGCCGCTGTAATTGCCGTTTTGTGCAGCGGTTATTGTTATGGTAGCGGTACCTGCATTGGTATTATCAGTATACAGGGTTGTATAATCTGCACCCGCTGCCAAAGGAATCTCTACCGTGCCGCCTGTGGCATCTGTGTAAGAGAACGATACCTGCAAGGTAGGCGTTTGCGCCATGCCACTGTATACCACTTGAGGAACATCTGCTACGGTTACTTCACTTAAAGGCTTTGGCTGAATGGTAAAGGTTTTATCTACGCTGCCGCTATAGCTTCCTGTGCCTGTTATGGTCACAGTGGCGGTGCCCGCCTGTATGTTGTTCATGTAGGAGCAAGTAAAGTCTGTATTTTGCACCAAATTTACACTGTCTTTTTGTACGTTTGGTACTGGAGTTTGTTCATGACCGCTATAAGTATAGGTGCCGGTAATATCACTTACCATGTCAGGGGTAAGCGATGTTGCCGTAATGTTAAACGTTGTGGTTGCGCTGCCACTAAACCCGCTTCCTGCTATTGCATTTATCTTTACCGGCAGCTGCTGACCAATTTGTGTATAGTCCGTGCCGGGGTACTCCACAGTATAGTGGGTATCTTTTTGTAATGTAAGCGCCCCCAATTTTACGATTGGCAACGGTTTATGTTCTTGTGCATCATAGGCAACATCTTCTATGGCGGTTATCATAGAGGTTTGCAGCGGACATGCCTCTATGGAAAAAGTTGCAGTGCGGTTTATGCCTGTACCTGCCAATGTAGCTGTCACAGTGGCATTTTGCCCTGCGCCTATATTGTTGGTATAAGTATAAAGTACACTGGCACTTTCTGTTAAATCTATTTTTTTCCCCGAGGAATTTTCATAGTACAATTTAGGTGTAGGCTTTTGCGCCACCGCATTGTACACATAAGTGTCGGTAATTTTCTCTAACGTTATTGCAGAATCATCAACACTGAAAATATTTTCTTCGCCTGCCTTTACAACGCAGCTGTAGGAGACGCCGTCCTTTTCCACCGTCTGTGCGCCCGCGGGTAAATACACATATAAAAAATCATCACCTGTGTGCGCCTTTTCTATGGTGTAATTTGCACCGTTTGCCGTATATACGGCACTGGCAGTCTTTACGGTAAAAGGCAGCTTTCCGCTGTAAACTGCGGTGCCTGTTCCATTTTTAGCTACCAAGGCGGTGTTTGCCTTTACGCTGCCGCCTGTTACGGTTACAACTGCACCTGTTGTATTTTTGCCGTTGCCAATGGCTTGCCCCTCTTGGGAGGAAGCGGTAACCGTGCCGTCTTGTATTACAATTTTTGCGGTAGTTGTGTTGGGGCTTACCGCCCCCGCAGTACCAATAGCTGCGCCGTTTTCTGCCTGAGCCACCAATGCTCCTTTACCGTTTATGGTAAGGGTGGCACCCTCTTGTACCCAAACAGCAGCATTGCCTGCCGCAGCCGTTACAGCGCTTGTGGTGCCTTGCTTTAATTGTAGCGTAGCGCTATTGTTTTGAGCGAGAACAATAGGGCTGGTAGTTCCGCTTAGGGTTATGCCGTCTAAAATAACCGTGTAGCCCTTTGCCAGTGTTAAACTGTGTTGCTGTGCAGCGTTGTTGCTGCGGCATATAGTTATGGTATCACCTGTTTTTGTACCAAAATCCGCAGGCAGCGTTACCGGGTTAGATAAGGTATCACACCCTACTGCTGTGCCGCTGTCTACCGTTAAATCAACATCTCCAAAGCTTAAATCCAAAATAAAATTGCGTGCTGTAGTAGAACGTGTTGCCCCCGCTGCCGTGCCGCCTAAGGCACAAAGCAATACAGCCAGCGCCAACATACTTATGATAAGTTGTTTTATGTGCTTCATGTCTGTCTCCTTTTTATAATATGTATATTTTGTGCCTACAGGCCGAAATGCCAAAGCCACTTGTGAACCTTGCTTTTAAGGGTTTTATTTACCTTTATTATACATTAATAACGCTGTGGATTACCAGAAAACTGCAAATTTCAACTAAACAATTTGCACAAAAAAATACAGGCAAGTTTTTCACGCTTTTGACAAACGCAAAAAACTTGCCTACACCTATTTTTATAACTATCTAATTTTGTTTTGTACCCAAAGCTTCACGCAGCGCCAGTGCAATTTGGTCCGGACAAGAGGTGGATCTGCTGCCGCATTTTAATCCTTGTAAACGGTTAATGGCATCTTCTGCTTTCATGCCAATCAGCAAAGAGCTTATACCTTTTAAATTGCCATTGCAACCGCCTAATACTCTTACTTCTTCAATGGTACCGTCTTCTTTTAAAACAACTTCTGTGCTAACCGAACAAACGCCCTTGTTTTTATGCGTATAAGTCATAATTATTTTACTCCTTAGTATATGGTGTGCCAAAGGCACGCAGCAAAACGTTTTAATACAGCACATTTTTAATATGCAACAGTACTTATTTTACCTATATTTTGCATTGCCTGCAACAAATTATGATATAATTTACACATTTTCCTTATATTTTATAACTTTGCATGAGGAACCTGATAAAATGTTTTTAGTTTTTGTGCATATCTGTATGATAATGTTAAAAACTAAATCAGTAAAGTTTTTATTGGTCAATGGGTTTTATAATTTTGCTACACTTGAATTGTTTATAGTACAGGCATATAATAAAATCAATGAAATAGTAGCAACCATAAATAATTTTTAAAACCTATTGACAAACAGTATTTACGAGTTATAATAATAACAGTTACTACTATTGCAAAAGGAGGTATAACATCTGCTAAAGTTTTCTAAACAACGTACAGAAATTGAAAAAGCCGTTAAGGCCAACCCTATTCACCCCACGGCCGAACAAGTGTATCAAATTGTACGCAAAACGTCACCGCAAATTAGTCTGGGGACCGTCTATCGTAATTTAAACCTTTTGGCAGACCATGGCATTTTGTTACGTTTGCGCATGCCTGATGGCGGGGACCGCTATGATGGCACCTTGCACGAACATGCACATGTAATGTGTACCTGCTGCGGTGCTGTAGCTGATCTTGATGTTACTGTGCCCAACCTTGCACAAACAGTATTAACGCAATCCGGCATTACCATGCAAAGCTATAACTTAACAGTTAGCGGCTTATGTGCAAAATGCTTAAGCAAGCAAGTGCAGAATGAAGATTCTGTAAGCTCTACTTTAAACAATTAAATAAAATAAACAAAAATGAATTTGGAGGATTTTAAAATGAAAAAATATGTATGTAAAGTTTGTGGTTATGTTCACGAAGGCGATAGCGCACCTGAGCAATGTCCCCTGTGCAAAGCTCCCGCTTCTGCTTTTGAAGAAATGAGCGGCGAATTGGTATACGCTACCGAGCACGTTGTTGGTATTGCCAAAGACGTTTCCGAAGAAATTGTTGAGGGCTTGCGCATGAACTTTAACGGCGAGTGCAGCGAGGTTGGCATGTATTTGGCTATGAGCCGCGTTGCCGAGCGTGAAGGCTACCCTGAAATTGCTGACGCTTACAAACGTTATGCTTTTGAAGAAGCTGAGCATGCTGCAAAATTTGCTGAGCTTTTGGGCGAGGTTGTTACCGACAGCACCAAGAAAAACTTAGAGTTGCGCGTTGCAGCCGAACATGGCGCTTGCAGCGGCAAAATGGATTTGGCTAAAAAAGCAAAAGAGTTAAATCTTGACGCTATTCATGACACTGTTCATGAGATGGCTAAAGACGAAGCACGTCACGGCAAAGGCTTTGCAGGCTTGCTTGCTCGTTACTTCAAATAAGATAAAAACGGCATAAAATCAAGTAAATAAGCCATTTATGGCATAATGAGAAACTGGAGCAAGGTGAAAATCTTGCTCCAGTTTCTTGCATGTGCCTGTGTGCAAAAGTGTGTATACCATAATAAAATTCTGGTGTTTTTTCTTGTACACACTTTTGATACACAGTTTTGCTTTGTTGTGATTATACAAACAGAAAAAAGTTGAGCCTTTCGGTTCAACTTTTTTTGATTCTGTTTTAGTCATCTACTACCCTTTAGATGTAATCATTAGGAAATTTTTACATCATAGAAAGGTAGATTATTATGACAAATACATACCGCAAAGGTGACATTGTTTTCGTTAAAAATGAGAAGACAGCAGTTGTGGGCATTCAGAGTGGCAGCAGACCTTACTTGGTAGTCAGCAACGATAAGTTCAACCAGTACTCGCCAGTATTGAATTGTGTCCCCCTCAGCACCAAAACCACCAAAAAATCCCCAGTGCATTTTTTCTTGAGCAAGAATGTTGGCTTACAGTACGACTCTGTTGTATTGTGTGAGCAGTTGCAAGTAGTATCTAAAAACAGCGTTAATTATGTGATGTGCACATTACCGAGCGCGTTACTGGTACAAATTAACAAATTGCTTCAATTCCAGCTTGCCCTTTAATTCCTTCAGCCCGTAGTGGGCTGATTTTTTTATATAAAAAATTCTTTTGTTTTCTTCCGAACTTTTTGATTTTTTGTGTTATAGTCCAAATATAGCCATTTACGAGACATACATATGTCCTTTTTATATATAGAAATCTTTGCTTGGATTTCTTCTTATGGGCTGAATCATCTAAATAATAATGGTGGTTTAGCTATTTCCATACCACCCAAATATCCTTTTGTTTGGCGTGAGTGTGTTTATATATTAGTTTTATCGTGATAACTTTTTTATTTGCGATAAAGCCGTTGAGTTTAAATAGTTATAGTAAAATGACCATCATATGCAACGGTCAAAGGGTTTTTATAACTAAGTTATTATACTCAATGCTCAAAATTAAATTATTAAAGTTATATCTAATTGCATCGTAAGATTTACCTTTCGGTGTTATTTGGGTTGCTTTAAATATCAAAAAAATAGGAGATAACTTTATTATGAAAAAATTAGACTTTATTAATATGACACAAAACCTTATCAAAATTGAAGAAAATCTGGAACTCATTCGTGTTGATAACGACAATGCCAGCAAGCCATATCAACCACCTTTTGGATATTGGGATATTTGTTACTCCCCATTATTTGACATGATTATAAGCCAAATGGAAGTTCCATTGACAGTAGCATCAGAAGATAATCAACTAAATCTTGATAGCCTTACAGATAGAATCCTTTCAGATTCATATGAATATTTGCTTTTCTTTATTTATGAAGACTATTTGGAAAAGTTAATTGATTGTGTGGAAGAATGCTATATTTGTAATTTGAAAAAAGATTTTGAAGAATCTTACAGCTATAACATAAGAAATGAGTTAGATGAAGAAGTTGTCAAAGCTTATCATGAAAAACTTGGTAAATATAATAATATTCTGGCACAGTTGGAAGTGCTGCATGATGACCTATATAAAGATTATCCGCAGGATAATTAATTTGAAGAAACATTGTTTTACCATCACCAGCCGATAATAATATAGACGCAAAAAAAGACCTGCACCACGCAGGTCTTTTTTTGTTCTTTAGCTACTTTACAGATTAGAACGGGTCATCGGCATCGGCAAGCGGATTGTAGCGCTCAAGGTGTACCGAAATGGTCACATTATTAAGCAACTGGCGTAGCTTTTCCATAATGATACTGTAAATGTAACTGTGACACCCTATTTCAACGCAGCTTGCATTGTTTGCATCTCTCATATAGAGAGCATGAGTTTCAGGTACATACATAAAAATATGCTTGCTTTTGCGTAAAGCTGTTTAGCTTTGTTGCCCAAACAGAGCGAGAAAATATAAGCAAACGAATTAAACAGAAATTAAGTAGTATGAAAAGTAATGGCACTAAGCTGGGAAGACCATGCATAGAGCTTAATACCGAACAAATATCCGTCTTTGAGCAGTACATTACACATATTCCAGAGCAGATTACCGCAAAGCAAGCCAGCCAGATGGCACAGTTGAACATTAACAGCTTTTATAAGCAATTGAGACTGTATAGACAACAAAAAGAGTTGAGCCTCAAGATTTGACTTTACGATGAAATAGAAAGGAGAGGTGAGATGTATGGCGAAAAATTCCGATACAGGTATTACACAATTAAAAAATGGTAATTGGCAATATAGAATTACACTTGCAAAAGATGCCACGGGAAAGCCAGTTGACACAACTGGACGAGTAGATGCAAACGGAAATCCATTTGCAACTAAGCGTGCCGCAAAACAAGCGCGTGAACAAAAATTAGTGGAATTGAGAGACCCACAAAGAAGCACAAAGCCCAAAGACGCTACGCTGCAAGAAGTTTGGGATAGATATTTGAAGAATGGTACAACAGGTAAGGCGACAGCGACACTGGTAAAGCAAACTACAATGTGGAAAAATCACATATCACCTCGATTCGGAAAAAAGTTAATATCTGAAATCGACCAAGCTGATTTGTATGATTATCTTACTCAATTATATAATTTTGGCGATGAAGCCTATAATAAAAAAGCCAAAAGAAAGCACGATGGTGGGTACTCGTATGCCTATGTAGAGGGCTTCTTGAAGTTTTTTTACTTACTATTTGGCAGAGCATATGAATATGAGTTAGTTGACCACAAGCGGTATACTCGTATGTTTATTGATAAGGGAACAAGGCTTAAAATGCCAGCAAAGCGACAAGCCGATGTGGAAGATGAAGAAGATGGAGCTGATATTTTCAGCGATTTGCAAATTCGGCAGCTTGATACTTTGTTTTCAACAGGAAATTTGTATACGGCGTTTTTGCTGGGATATTACTTGGGCGTGCGAATATCTGAATGCTTTGCCCTTCGGTGGCAAAACATAAATTGGGCAGAAAGCACAATAACAATAAATAGGCAAATGGGTTATGATAAGGACCAAAAGCTGTTTTATTTAGGACCCGTTAAGACACTAACTTCTGTGAGAGTAATTGATATACCCAAGACTTTGCAAAATTATCTTTACAATATTTATCACCAACAGAAAGAACAAGAACAAAAGTATGGTATTGGATATAGAAATAACGAGAGGGTCGCTGTACGAATGAAACCCAAGCAGAACGACCTACTTGACATTGCAGATAGAGATTTTATAAATAGAAAAGAAAACGGAGAATTGCTTACCACCAATAGCGTGAAATATTGGGCAAAAGCTATAAATGCTACTTTGGGGTTTGAGTTTAGGTATCACAGTTTGCGTAAAACCCATGCAACAAAAATGGCAGAATTGAACACACCTGCAATAGAGTTAATGCGCCGATTGGGGCATAAAAAATATGAAACCACATTAGCATATTATATCAATGTTTCTAAAAGTGCGAGGGAAGCAACCTTGCACAACTTGTCTCAAATCACCATAAAAGACAAGAAAACCATGTTGCCAAATAAAGAGGTAAATACCGAGTTTTTCTTGCAGCTTGTAGAAGATTATGAAAAATTGGATGCTGACACACCCTGTTTGGCTGAATAGCGATGGCTGTGTATATAACTGTGTATCAGATATTTTATATGGGATAAATGCCGATTTCAAGCCATTTTGTATGACTTTTTCGTGACGAAGCACGTCACGGCAAAGGCTTTGCAGGCTTGCTTGCTCGTTACTTCAAATAAGAAAAGCCACTAAAATGAGCATTTGTGTCCATTTTTAAAGCTTATAAAAACAGGGACAAGATAAATCTTGTTCCTGTTTTTTTATAGATATTTTTTATAGGCAAAACCGAATGCCCATAAGTATCAAG
>JAQUTM010000072.1 GCA_028694405.1 Oscillospiraceae bacterium
TTTTCGCCAGCTTTTTCAGCAATTCTTTCTTTGGCAGCTTATCTTTTTTGGCTTGGGCAATGGTATCGCAAAGCTCTATAATTTGCAGTTCCCCTTCGCCTAGCATCATGGCGTCAAAAAAGTCGGCAACAGGTTCCCCATTACATACACATGGGCCACCCGCTACAATAATAGGTGCATCTTCATCGCGGTCTGCTGCAAATTCAGCAATGCCGGCAAGACGCAACATGGCTACAATATTGGTATAGCTTAATTCATACTGTAAAGTAAACCCAATTACATCAAATTGAGTTAAGGGCGTTTTACTCTCTAATGAAAAAAGAGGGATATCTTTTTCCTTCATTTGCTCCAGCATGTCCAGCCAAGGCATAAAACAACGTTCACACCAATAGTGCTTTTCGTTGTTTATAATTTCATATAATACTTTCATTCCCAAATGTGACATTGCCACCTCATAGGTATCGGGAAAGCAAAAGGCAAAACGCAAGTTTATATCTTCAAGTTTTTTATAAACGCTTCCCGGTTCTCCGCCTGTGTAACGGCCTGGCTTTTGCACATTTAACAAAGCCGATTTCAACTTATCATCTATCATTTTATCCTCCAAGTCGGTATAGCAAGCTCCACCAGAATTTTGCCGGCAGCGCTAAATAATATGTTTTTTATTTTTTACATATCTTAAAAACATATTCTGTTTGTTTTAACTTATCCGTTAAAGCTAAGACAGAATAACTATACCTTATTCTGAGGTTATTTGCAAATAATTCATTGCAAACTTTTTATTAAAAGATAAACTGCCGCTAAAAGTATCCCCAGTCTTTGCACGGTGCTATTAGCGCAAAATGCGGTTATAATAAACGCGCTTACGCCTATACCTAATGCTGCTTTATCTACTGTATATACGATTGCCTGGTATCTTGCCGGCAAACTGCTTTCCAGTAATCTGCCGCCGTCTAAAAAGCTGATAGGCAACAAGTTAAAAAGTGCCATGCACAAATTTGCCGCACAAAAGAAGTAGCCATTATAGGTAGCCGGAAGATACTGCATATAGATATATACTGCTGCAAAAAAAAGCACGTTTGCAAAAGGTCCTGCAAGTAATATTATACGTTCCGCCCTGCGAGGAAGAAGCGAAGCAGCTTGCATTTGTATGCCACCTATAGCCAATCGTATTGTCGGTCTTTTTTTTAAAACAAGCCAGTATGCTACAACATGGCCTGTTTCGTGTATAAAGGCAGCGGCAACACTTAATTTTATCCACCCTGTAGCATCTGTTATAAAAGCCAGTAACAATAAAGCCAGCACAACCGAATTGCTTGTGATAAGCTTGTAAATTAATGTTTTCATGATTTTTCTTCTGTAACTGCTGTTAACTGCGGTAATATTTGGGCAGGGTCTACATATATACCGTTTACTTTTATTTCAAAATGCAAATGCGGTCCGGTAGAAGTACCCGTACTGCCTACAGCGGCTATCGTCTGTCCACGCACCACAGTGTCGCCTTTTTGAACAAATATTTGTTTTAGATGATTATAAGTTGTCACTACACGGTTAGAGTGCATTACCTCAATGAAAAATCCGCGCTCTGCATCAAAAGCAGTTTTTGTTACAATACCGTAAAAGGCTGCGGAAACCGCACTTCCCTCTTGAGCTGCAATATCTAATCCTGTATGCATATCCGGCTTACCGGTTATAGGGTGTTTGCGTGCACCATAAGCCGAGGAAACATATCCGCCGGCAGGCGTATACGCAATATCGCTTAAAAAATAAGGTCCTGTAAAACTTTTTGTGCTGCTTTGCGTTATCGCTCCCCCTGCACCGCCCTCTATGGGCGTATTCAGTTGCGTGCGTATGTACTCTATAGTGGCATTTGCAAAACGTACAATTTCTTCTTGCTGAGATGTGGTAATTCCGTCTTCCATCACACCCGCAAAGCTCTCTTTAGCCTGTTCAAATGCGGGGCCCCCGCTTAACCGCAGTAATAAAGATAAAACAATAAACACAGTGCATCCTGCTATCTGAAACAATAAAACCGAATCCGGCTTTTCTCCTTTTATCGGAGAATTTTGCGGAAACAAAACAATATTTTCATCTTCACGTTCCCACATTACTTCCGCCTCCTTTTTAACGTTATGACTGTCTCCTAATATCTATGCGGCTCTTTCTTTTTTTAAAACAAAACCGCAGGCAAAGCTATTTGCTCACCTGCGGTTTTTCTTATTTTTTATTGCGATACCAACGGCGCATTTTGCCCCATAAATTTTTATTTGTTTTTTCTACGGTAGATACCTCTCGTTTTATACCGGCAGTGGGAACTCCCTGCTCGGCATTTTTCCAAGCGTTGCTTAAATAGTCATACAACGCCATTTGGCTGTCAATCTCCGGTTTTTCCCCGTTGCACTTTATTTTTATATAATTACCGTCTGGCTGCATTTCTCGCGCATTTACATTATCTGCAAGCTGTAACTGTAAAATATACATCAATGTATTTTTTATTTTTTCTTCTTTGATACGCACGCCTACTTCCACACGCCGCTCCGTATTGCGCGTTAAAAAATCTCCCGAGGCAATATAGATATTTTTGTTTTCCCCTACGCCAAACGCATAAATACGGGAATGCTCTAAATATCTCCCTACCAAGCTGCGAATTCGCACATTTTCTGTAAGCCCCGGAACCCCGGCTTTCATACAGCAGATACCCCGAATAATCATATCCACTTTTACGCCTGCACAGGACGCCTCACATATTTTGCATATAATTTCTTTATCACTTACAGAATTGCATTTAATAATTGCTTGACCGGGTTTGCCGTTTTTACACAGCGCTATCTGTTCGTCCAGCTCTTTCATCAGCACAGATTTAAAGCACAGCGGTGCCACCAATAAATCTGTAGTTTCTTCTGTATTTTTTTCTACTGCTAAACTGTTAAATACATTTGCTACCTCTTCACCAATTCCGGAATCACTGGTGATCAATGCTAAATCTGTATATAGCTCTGCCGTTTTCTCATTATAATTCCCGGTGCCAATCTGGGAAATATATTCAAATTTGTTTCCTTTTTTCTTTGTAATTAAGGTTAACTTCGAATGAATTTTATAATCTTCAAACCCGTAAATAACCGTACAGCCGGCTTCTTCTAGCTGTCTGGACCAATCTATATTATTCTGCTCATCAAACCGCGCGCGCAACTCTACAAGTGTAACAACTTCTTTCCCATTTTCCGCGGCAGAAATAAGAGCCTCTACTATTTTAGAATCACTTGCTACCCGATACAGCGTCATTTTTATAGAAATAACGTCCGGGTCATTTGCGGCTTGCTGCAACATATGGATAAACGGCCGCATACTTTGGTAGGGATATGCAATCAGTACATCTTGTTTTTTCGCTGCATTAGCCAAACTAAACCCTGCTGTAGCTTGCATGGGTCGCATAGGCGTGTAAAATAGTTCTTTATGCTGTCCACTTGTTTCCAAGTGCTTTGCCAGCGAAAAAGCAAAGGACATTGCCAGAGGTGTCGTTTGAAAAAAGCAGTATTTCTCATTTAGAAACAGCTTTTCGCACAAAAATGCTTTTAATGCTTGGGGACTTTCCTCGCCCCAAAACTGTATGCGTACCGCTGCCAACTTCCGGCGTTTTTTTAAAAGTTCACTCATAACTACACGATAATCAATATCGTGGTCCAGCATACCTTCGCTTACTGTAATATCTGCGTTACGCGTTACCCTAAAAACACATTTACTGTGTACCGCATTTTTACCAAAAACATTATCCGCAAAATGTAAAACCAACTCTTCCACTAATGCAAATTGTGTAATCTCTTCTTTGGTCGTGTATACAATCCGTTCAAACTGAGTGCTAATAGGGATAATGCCAAATTTATCGGTACTGCTTTTTCCTTTCAGCATAACACCTACATAGACTTCCTGATTGCGCAAAAACGGAAAAGGGTGTCGACGGTCTATTACCTGAGGAGAAAGCACCGGAAACAGTTCTTCCACAAAATATTTTTTCCAAAATTGTTCTTCTTTTTTTGTAAGATTATTAAAATCCACCTTTTGATACTTATATTTTTCTAAATTTGCATACAATTTTTGCACATATTTATCACTGTGCTCCTGTAATTCTCGAACCTTGGGCATAATTGCCGCCAGTTGTTCTGCAGGTGTCATCTTTGTTTTATTTTCTTCTTTTTGCTCTCTTAACAAAGTCTGCTCAAACAAAGAACCCACGCGAATCATAAAAAATTCGTCCATATTACTTGCGTAAATTGCAGCAAACTTTAACTGCTCGCCTAAAGGAATTGCTTTATCCTTTGCAAGTTCCAATACACGCCTGTCAAACTCCAGCCAACTTAGCTCTCTATTTATAAACACTTGCTTTTCTTCTGCCGCATTCATGAGATTTTCTCCTTTTTTATATTAAGCAATACAAATTTTATTTTTTATTTCTTTAAAAGTTTTTGCTCCAATACCTTTTACGTTTTGAATTTCTTCAACAGTCTTAAAGGCGCCGTGAGTTTCTCTATATAAAATAATGTCTTGCGCTTTCTTTTCTCCAATACCTGAAAGCACCTGTAATTGAAGCACATCTGCAGTATTGATGTTTATTTTCTCTGAAAAATACGCATTTGGCAAAAACGGTACAGAAGAAATTTCATAATTTACATACCTTACTTGATAAATAGGGTAAGTTTTAAAAAACGTAAACACTACAATCAAAAAAATACCTATTACTGCCAAATTTTCTAAAATTTTATCTTTAAACGGCTTCTTTATCATATTCGGCTAATTCCCTGTAATTTATTAAAACTATCATATCATAAATTGAAAATTTTTACAGTATTTTAGCTATCATTTTTTAGTGTGCTTACTTGCAAAAAACGCCTATACAACCTATAAGTTGCATAAGCGTTTTTTTATTTAATTGCTTATCTTGTGTAAAAAAGCTTTAAAATAAGCAGGTAAATCACTGTCAAATAAAACATAGTCCTGCGTTTTAGGGTGTATAAATCCTAAAGTTTTTGCGTGCAAGCACTGTCCTTCAAGCTGTGTAATTGCATTTTTAGGTCCATATACAATATCTCCCGCTAAGGGATGACCTAAGCTTGCCATGTGTACGCGTATTTGATGGGTGCGGCCTGTTTCTAACCGCAGCTCTACATAGGTAAAACCTTTATATCGCTGTAAAACTTTGTAATTGGTTACTGCACGTTTTCCATTTGCTACAACGGCCATCTTTTTTCTGTCTATTGGGTGTCTGCCTATGGGCGCGTCAATTTTTCCCTCGTCTTGTTTCAGGTTGCCATACACCACGGCATGATAAACACGGGTAATACTGTGTACAGCCAACTGCTCACTTAAGGAAAGATGTGCTTTGTCATTTTTGGCAATCACCAATAGCCCGCTGGTATCTTTGTCAATACGATGGACAATACCCGGCCGAATTTCTCCATTGATACCGGATAAACTGTCTCCGCAATGGAAAAGCAGAGCATTTACAAGCGTCCCGTCTAAATTGCCTGCTGCAGGGTGAACTACCATACCTTTCGGCTTGTTTATAATCAGTAAGCTATCATCTTCATACATAATATCCAAGGGGATATTCTGCGGAACAATGGCAACTTCTTTTAACGGAGGTATCTCTAAGATTATACTGTCACCGCAAGCTACCTTGTAACTTTTTTTGGCAATTTTCCCATTACAGCGCACCTGCTCTTTCAGCACCAGTTGCTGCAAAGCGCTACGCGTAAAATCCGGATTTTTTTTTGCCAAGAACGCATCGATACGTTCCCCCGCATCTTCTGCCGTTATGCAAAAGCTATATACTTCATTCATTATTCCCCTCATTATTGGGTAACGTTTGTATTTTTTTGGTTTTTCGCTCTTTTAACTCACTAAAAATCAAGTAAATGCTCCATAATGCTACACCAACTACAACAAAGCAATCTGCCACATTAAAAACAGCAAAATCCATAAATAAAAGATTAAAAAAATCTACTACGCCACCTTTAAAAAGCTGCGCACCATTAAAAATGCGGTCTATCAAATTTCCAATTCCACCTGAAACAATCAACAAAAGGGCAATATACTCCATTTTGCCGGTAGGCTTGCGAAACAGTACATAATATAACAACCCTAAAAGCGCTATGCTTGTAAAAATTATCAACAATTCTTGTTTGCCTGAAAACATGCTGAAAGCCGCACCTTCATTTAAAACATAGCGCAATTCTACAACGTGTGGAATAAATGGCACAGCGCCCACAGGTGCCACATACGCAACCACCAAATACTTTGTTAATTGGTCTAAAATAATCAGACCAATTATAATCAACACTGAAATAAACAAACTTTTTCTCCTTATTGCCCTATTTGTAAAAGGCACCGGCTGAAAGCACAAATAGCTATACTTGTTTTACCTGCGTAACCCAAATAACTGCCCTGTGCTTAAAGCAAGTGCCTTTGAAATTAACCTATAATGTTTGCGCAGCGTTTACACAAAGTTGGATGATCAGCATTGCTGCCAATATCATTTGTGTACATCCAGCAACGTTCACATTTTTCGCCTTGTGCATGAGTCACTTGAACCGCAAGACCGCCAAATTCGCCTTGTGTACCTTCCGTTCCCTCTGCTACAACTGCTTCAGAAGTAATAAACAATTCTGCCAAACTGCTTTCCAAAGGCTTTAAGAATTTGTAAACATCTGCATTGCAGTTTAAAGTAACAGCCGCTTCTAAAGATTTACCGATAATTTTCTCGGTCCGTGCCGCTTCCAAAACTTTTTGTACATCTGAGCGAATTGCTGCCAGCTTAGCCCATTTTTCATCAAAAGCTTCGCCTTGTGCATGGTCTCCGTGAACAGGCATTTGTTCCATTACAATATATTTGTTCATGCCGTCTTTCTTGGGAATATAGCTCCAAATCTCCTGAGAAGTAAAAGCTAAAATAGGAGCTACCAATTTTGTAAGACCCACAAGCAGTTTATACATTGTGGTTTGGGCTGCACGGCGTTTAACATCGGCAGCACTGTTTACATATAAACGGTCTTTGATAATATCTAAATAGAAATTAGACATATCCACAACACAGAAATTGTGAATTGCATGGAAAGCAACGTGGAAATCATAAACATCATAAGCAGCCTTACAGGTATCAATCAGCTTATCAAATTTGTTTAACGCCCACATATCCAGTTCCAAAACATCACTGTCTGCAACCATATCGGTATTTGGATTAAAGTCGGAGATATTTGCAAGCATAAAGCGAGCTGTATTACGAATTTTTCGGTATGCTTCGCTTAGTTGCTTCAAAATCTCTTTGCTGATGCGTACATCAACTTGATAATCACTGGAAGCAACCCACAAGCGAATAATATCTGCGCCGTAATCTTTGATAATGTCTTCCGGAGCAATACCATTACCCAAAGATTTACTCATATTGCGGCCTTCTCCGTCTACAACCCAGCCGCAGCTTACAACACCTTTATAAGGAGCACAACCCTTTGTGGCCACACTGGTAAGCAATGACGACTGGAACCAACCGCGGTATTGGTCGCCGCCCTCCAGATATAAATCAACCGGGCATTTCAGCTCAGGGCGTTCCTCACATACAGCTGCCCAGCTAGAACCGGAGTCAAACCAAACGTCCATAATATCGCGGTCTTTCTCAAATTCTGTACCGCCGCATTCACAAGTAAAACCGTCCGGCATAATTTCTGCCGCACTGTATTTATACCATGCATCACTGCCCTCTTTGCGGAACAGGTCACTTACAGCTTTTGTTAATTCTTCTGTAATATGATATTTCCCACATTTTTTGCAATAAAAAGCAGGAATAGGTACACCCCACGTACGTTGACGAGAAACACACCAATCGCGGCGATCCCGCACCATACCAAGCATACGGTCTTTGCCCCATGCCGGTGTCCAATTTACTTCTTCAATAGCTTTATAGGTTTCTTCTTTAAAGGCATCTACGCTGCAAAACCACTGTTCGGTAGCACGGAAGATAATAGGATTATGACAACGCCAGCAATGCGGATACTGGTGGGTAATACGCACTGTAGCCAACAAACTGCCTGTTTCTTTTAAATGTTTTAAAATAACAGGGTTTGCATCAAGCACATACAGACCTTTAAACATTCCTGCTTCTTCGGTCAAAATGCCGGCTTCATCTACAGGTACAACAATAGGTAATTCGGGGTAGAATTTTGTGCATACGTCAAAGTCCTCTACACCGTGTCCGGGAGCAGTATGAACACAGCCGGTACCGCTTTCCAATGTAACATGATCGCCTAAAATTACCAGGGAATTACGCTCCAAGAAAGGATGTGCACACTCAATGCGCTCCAGCTCGCTTCCTTTAATTGTAGCCACAACAGTGTAATCTGTAATATCTGCTGCTTTCATGGTCTCTGCAACCAGTGCCTCAGCCATTACATAATAGGAATCACCTGCTTTTACAGCGGCATAGTCAAACTCAGGGCTTAGGCAAATAGCTACGTTTGCGGGCAATGTCCATGTAGTGGTGGTCCAAATTACAAAGTTGGTTTTATCTGCAGGAACACCTAATTTTGCTAAAGCACCGTTGTCTTTTACAACTTTAAATGCCACATAAATAGAATCACAAGGATCCTCTTCATACTCAATTTCTGCTTCAGCAAGGGCTGTTTTGTCTATAGGACACCAATAAACAGCCTTTAATCCTTTATAGATATAGCCTTTTTTTGCCATCTCGCCAAAAATTTCAATCTGACGTGCTTCAAATTCGGGTTTTAAAGTTAAATAAGGATTTTCAAAATCGCCCAAAACGCCAAGACGTTCAAATTGTGCACGTTGATTGCCTACATATTTAAGTGCAAAATCACGACAAATCTTGCGCAGTTCCAGTTTGGAAATACTTGTTTTTTTGTCACCGGCTGCAGCAAGCGCTTTTAACTCTATGGGCAAACCGTGAGTATCCCAACCGGGCACATAAGGGCTTTGAAAACCATTCATGTTTTTATAGCGTATAATAATGTCTTTTAAAACTTTATTCATAGCTGTACCCATGTGAATGTCACCATTCGCATAAGGAGGGCCATCATGCAAAACAAAACTGGGTTTCCCCTCATTGTTTGCAATCATTTTTTTGTAAAGTTCATTTTCATGCCATTCTTCCAGCATTACAGGCTCTTTGGCAGGCAAGCCCGCACGCATACTGAATTCAGTTGTGGGCAAATTCAGCGTTTTATTGTAATCTACTGCCACTTCTTCATCTCTCCTCTATTTATCCTATACACAGCAGTTTGCTGTAATATTTGGTTTAAAATTAAAATTCGTTATTATCATTAAATCCAATATCTTCGTAATTTTCAAACAAAGATGTACCCCGTTTTTGCGCTTCAGGTGTAGGTTTTTGTGGCTCAAACACAAAGGTTTTAGGCTCTGTAGATGGCCGTACAAAAGGAACTGTAGGCTCTGGTACCGGTGTAACAGGCACAATTACAACCTCATCATCTTCCTGCATCGGTTGACTGGTTTCCTCTACGGTAAACAAAGATTTAGAAGTACCTGTCTGAATTACCGGTATCTCCTGCGTAACAGGCTCCTGCAGCTCCATCTCCGGCTCTGCTTGCTCTTCTTGTTCCTCTGTTTTGCCCTCTGTAGGCAAATTGCTTAACATTTCAATGTGCTGTTTGTATATATTTAATATAGTTGCTCTAAAGTCTGCAACTTCTGCTTTAATTTTTGCCAGTGCAAGCTGCTCTTCCTTAATTTCGTCTTGCGCATTCTCGTGAATATGCTCTGCACGATGTTTGGCATCGACAATCATATTCTCTGCTTTTTGTCTGCTCTCCTGAAGTAATGCTGCACTTTCTCGCTGAGCGGTTGCCATTAAAGCATTGCTCTCTTTTTGTGCAGTAACTAAAGTTTGTTTAATTGCATCTTCGTCTTTACGATACTCTTCAATTTTATCGGCTAAAATATAAAGCTTTTCTTCTAAATTCTCTTTTTCCTTTAAAAGCTCTGTCACTTGGTCCGCAATCTGCTCAATAAATGCATCTACATCTTCGGAATTATATCCACGCATCGCCTTATCAAAGGTTATGCTTCTAATTTCTTCTGGTGATAACATCTGTTTTTCTCCTCATCCATTTTAATATTTTAAATACTCTATGAAAATACGGCCCTTCTTGCTTAATCCGCCAACTTTGTTAAGCTT
>JAQUTM010000073.1 GCA_028694405.1 Oscillospiraceae bacterium
GTCGGTTCGACCCCGACCACCGGCACCAAAAGACTTAACTTTCCTTTAACAGAAAGTTAAGTCTTTTTTTATACCCAAGATCATGATATACTAAGCCAAATACAGAGCCAAATATTATTTTATATAATTTTAGGAGTAGTAGAAAACGGTTGAAATATATTTTAGCGGAACCGGCAATACAAAGCATTGTGCACAAAAACTAATTTTAATGCCAGATAGTCACGCTGCGTGTATTGCTTTGGAAAGTGATAGTGCAGAGCAGGCAATTAAAGATAATGATTTAATCATCTACACATATGCAACCCCGTTTTTTAATGTACCAATTTTTGTGCGTGACTATATAAAAAGTAAACGAGGATTGTGAAACCGCAAAAAATCTTTTGTCTTAACATAATGGGGCAGTTTAGCGGTGACGGTATAGGGTGTACGGCGAGAATATTTACAAAATAAGGTGCTGAAGTTGTGGGTGGGCTGCAAATCCGTATGCCGGATTCTGTTTGCGATAGCAAGGCATTGAAAAAGAGTAAAGTTGAAAATCACAGAATCGTTATGGAAGCGGATATAAAAATAGAGCAAGCTGCGGAACAAGTAAAAACAGGACAATATTTGCGTGAAGGATTGAATTTTGTTTTACATATCAAAGGGCTATTGGGACAGTGTCTGTCGTTTTACGGAAAAACAGCATATGATTCCGACAAATTAAAAATCAACAGTGATTGCACCGCGTGTGGCTTATGCGCCGGAAATTGTCCCACAAAAAATATTAAAATGGCAGATGGCATGCCCATTGCGGGTAATCATTACACCATGTGTTATCGCTGTATCAGCCACTGCCTGTTGTGCTAAAAGCGAAGGAAAAGGCAGCAACACAAACCGGACAAAGAAAAGCACAAAAAATCGGGAAAGACCGTCCTTAATAGGATAAGATTGAACTACAGACAGGAGGTGGCATGATGGAATGGATAGACAGCATAACCAAAGCGGTGGCATACATTGAAGAAAATCTTACAGAAGACTTAACCGCAGATAAAATTTCGGCTTATGTGCTGGTTTCGCCTTTTTATTTTCAAAAGGGATTTTCTATGCTTTGCGGGTTTACCGTGGCAGATTACATTAAGCAGCGCAGGCTGGCCGAGGCGGCGATAGAATTGATTTCTACGCGGCAAAAAATTATTGATATCGCATTAAAATACGGCTATGATTCTCCTGACAGCTTTACCAAGGCGTTTATCCGTTTTCATGGTATTACCCCTTCCGCTGCACGAAAAAGAGGTGCAATGGTAAAATCCTTTGCGCCGCTTACAATTTCTTTTACATTGAAAGGCGGTTATAGTATGGAGTACAAAATTGTAGAAAAAGAGGCTTTTACGGTAGTAGGTGTGCTGAAAAAATTTAAGTATGATGGCGCTATGACGGAAATACCAAAATTTTGGCAGACCTATTTCAGCGAAAAAAAGAATGATGGCGTATGCGGCATGTACGGCATCAACATAGACGAAGCCATGGGCGGCAAAGAATTTGAGTATATGATTGCAGATGACTACGACGGGACCGCCGCGGTACCCGCGGGTGTTGTTACAAAAACAATACCGGCTTTTACATGGGCAATCTTCCCATGTGTGGGCAATATGCCAAACTCTATGCAGGACACCAATAAAAAGATTTTCTCCGAGTGGCTGCCGAATTGTAAGGATTATGAATTTGCGGCGGGCTACAATATTGAGATGTACAGCAATCCTACCGATTACCCCAAAGGCGTACAGGACGAAAAGTATTACAGCGAAATTTGGATTCCCGTTAAACGCAAATAGGCCACAGTAAGCAGGTAAAAGCTGTGCGCTTTTCTGTATGCTTTTAAGTGGGTAGCTGTAAAAATTTATTTTAAAATGAAACCAAAATCAAAGGGCGGTCATCTGTAAACAGGTGACCGCCCTTTTGCTTTGAAAAAAGGATAACAGGATAGAATAAAAGCCGTTAAACAGGACGCTTTTTATTTAGACGTGCCTGCTTTTTTACGGTTTTTCTTTTTTATAAAAAGAAGCGCAACAATGAGGATAATCAACACAAAAGCCCCTGCGGCTATCAGCCAAGGGGTATAGCCGTAGCTGTGTGGAAACACCACTAAGGTTAGGCTGCTACCCGCTGCCTCAAACCCATAATAGCTGCCTTGGGGCTGTAAAGCCAGCAGCTGCAAGCCTTGATTTGTAGATACATACAGGTCAAACTTATTTAAGTCTTTGGGGGGAATATACCGAAAAACATGGCTTGAGGCACCGTCGTTTGGCACGGTAAGCGTCCAAGCTTCGGCTGCTTTACGGCTGTCAAGGTGGTATAAAGCGGCGTCCTGCGCCTGTAAAATAAGGCTGTCCAAGTGGGTGAAATTGCCCTGTACCAAAAGCACCGATTGCCCGTTTTGACGCAGCTGTTTACTTGCCAAAGGCGTTACAAAGGGCACATAAACCGCCTGTACGGTTTCGTCAAAAGTTAAATCTGTATAGTTTGTTTTACTCCAGTGGGCATAGTAGCCTGCTTTTTGGGGTATTGGGGGAATTTGAGAGGTGTCCACGCTTTCGCCGTATGGAAAAGAAATAGTTTGCAGGGTGGCGTCGTCGGCACAAAAAGTGAGATTAAAGGTTTTAAACTGGGGGGGTAATGCCTCTACCGCAAGCAAGTCCTGATAGGTGATGGGCTGTGCTTTTTCTTGGTAATTTATGCGGTCTACGCCTGTCAGTGTATCGCTTACAAAATAGTTTTTGGTAAGCTCACCGGTGGCTTGCCCTGCAATGGCGCCAAATGCCTGTGTACAGCTTTCCAGTTTAACAAGAGCATAACAGCTTGCAATATCCTCTGCGGTGCCTGCAATGCCGCCTATGTAGGTTTCGCCAGTAACCAGACATTTGGCAAAGCAGCCGCGCAGTGTGGAGGCGGATTCTCCTGCAATGCCGCCCGCTTTGCCGCCGTTTGTAGTGGAAACAGCGCCGTAAATTTGTCCGTTTACCACAATGCCCAGGTCCATTTTACCTACAATGCCGCCTACACAGTCTTTTTTTGCCGTTACGGCACCGCTGTTGGTACAGTTTAGGGTGATAGCTTTGGTTTGGTATTGGTAGCGATAAGAACGCCCGCCGGACACCGCAATGTCCTCCTCGGGGTCTACATCGTATTCAATGGCCATAGTGCCTGCAATGCCACCCACGTTCAGGTCTCCGTCCACAACGCCCTTGTTGGCGCAGTTTTCTATCTTGCCGTCTGTAATTTGGCTCATTTGTTTATCCGATACATCTTGATAAAAACTGTCCGGCTGGGCATGTGTGGTGGTGTAAACGTCATCAATCATGCCTAAAAACAGTGTCATAACGCTGTTCATTTGGGTGTTGGCGGCGCGGATATCGGCGGAGAGGGAGGCACCGGAAGCGCTTAACTCTCCCGTCAGACCCTGCATTTCGTTGGACAAGCCGGTAACAGAGGCAGTGATGCGGTCCTCCGCTGCGGTGTTGTCACCGTGAGGGTCGTTGTAAATGTCCGTTAAGCCGGATTTTGCGGTATCCAGATATCCCGAAGCGGCAGACAGACGCACAGAGGCGGCAGAAGAGGCACTTTGTGCGTCTGTGGCTGTTTTATCCACCATGTCACTCAGTGTGTTTATCTCTGATTGCAGCTTTGCAATAGAGGTGCCTGTATATTGCAGCTTGATGTAAGGCACCATTTGGCCCACAATGCCGCCAACGTCTTTGCGGCCGTGTATCAGGGTATTGTTGGTACAGCTATCCATATAGCCTGCCTGGCGCCCTACAATGCCGCCTACATTATAGCCCACATGCGGGTAGCCTACGGCACCGTTATTGGTGCAGGATAAAATTTTGCCGTCAGAATAACCGGCAACGCCGCCTGTATCTGTGTGAGAGGGGACATTTTGGGCAGAGCGCAAATTAAGCCAGTCTATCTGGGTTAGGCTTTGCTCGGTAACGTTTACCTCGGTGTGAGAGGTATTGATTTGTGCGTTGTTTACACAGTCCTGCAAGGTGCCGCTGTTATAGCCCACAATGCCGCCTGTAAAATGGGTAGCGGCAATATAGCCGTATGCGGCACAATTTGTTATAGTGCCGTCATTTAACCCCGCAACGCCGCCCACATAATCGGTACCTGTAACCGAGCCGGTAAATACACAGTTTTGCACTGTGCCGTGGTTTATACCCACAAAGCCGCCAATGTGTGTTTGGCTGCCCGCAGGGGTAATGTTACCTTTCAGTGTAATGTCTTTTATAACGGCACCGGCTTGCAGTTCATCAAAAAAGCCTGCACGAGAATTGGTGTCGCTGTAAGAAAAGCCGTTTATCATGTGCTTTTGTCCGTCAAAGGTTCCGCCAAAGGTGGGGATAGAAACAAAGTCCTGTCCCGCTATGTCCAAATCGTTCATCAATAAGACGGTTTTGCCTACAGACCAGCTGTCAAGCTTGCAGTTATCGGCTAGGGTTATCAGGTCTTGGGTGGTGTAAATTTCAATGGTAGCGGCTTGGTCTGCGGCAAAGCTGCAAGGCGCCCCTACAATAAAAACCAAGCATGCAAGTGCTGTACAAAAAAGCTTTCGTTTAGTCATTTTTTTCGTCCTCCTGTATCTCTTGCGGGCTTCCTGCCAGTAAATGTACGTTTACGTCACCCTTAACGGTGGCGTGTACAATGCCGTTGACAGCGCCGTTAATTGTGCCGCGCACATGGCCGTCTAACCGTACAAGGCCGCTGGTGCGCTGTGCCTGTATGGGCAGGCTGACAGAAAAGGAGGTGCGCTCGATTATTTTATCGCCTAAAAGCAGCATTTGCGGCAGCACAAACATTACAATGATAATAGATAAAATAGTGCCGCGGCCCAAACATTCGCCTATGCCTACAATGGCTGCTTCGGACGTCATGCGGCCGATTAAAATACCCGCAATAGCCAAAACCGCACCGGAGGTTAAAATAGTGGGAAAAGCAAAATTCATGGTGTCGATAATGGCGTCCTTTTGAGACATTTTGTTTTTTAGCTCTTGGTATCGGCTGGAGATGACAATGGCATAGTCGATATTGGCGCCCATCTGTATAGAGCTTACGATTAAGTAGCTCATAAAAAACAAATTGCTGCCTGTCAAATAGGGCTGCGAAAAGTTAATCCAGATTACACCTTGGATAACCAGGATAAGCAGCAGCGGCATACCTACCGATTTAAAGGTAAACAGCAGTACACCAAGCACCACCAATACCGATACTACGCTGATAACCAGATTATCGGTTTCAAAGGATTTGCGCAAATCATTTTGGCTTACCGATTCGCCCGCAAGATACACGGGCTGTGTGTAATATTTGGCAGCCATGGTGTGAATTTCCTCTAAAAAGGCAAAGGTTTCGGCAGATTCCTGCGGCAGCGTTAAAAATACAAGCATACGGCTGTAGTTTTCTCCCTGAAGCTGCGCTTTGGCGTCGCTCATTTGCTTATGGGCGTCGTCTAAGCTTTCTTGCATATCACTGTCCAGTGTTACATAGCCGTCCTGTACGCGGTCGTACAGATACAGAAACATATCCATGAGCGGCACTTTGTAGCCCGACAGCCCGTTTACCACCTTTGCGTAATCGGCGTCGTTTACGGCGTAGGCCGCGTAAATCAGCTGGGCCTGGTCGTAGTCCATGTCGGTTAACTCAGAAAACTGGCGCGGCGTCAGCTTGTCGGTTAGGGTATAGCCGTCCATGGCTTCAATGTTGGCAAGCCCCATGGCATAGTCTACTTCGCTGCGCTCCTCCAAATCCTTCAGCAATGCCTTTTCGCCGTCGGGGTTGCCTGCGGGTACAATCAGGGCAACCATATTGGTGGAGCTGAAGTTGGTCTCAATCATTTGCTTTGCCAAGGTGGTGCTGTTAAGCTTTGGGGTAGTAAGCATACTGTAGCCGTATACATAGGGGCATTTGTTTGAAAAAATAAATGCCGCAACTAATATGGCTAAAAAAACGGGTGGCACAATATATTTTGTTTTGTAAGCAAAGCGGCCTACAAAGGAGATGCGTGGTACAAAATTTTTGTGTTTTGTTTTTTCCATTTTGCCGCTAAACAGCATAAGCAAGCCCGGCATAAGTACAAACACCGAAAGCAGACTGAAGAAAATTGCTTTGATTAAAACAATGCCTAGGTCGGGGCCGATTTTAAACTGCATAAACAGCAAAGCTGCCAGACCGCCAACAGTGGTTAAGCTGCTGGAAAAAATTTCGGGTATGGCTTTGCTTAAAGCAAAAATAGTTGCCTCGCGGGCGGGGTGGGTTAGGCGCTCCTCTTTGTAGCGGTTACAAAAGATAATGGCGTAGTCCAGCGAAAGCGCCAGCTGCAATACAATGGTAACCGAGTTAGACACAAACGAAATGGTGTCAAGCCAAAAGTTGGTGCCCATGTTTATAATGGCGCTTACTAAAAAGGTGATGATTAAAACAGGTACCTCGGCAAAGGACTGGGAGGTGAAAATCAGCACGCTTAATACAACAATGGCAACAATTACAATAATACCCTGCATTTCCGCGGCAATAATCTCCGAGGACTGGTCTCCAAGGCCGGTGGATAAGTACATATCATAGCCCGACAGCTTTTCTTGCAGCCGTGCAATGGTGTCCAAACAGCGGTCATCGGTTTCGTCATAGCAAAAGGTTAAGCTGTATAAAGCACCGGCGTTGTTAAAATGGTCTGCCGTGTTGTCAAAGGCAACGGCGTCTACGCCTTCGGTTTGCTGTATTTGCAGCAAAATGTCCTCTGCCTGTGCATAAGAAACATTGGCAATCATAATATCTGCCGTGCCAAAGGTGGTAAATTCGGTTTCCATAATGTCTAGGCCGATACGCGTTTCCGAGTGGCCGGGTAAAAAAGCCGAAAGGCTGTTTTCTACTTTAACCCAGTTGCGAGAAAACACGGAAAAGATAACGGCTATGGCAAATAAAAGAAAAAACAAGTTTCTCTTATCTACAATAAATGCGCAAGCTTTTAATAAAAAGCTGCTTTCGTTTTTTTTGGATTCACTCATTTGGCTTTGCCCTCATTTTCTTCGTAAAATGTTCCGTAGGTGGGAAAAATTCCTTTTTTGGTGTGGATTTCAAAGGTGATGGTCTCGTTGGTAAAAAAACCGGCAGCGGTGTAGTCCAGGGTGGATAAGGCGGTTTTAAGCTTTCCCCACAAGGTAATTTGGTTGGGACAGGTAAGGCTGCCGTTAAAAGGCTGCTGCTCACCAAACAGCTCTAAGGTGCCCCAAAGGCGGCTGTTGCAAATATGCAGCACAATTTTGCCGTTGCGTTTGCCAAGCGGTACCAGTGTTTCAATTAAAAACACACGGGTTTCGGGTTTCATTTGCACACCTCCTTGGGCAACTATTATTGCATCTTTACAAAAAAATAAAATGGTCAAAAAACAAGCAAGTGAGGAAAAATGGGACAAAAAGCACCAATTTGTTGGGCAAATGACCTATAAATACATTTTGAATTTTATTAAGGGCGTGTATAATAAATAAAATGAGGTGATAACATGAAGCATGAGGTGACATCTTACAACACAAAAAAGCTGCTTGTACAAGCGCTGAAAAACAGAATGAAAAGCAAGCCGCTTTCCAAAATAAGCGTAAGCGAAATTATAGCGGAGTGCGGCGTTAACCGCAAAACCTTTTATTATCATTTTGCAGATGTAAATGCGCTGCTGAAGTGGATGTTTGAGCAGGAGACAATAAATGTGGTAAAGCAGTTTAACCTGCTGGTAGACTACGAGGACGCCATTCGGTTTGTAATGAAATATGTAGAAGAAAACGAACATATTGTACAGTGCGTAGTGGACTCTATGGGCCGCATAGAGCTGAAAAAGTTTTTTTACGCTGATTTTTCCAGTGTAATTGAAGCGTACATAGAGGGAGCCGTTCAAGAGAATAACTTACAGGTAGAGCAGGAGTATAAAAATTTTGTAATTGCTTTTTACACCGAAGCTTTGGCGGGGGCTTTAATCAGTTGGATAGAGGATAAAGATAACTTGGACAGAGAGAAAAGCATTGCCTATATGGTGGCAGTGCTAAAGGGCTCTTTGCCGAATGTTTTTATTTACGGACAGGGCGGCTCACAGCAAAAAGAAAAGTAAACACAGGGCGTGGGGTGTGCCGTAACGGGTATCTGCGGTATTTGTGCAGCAAAGCACAATATATACCATTTGTATAATACGGAAGAAAATATGCGCGGACGAGAGAAGAGACGGCGTGGAAACCAAACAGACAGTTGAACCTTGCGGGGATAGTATCCGGTAAAAAGCGAAAACAGTGCACAGAGATATTTGTCCCCTTAATTTTCAGCTTAATCTGTCGATAAAGCTAGACAAGGGAGGTGTTTTTTTATTATGGATATAGAAGCACTGAGTATGGCTTTCAGTCAGGTACAGGTACAGCAGAGCGCAGGTGTGGCCATTGCCGGAAAGGTAATGGATTTACAAAAGGTGCAGGGAGAGCAGTTGGTGGCGGATTTGCAGGCGGCGGCGCCCTCCTTTGGCCATGTGCTTGATGCAAAAGCATAACGGACAGTCCACTTTGAAAAGTGCTTATGAAAAGGCGGCAGTACCAAATTAGGTGCTGCCGCTGTTTGTTTTACTTAATTTGTCATGATTTAGAAATTGAAACCTTATTTATAATGTGATAAAATACTAACACTCTCATTGCTTTACAGAGAAAAGTTACCCCCTTTGTAAAGTGTTTAACAGGCGGTATGCGGCTGTACAGCCTGTAAATTAAAAGAACAGTAACGTTATTTTAAAGAGGTGTAAAACGAGGAGATTATTTTGGAATTTATAAAAAATCATTTTGTGACAGACCGTAAATTTTACAAATCGGTTATTGCCATTGCCTTGCCTATTGCACTGCAAAACGTAATTAGCTTTGGCGTTAATATTATGGACAGTTTAATGCTGGGACAGCTTGGCGATTTGGCCATTAGCGGGGCTAATTTAGGCGGTCAACCGTTTTTTTTGCTTATGATGATAGGCTTTGGATTATCCAGCGGCGGCAGCGTTTTAATTGCCCAATATTGGGGTAAGGGGGACGTAAGCAGCATTAAAAAGGTTATGGGTATATCCATGCGCTTTGTTACGGTGGCATCGGTGCTTTTTACCGTTATTTGTCTGGCGTTTCCCCAACAGCTTATGCACATTTTTTCAAACGAGCCTGAGGTGGTGGAGGCGGCAACTCAATACATGACCACTCTTGCCTTCAGCTATATTTTTTACAGCATAAGCAACAGCTACTTAATGAGCCTGCGCGCTGTAGAGCAGGTAAAGGTTTCCACTTGTATTTACAGCATTTCGTTTTTTGTTAACGTATTTTTTAACTACTGCTTTATTTTTGGCAAATTTGGTGCGCCGCGCTTAGAAATACGCGGTGCGGCAGTGGGTACCGTGTTGGCACGCGTTACCGAGTTTATACTTATGCTGCTGTACATGAATTTTGTAGAAAAGAAAGTAAAGTTTAGAATAAAGGACTGCTTTAAATTTGACACCAGCCTGATGAGCGACTATGTGCGCCACAGCTTGCCGGTAGTGGGCAACGAGTTAATGTGGGGCCTTGGCATGACCATTACCAACATTATTATCGGACATATCGGACAGGTTTTTGTGGCGGCAAACAGCATTGCAAATGTGGTAAACCAGCTTAGCGGCGTATTTGTATTTGGCGTTGCCAACGCCGCCGCGGTTTTAACAGGTAAGGCTATCGGTGCAGGCCACAAAAAACAAGCACAGCGCATTGCCAATACGCTGTGGGCAATGGTGCTTGCACTGGGGTGCTGCGGGTGTGTTGTGCTGCTGTGCATTCGCGGTCCTATTTTATCGCTGTATGCCATTAGCGATGAGGCACGCGCGGCCGCTTACGGGGTTATTACCGTCTTGGCGTGCGTACAGCCTTCTTTTGCCATAGATGCCACCAGTATTGTAGGTATTTTGCGTGGCGGCGGAGATACCCGAACGGCTTTTGCCATTGACTGTGGCGGCCTTTGGTTAATCAGCATACCGCTGGGGCTTTTGGCGGGCTTTGTGTTAAAGCTGCC
>JAQUTM010000074.1 GCA_028694405.1 Oscillospiraceae bacterium
TCTTCCATAGGCTCGGCATACATGGTGCTTTGCGCCTTATATACTTTAAACTCACCAAGGCTTTTCAGCTTTTTGCGCATGGTGCGCATAAGGGTGGTTTCAAACGAAACGCGGTTTAAGCCCTTTAATGCCATCTCGCCTTGATATGCCATTATCAATTCTCTCATTTTTTATCTCCGTTCTCTTTCACGTCTTTTTTTCGTAAACAGGTGTCAGCGGCGCACCTTTGCCAGCTTTTCACACCCTTCTGTTAAAGCGGCAAGCAATGCGTCTACCGCTTGGGGCGTAGTGGTATCGCCCATGCTAATGCGCAAAGCACTGTCCCTGCGCATATTGCTAAGGCCCATGGCCGCCAAGGTATGGCTGGCGGCGCCTTTGCTGCAGGCGCTGCCGCTGCTGACATAAATATCTCTCGCCTCTAAATAGTGCAGCAGCGTCTCACTGCGCACCTTATCAAACGAGACATTTAAAATATATGGTAAAGCATCACTTGGCGAGTTTACACTGGCGCGGGATATGGCAGCAAGACCTTGGCGCAGCTGTGCGTTTAGGGCCTGCATTTTTGCGGCATTTTGGGCAATGCAGGGCTGCATTAAGCTGCACGCCTTTGCAAAGCCTGCAATATAGGGTACATTTTCTGTGCCGGGCCGCAGGCCGCGCTCTTGTCCGCCGCCTAAAAAAGGTGGGTCAATATGATAGTTTTTGCGCAGATACAGCGCCGCAATGCCCTTGGGAGCATGTACCTTGTGGCCGCTTACGGCGTAACTGTCAATTTTGGTGGCGGCGAGTGCTGTGGGCAGCTTTAAAAACGCCTGTACCCCGTCCACATGCACGGCAGTACGGCTGTTTTTTTGCTTTACCTGCTCTGCCAAGGCGGCAACATCAATAATAGTGCCAATTTCGTTATTTACATGCATGGCACATACAAGGGCTGTTTTTTCGTTTACCCGTGCCAGCATTTTTTCGGTATCTACCACGCCGTTTTCATTGGGGTTTACAAAATTTACCGTCCAGCCTTCCTTTTCAAGGCGCTGCATTACGTTGTTCACACTTGGGTGCTCGTACCCTGTACAAACAATATTGTTTGCCCAGTTTTGGCGTGCCCGCAGCGCACCCAAAATAGCAATATTGTTGCTTTCGCTGCCGCAGGCGGTAAAAACCACTTCGCCTGCACCACAGCCCATTGCTGCCGCAACAGCGGCGCGGGCGTTGTTCATCACCTGCTCGCTTTTGGCGCCGGGTGTGTATAAGCTGCTGGGGTTGGCAAAGTGCTGTGCCATAACAGCTGAAATTTCCTCTATAACCTGTGGGTCAACCTGCGTGGTTGCCGAATTATCAAAGTAAAACATGAAGTGCCTCCACGGCGTTTGCTACGCCCGTGCTACATAAAATAATATCACTTTATTATACTACAACGTGGCGGAAAACGTCAAAGAAATTGCCTGTCCCAAAAAAATTTTACAGATATTTTGCCGATATATAAAAAAAACGGTATTTTCCTCTTTTTGCTTTGCAAAAATCAGCTGTGCCCTCTGTGGCTTTCGCTGGGCTTTTGCAAGCTTAAAAGTAAAATACCGTTTTTTATTTATAGCTTTAAAGGCATGCAGACAAACGCGCCCCGCGGTTACGCCAACATTTTAACAAGCATTTGGTAGCTGTACTGCTTTGCCTGCTGTATTTGGTTTTGGTTTATGGTTTGGCCGTTGCGGCAGATATACTGCGCAAAGCCCGTCAGGGCTGCGGCGGTGGCCTGCTCTATATACGCATTTGGGTGGTTTGGGCTTAAAATGCCCTCGGTTACGCCTTTTTTTATTACACCGCTAAAAAGCTGTTCCATTCTTTTTGTCTGTGCCCGCATGGCGGGCTCGTAGGTTTGGGTGTAGCGGTAAATTTGCTGGGTGTCTACACCGCTCATCATAATTTGAAACGTTGTTTTATGCTGCTTTACGCTTTGGGCGCTAAGCTCCATAAGAATCTGCCACTTTTGCTCAAAGGTGCCTGCCGCGTCTACACAGCTTTGGGCGTGGCGGGTGGAGGTATCTAAAAAATACAGCAATGCGCGGGCAATAATTTGCTCCTTGCTCTCAAAATATTCGTAAAGCGTCCCCTTGCCTATGCCTGCGGCGGCAGCTATATCCTGCACCTTTACGGTGTACATATTTACGCCGTCGTTCATCAGCTTTTCAAGCCCTTTAAAAACCAAAATTTCTTTTTCGCTGTAATCCGTTTGCATTATACGTCCTCCACATCAACTGCTTTTACTGCTTTGCGATAAAAAACATCATACAGGGCAGGTACAATATATAACGTCATGAAAGTAGAATATGCAAGGCCGCCTATGGTAACAATGGCCATGGGCTGCGTCATATCGCTGCCGCTGCCAATGCCAAGCGCCATGGTACTCATGGCCAAAATGGTGGTTAGCGCTGTCATCAAAATGGGACGCATGCGCGTGCGGCCTGTTACAATAAGCGCCTCGCGTTTTTCGGTGCCGCCAAGGCGCAGCTGATTTACATAGTCTACAAAAACAATGCCGTTGTTTACCACAACGCCGCTTAACACCAAAAAGCCCAGCATGGAAATAATGCTTAAATCGCTGCCGGTGATAAGCAAAGCCAGCAAACCGCCTGTAAACGCCAAGGGAATGGTAAAAATAACAATAAACGGGCTAAGCAGGCTTTGAAACTGTGCCACCATAATCAAATAGATAAAGGCAATCGCCAGAGAAATCATTTTTATTAAATCTACCAAAGCGCTGTTGATTGTTTCGTTTTCGCCGCTTATCTCAATGGTGTAGCCCTCCGGCGGCGTGTAGCCTGCCAGCTGCTTTTCAAAGTCTCGAGAGACCAACCCAATGTTATGCGCGGCGTCAATGCCTGCCGTAACGGTTACATAGCGGCTTTGGTTGTCTCGGTTTATGGCGGCCATGCCCTCGGCTGTTTCCATTGTGGCAATGTCGCCTAAAACAATATCGGTCTCTTCTCCGTTTAACGTACCTGTCAGCTTATACTCTAAAATATTTTCGCTTGTAAGCGCATTGGTTTCGTCTGTAATTACAATTACGGGGTAATCGATATTTCCAATGGTTAAAATGGTTGCGGTGTTTTCGGTTTTAACGGCAGTGGCAATTTCACTGTATACCTGTGCCACAGTAAAGCCATAGCGCATTGCCTGTGTTTTGTTTACGGTAATGCGCAGCTCTTGGGTTGTCTCTCCAAGGCCGGTATCTATATCAACTGTGCCGGGGGTTTTTGCAAGCAAATCTGCCACGTCGTTTGCAATGCTGCGCAGGGTGTCGGTGTCACGGCCCTTTACCACAATGCTCATACCGCTGCCCCCAAGGGCAGATAAATCCATATTGTTGCCGCTGACACTGATTTCACAGGGCAAATCCGCTGTGGCGTCTTTTATCAGCTGCTCCATTTGCGCGTTTGTGTGGCTGCGCTTTGTGCTAAGCAGCACATAGTAGCTCATGGCGGTGTCATCGCCGCCGCCAAGCCCAAGCATGGCTGTGCCGCCGCTGCCGCCGCTCATGGCGCCTACGGTTTCAACGTCCGGCAAATCTGCAAGGCGCTGCGCAACGGTATCTGCCATTTCCCATGCATCTGCTTTTTTGGTGCCTTTTTCCATGGTCATGCTCACGCTCATTTGGTCAGATTCCATAGACGGCATAAAGCTTGTACCCATGCGTGTAACCACAACACCGCTAAAAATAAGCAGCGCCATTGCCGCGCTTAAAATACCCGCTTTGTGCTTTAGTGTAAAGCGCAAAGATTTTTCATACAGAGCAATTACCTTGTCAAACAGCGGGTGTGATTTTTCGGCGGTGTTTTTCAGCATACCTGCACTCATGGCGGGCACTACGGTAAGCGCTACCAAAAGGCTTGCCACTAAGCTGTAGCCAATGGTAAGGCCCATATCGGTAAACAGCTGGCGGCTGATGCCTTGCGTAAACACAATGGGTAAAAACACACAGATAGTTGTAAGGGTACTTGCAAAAATGGCGCCGCTAACCTGCTGGGCACCCTTTACCGCCGCCTTAACAGCAGGCACGCCCTCATTGCGCAGCCGATAGATATTTTCAATAACCACAATGCTGTTATCCACCAGCATACCAACACCAAGAGCAAGACCCGAAAGGCTGATGATGTTTAGGGTTACACCGCTAAAGTACATAAGCACAACGGCAAACAGCAGGCTTATGGGTATGCTAAAAGCAATAATTAAGGTTGGCTTTATATCTTTTAAAAATAAAATTAAAATCAGTACCGCCAACAACCCGCCGTACAGCAGGTTGCTTAGCACGCTGTTTATAATAATGTCAATGTAAACGCCTTGGTCCATCAAGGCTGTAAAATGCATATTGGAGTTTGTATTTTGTAAGCCTGCCGCCACTTTTTTAATGGCCTTTGTAACGGTAGAGGTTGAGGAGGTGCTTTGCTTTTGAAACGAGATAACCACACCGTCGTTGCCGTTAATTTTTGCATAGCTGTCGCCCACGTTGTTGGTTAGGGTTACGTCTGCCACATCACTTAAATAAATGTCGCCTACGCCCTCGGCGTCTATGTTAAACAACAGGCTGTTTTCCAGCTGTGCCACATCGGCGTATTTTTCGCCAACCTTTACGGTGTAGCTCTCACCGTTTTGGGTAATGCTGCCTGCGGGCATACTAAAGTTTTGCGCCATTAAAATGTTGCTTAGCATGGTTTGGGTAACAATACCGTTTAAGTCTGCTTTTTTTAACGCGGCGTCACGGGCCTCGTCCAGTTGCTTTTGTCCGTCTTTCAGCTGCTCTTTGGCGCTGTCAAGCTGGTCTGCTGCACTGTCCAGCTGCTTTTTGGCAGTTTCCATTGCCGTTTTGCCGCTGCTAATTTCAATTTCGCCCTTGGTTAGCTCATTTACGGCTGTAAGCTTGCCTGCCTCTAAGGCTTTTTGTGCTTGGGTAAGCTTATCAATTTGGGATTGCAATGTGGTTTTTGTTGCCTTTGCCGCCACAAGACGCGTTTCTATGTTGGTCATTTCGGCATTGATTTCCGCTATGCGGGCGGCAGGGTTTAATGCGCTTGCAAACCAGGTGCGGCTTAGAGCCGAAACAGGTGTAAGCGCCGCTTGCGGCACGCCCACCGCCAACAGCTTTGCCGACTCGGCAGCCAGCAGCTCGGCATAGCGTGCATCTGTCATGGCGGTTTTGATGTATTCCTGTGCAGACAGCGCGCTGTCTGCGTTTAATTTTGCCTGTTCGGCAGCCTGCTGGGCGCTGTCTGTAATGCCGTTTATTGCCGTTTGACGGTCTGCTTTGTCTTGACCTACAATGCCCAACGAAACCGACGGTATTCCGTTTGTAAGCTGCCCCAGCAGCGTTTGCATACCGGCGTCTGTTGCGGCGTTCATCATTTGCAGCTCGCCGTTAAAGGCAGCCTTTTGGGCGGTTAACGTGGCCTCCTCGCTTGTCAGCGCGTTCATTTGGGCAAGCCCTTGGCTTAGCTGTACGCTGTTGCTTGCCAGCTCGTCAAACACCTGTCCTTTTTTGTCGGCAAGCTCACTTTCGCCCTTTTCAAGCTCCGCTTGACTGTCTGTCAGCTTTTGGCGTCCGTCCGCAATTTCGGCATAGCCATCTGCAATTTCCTTTTGGGCGTCCCGCAGCTCTTGCTGTGCATCTGCAAGCTCTTTGTCCACACTTGCAAGCACCTTGTCGTTTAACGCGTCTATTTTGCTTTGGTTTAACGTAACGTGTATCTGCTGCTCTAAAAGGCCGGTGGCGTTTACACTGGCAACGCCGTCTATGCGCTCAAATGCGGGTAAAACCTCGTCGTTAATATAGCGGCTCAGCTCTATAATATCCATGCCGTCCACGTCTACACTTGCCATCATAATGGGCATCATGTCGGGGTTTAGCTTCATCATCATAGGCGCGCCCACGCTGTCCTCCAAGGCGGCTTTTGCCAAGTCAATATTTCCGCTCATCTCTATCATAACGCTGTCCATATTAACCGTCTGGCTAAATTCCAGTATTACAATGCTCACGTTTTCTTGGCTGATGCTTTGTATATTTTTAATGCCGCTTGTGGTGGCAAGTGCTTGCTCCAGCGGCTTTGTAACGGCCATTTCTACCTTTTCGGGGCTGGCGCCGGGGTATGTGGTCATCACCAGTACATAGGGCAAATCTAAACTGGGCAGCAAGTCGGTTGTCATGCCCATAAAGCTTACAACGCCCAATATAAGTACCATGATAACAGCAACCAGCACTGTCATAGGTTTTTTTACGCTAAACTTTGGTATCATAGTTGTTTTCCTCTTTTCTCCGTCTCCCGACCGACCGGTCGGTCACTGGCTTATTATAAAGCAAGGGTTATATAAATACAACAACCCGGTTGTAAATAATTTGTTAATTTACGCGTTGTTTTTTGCCCGTAAGGCAAGTATAACAAGGGTATCTGCAATATTATCCGTATCTTTTATGCAAACAGAGCGTTTGGGGATATTTTTCTTTACACAGAGCAAAAAATTGTGTACCCTATGCTTAGAACAGCACATAAACAGACTTTTTACCCAGTAAACTGTACCATAGGCAAAAACAGCAACAGCCCACAAATTTAGTTTGCTGTGTAAGCAAAATACGCGCCGCAAGCCTTTAAAGCGGCCCACACTCTTTGTTAAAAAAAATAAAAAACTTAAGTCGCTTTTGCTTTTACGGTACAGCAAAACAGCGGCAGAACGGAGCATTTTATGAAAGTTATCCTGTTAAACGGCAGCCCACGTCCAAACGGCAATACCTACCACGCATTAAAGCTTGCCGCCGACGCGTTAAACGTGCAAGGCATTGAAACAGAAATTTTACAAATTGGCACAAAAGGGGTACATGGCTGTATCGGCTGTGGCAGCTGTGCCACGCGTGAAAACCATCTGTGCGTGTTTACCGACGACGTGCTGAATGAATACGCCGTAAAAATGCGCCAAGCAGACGGCTTTATCATCGGTTCTCCGGTTTATTATGCTGCCATGGCAGGTGATTTAAAATGCTTTATGGACCGCGCTTTTTACACAAGCAGCAGTTATTTTCGGTTTAAACCCGCTGCAGGCGTTGCCGTGGCACGCCGTGCCGGCGCTGTAAGCACCTTTAATCAAATTGAAAACTACTTTGCACTTGGCGAAATGCTGCGTGTACCCACCATTTACTGGGGCGACGGCTATGGCCAAACCCCGGGCCAAGTAGAGCAAGACGCCGAGGGCTGCCAGCATATGCAGGTAATAGCCCGCAATATGGCGTGGCTGCTTCAGGTTTTACAGGCGGGTAAGGACGTGCCAAAGCCCGAAAAACAGACAAAAATACGCACCAATTTTATCCGCTGATTTTACCCGCAAAGCGGATTATGCTTTGCCGCCTTTTGTCCGCCGCTGTGCCCCTGCACAGACGTAAGCCGATGCCACCGGCAGCCTGCGGGCTTTTAGACAACTGTGTTACCGCCCAATGCATTTCCTGTGGCTTTTAATAAAATATTTTAGTAAATGCAAAATCCGCTGTAGGCACAAAACACCTACAGCGGATTTTTTTAACAATTTTGTTTTGGTTTTTTGCGGCTTTGCAGCTGCACGCTACATTTGCCAAACACCGGGGCTGGTACTGCTTACGGCTGCCGCCCCCGCGTTAAGCGCCTGCATAATGTCGGCTTTGGTACTAATTAAACCACCCGCAATAAACGGGGTTGCAGGGTACCGGTTAGCCAGCTTTTCTATAATTTGCGGCATAAGCCCCGGCAAAACCTCTGCCAAATCGGGAGGTGCGGTGTCAAATTGCTTTTGCAGGCCTGCAAGCGCAATGCTGTCTATGATAAAAAAACGCTGCACCGTTAACAGCCCCTTTGCCTTGGCGTATTTAATCTGGTTTGGGCGTGTAGAGATAATCCCGTCAGCACCTGTTTTTGCCTTTAAAAAATCTATGGCAATTTCTCGCCCCACTAAGCCCTCTATCAAATCCACATGCACAAAAGCCATTTTTCCTGCCTCTTTAATGCGGTTTACCAGTGTGGGGATTGTCATAATATCGCCAAACAACACAAAAATAACGTCACAGTCGGTAGTAAGTGCTTTGGAAAGGCCGTCTGTATCCTTTACCGCGGCAATAATGGGGCTGTCTTTTAAAAGCTCTCGCATATCGGTCATGTTAACTCTCCTTTAAATGGGTAAAGGCAGCCGCCGCTGCGCTGTATCATGCACTTTTGTAACTATTGTACCACGCCCCTAAAAAAAGTAAAAGCTTTTTAAGTCAGCCGCCTTATGCTGCTGATATGTGTTTACTATCTGTGTTTATTATCTGTATATAAGAATTGCTGGTTTGAGCAAACCGAATTGCTTGTTTTAGCAAACCGCTTGTTTGTTTAAGCAAACGGATTTGTTCAAACCGACAGGCGATTTTTTTGTACTTTTGTTGCAGCCTGTGGCTTTTATCTCTGTTTTAAAACCCCATGTGTAAAAAAAAGACATTTTTTGCTTAAAATTTCCTTTAAAAATGCGGTCTTTTAAGGTTTACAGTCCGCTTTTTTGTACACCTGATATGCTACAATAAAGGTACAGAAAAAATTAACCTTATTTTATAATAGAAAAGAAAGTGAGCGATAAAACATGACAGACCTAACCTTAAACCTACAGGACGCACGCGATTTTTTAACAGCCCATGGCCTAACCTTGGAAGTTGTGTTTTTGCCTGCGGGAGAACGCGCAAGCCTGCGTCTGCCTATACAAGGCAGTGACTTTAGGCTGTATACCAGCGCCGCCGAGGCTCGCTCTAACTATGTGCGCGCCGTTTGGGAGATGCAGCAGCGGCTTGACCTTGCGCCTTTGCAAAGCTGCCCCCAGTCTCTTTCCGCATGTCGCTAGGCAAAGCCGTAACAAGCACACCCGCGGCTTACCTGTTATTTTATTTATATCTCTTTTTATTTTTATTCAAACCTTTAACCTCAGCAAAAAACTGCCGCAGAGAGAATACACTCCCTGCGGCAGCTTTTTATAGTTTATTAAAGGCTTTTTGGCGTTTCAACCGCCTTATCTTTTTTTGTTTATACCATCAAGCTGCACACAGCGCTTGCATAAGCTACGGGGTCTTCTACGGGCATACCCTCAATTAGTAAAGCCTGCGTATACAAAATTTCGGCATAGGTTTTTACTTTGTCCTTATCGGTTGCATACAAAGCGTTCATGGTTGCAAAAATGGGGTGATTTGCGTTTATCTCCAACACGCGCTCTGCCTTGATTTTTTGGTCTGTCGGCATGGCGTTCATCACCTTTTCCATCTCTAGGCTGATGTCACCCTCGGCGCTTAAGCAGACGGGGTGGCTCTTTAAACGTGTGGTCAGCTTAACGTCTTTCACCTTGTCGGCAAGCGTCTCTTTTACAAATTGCAGCATGTCCTTGCTGTCCTCGGCCTGTTGTTTGGTCTGCTCTTTTTCTGCATCGCTCTCAAGGCCCAGGTCTCCGTCATTGGCGCTTTTAAACTCTTTGTCGGCATAGCTGTGCAAAGTACGCATAACAAACTCGTCTACGTCCTCGGTCAGATACAAAATTTCATAGCCTTTTTCTTTTAGCAACTCGGTTTGAGGCATCATATCCAGCTTGGCTACGCTTTCACCGCAGGCATAGTAAATATACTTTTGGTCCTCTTTCATGCGGGAAACGTACTCTTCCAAGGTGGCGTATTTCTTCTCGGCAGAGGTGTAAAACAGCAGTAAGTCCTGCAACATATCTTTATTTTGTCCATAGCTGGAGTAAATGCCGAATTTCAGCTGCAAGCCAAAGGCTTTAAAGAAGGTTTCGTACTTTTCACGGTCGTTTTTCAGCAGAGTGGAAAGCTCATTTTTAATCTTTTTTTCCAGTGCTGTGGCAATTACTTTCAACTGGCGGTCATGCTG
>JAQUTM010000075.1 GCA_028694405.1 Oscillospiraceae bacterium
ATAGGGCCCATAGCCGGGCTGAAAAGCATATTCCAAACTGCCGCAACCGCTACTAAGCTTGCAACATACGGAAAAAAGTTTACTGTACGAAAAAAATTACGAGCAAAAATTTTCTGGTTAAGCAAAATTGCCAGCCCTAAACTGCAAACAAGCGTAAGGGGCACCGTGCCAAGGGCAAAAATCAGCGTGTTTTTAAACGACGCATGAAAGGTAGGGTCTTTTGCCAAACGTGTAAAGTTGTCAAAAGCAATAAACTCCATGGGATTTACGCCGTCCCATTTTGTAAAAGCCAAAACAAAGGCAAAAATAACCGGTACCAATGTAAACACCAAAAAGCCGATAAAGTTAGGGGCAATAAATGTATAAGCAATTAAGCTTTCACGCATTTCCTTGCTCATTATCTTTTTCTTTTTGCCTGCTGTTTTATCTGTTTTTACATTATTAAACATAACCTTGCAACCTCCTTTGGTTGAGGCAAAGAAAGCAAAGCGCCTATGCAGCTGCATAAAAGCGCATAAGCACTTTCCTTTCTTTGCCTTAATTTAAAATTAAAGCAAAAATGTTATAAAAAGGGGCGGGCCGACCGCCCGCCCCCATGTTAAACGATGTGGAAATAAAGTTTAGCCCAAGATAGCTTTTACGCCATCGTTCATCTCTTTAATACCCTCTTCAACTGTTACGTTTTCTGTCATGATGTTATCATGTGCAGCGTTTAAAACAGTTTCAATGTCAGCACTGTGTGCGTCCATAGGCATCTCCAGGTAAGTTTTGTAAGTGTTCAAAGCCTCTTTGCTTGCCTCATCTGTGGGGAAGCCGTCAATAGCAGCAATGGAGTTTAGAACAGTTTCATTTGTAACAGCAGGGAAAGAACCGGTAGAAGCTACGATAGCAGCGCCCTCTTCGCCTGCAACAAAGTTTATAAAGTCAGCAGCAGCATCTTTGTTGTTAGATTTGCTGTTTACGCCAAGGCTGGTGATGGTACCCAGTGTGGTGCCCGGCTCAACGCCTTCTTCATGAGGATATTTAACAATGCCCCAGTTTGTAGCCAAGCTCTCACCGGATTTTACTTTCTCAATTTGAGTGGCAATAAACCAGCTGCCCATGTTCATCATAGCAACGCTGTTGTTGTAGAACACGCCGGAATAGTGTGTGCTGGAAGTTTTCAAAGTTGCATAATCTTGGCAGATGCCGTCTTTTTGCTCAGCCAAAATACGCTCGTAGTAGGGAGCCAAAAAGTCATAGGTACCGTCTACAATGGTGTTTTTGCCGTCTAAAATACCAAACAGCTGTACAGCACTGCGCCATGTGTGGTAATGTGCACCGTAAACTTTGTTTGCGCCTGTGCCGCTTGTCATTTTACGGGCAAGAGCATCGTACTCATCTAAAGTCATGTCGTTTGTGGGGTACTCAACGCCTGCTGCGTCAAACAAATCTTTGTTGTAGAAAACAACCCAGAAAGATTTGATGAAAGGAACAGCATAAAAGTTGCCGTCTACTGTAATTTGCTCGATTGTACCGCCAAACTCACTGGTGTCAGTTGTCAGGTAGTTGTTCATAGGCTCTAGCATACCAAGGTTAACTAAGTTTGCGTAGCCGGGGATATCTTTAACAGAAATAATGTCTAAATCATCGGCACCACCGGAAAGCTGTGTTGCCAAAACGGTCATGTAATCGGTAGAGCCAAGGTCAACCATCTCGATGGTTACGTTGGGGTTTTTTGCGGTATACGCATCAATCAAGGGTTTGTAATAAGCTGTTGCGTCAACATCCCAAACAGCCCATTTTAGGTTTACTGGTGCAGCCTCTGCTGTAGAATCCGCTGTAGACCCAGAAGAAGCAGGTGTAGAAGACGATGCGGTAGAACCGCAACCGGCTAACATAGAAAGAGCTAATACAAGCACTAATACGAGTGATAATACTCTGCGCATTTTCATTTCCTCCTAAAAATATAAATCGGCCAACAATGCGTTTGCCGTATTTGATAATTTAATGATAAAGCTTATTTATGCAAAACGAAATGCAAATTTTTTCACAAAACCTTTACTTTTCCGCGCTTTGCAAAAGGCTTGTCCTGTTAAACCTGCACTTTTTCTCTTTAACCTGTACTATTTAGAGATTCTAGTTACAAAAAAATGAAAGCTCTTATCACATCTGCTTTTTGTGTGTATAATGTATATAACACTTTATTATAAATGTTGTTTTGCAAATTTTTAAGGGGGGCTGCATTTTGAGATTAAAATCTATTCGTATGCAACTAAGCGGCACCATTGTAGCCTTTACCTTGCTTATTATGTTGGTATTTAGTGGCATTATCCTGCGTCTTTTTACGCGAGAACAGCGTGACGCCCTTGTACAGCGCACCGAATTTAACCTACAGCTTGTAACCGGCATGATGGACCAAAATCTGGAGCGCTTGCAGACGCTTTCCGGCTGGAGCGTCGGAAACGCCTCTGTCACTATGTTTTTGCGCAACCCTGCCTCCAGCAGTATGGATTCCATAAACATATACACCCGTGTAAATGAAGAATGGCTAAGCAACCGTGCGGGAGAATATGTAAACCGTTTAATTATAACAGACGGAGAGGACAAGTTAATACAAGTAGGCAACGCTTTTCTTACGGCAGAAACACCTTTGGTTTTATATTATATGCGCGAAGCTTTGCGGGGGCTTGCGCAAGATGCCTCTCTTAATTTTTATATTGGCACAGATACCTTAAGCAACCGCCAAGATACGCAGGTGCTTATTTTTTTAAGACCCATTGTGTTAGGCGATACAGGTAAAACGCGCGGTCTTTCCTACATGGTAATTTCTACTGATGTCATTACCGACCAACTGAAAAATTACAACTTACAAAAAGGCGATAAGCTATATTTAACCCTTGGCGATGTCACCTACGAAATTACCGATAAGGAATTTATCCCTATTGAAACGGTTCCGGCATATGCCGTTGCCGAGGCCGACCCTTTAAACAGCGAGACTTTGATTTTTACCATTTTAGACGGTGATACCTCCCGCACAGTTGTAAGCTACCCCCTCTCTGGCCTGCCAAATTGCTATTTATCCCACAATCTGGCACCCTCGCCCTTTATTTGGCAGCGCAGCAGTTATTATACAATATTTATCAGTATGTTGATATTGGTTGTTTTACTGGGGCTTTGTTTGGGCTTTTACATGCATTTTTTAATCAGCCGTCGCGTAATACGCTTGCGCCGCCGCATTGCAACCATTGCCCAAGGACACTTTGAGCGAGACGACACCATTGAGTGGGAAAATGAACTGGGAGATATTGGGCGCGGTATTAACGCGCTTTCCCATGATGTTGCCCAGCTGATGGAAACGCGGCTGGCAGATGAAAAGGCAAAGCGAGATTTAGAATACAAAATGCTGCAAAACCAAATTAACCCGCATTTTATTTATAACACCCTCAATAGTATCAAGTGGATGGCAACCATACAAAACGCAACAGGAATTGCCGAAATGACTACCGCGTTTTCTCACCTTCTAAAAAGTGTTGCAAAGGGCAACGAAGAACTGATTACTTTGCGTGACGAATTTGCACTTTTAAACGACTACTGTATTATTCAGCAGTACCGCTACGGGGGAAGCATTACCTTAGAAATTGCAGAAATTACAGATGAAACCTTCTGCGAGTGCTTAATTCCTCGTTTTACTTTGCAGCCCCTTGCCGAAAACGCTATTTTTCACGGAATTGAGCCAAAGGGCGGTCTTGGAAACATCTGGCTGCACATTTTTGGAGAAGAAAACGGAGGCTTGTGCGTGGTAATGGAGGACAACGGCGTAGGTATGACACCGGAAACCATACACGAAATTTTTGCCGAAACCGAAGACGAAAGCAAAGCAAAATTTAAACAGATAGGGGTGCGCAATGTACACCGCCGTATTCAATATGCCTTTGGTGAACAGTACGGTATTGAGATAGAAAGCCAACCGGGTGCTTTTACCCGTATGAAAATACATCTTCCGTGCCGCTATCAATCCCCTCAGGAGGTTGCACATGATTAAATTATTACTTGCCGATGACGAACCGCTTGTTTTAATCGGGCTACAGTCCATGCTGCGTTGGGAAGACTATGACATTGAAATTTGTGCCACGGCACGCAATGGCAGCCAAGCATTACAGCTGATTGAAGAGCATCACCCTGATATTGTAATTACCGATATTAAAATGCCTATTAAGACAGGACTAGAGGTTATACAGGAGTGTAGAGAGCTATATGGCGACAGCCCTGTTTTTATTATGCTAACCAGCTATGAGGAGTTTAGCTTTGCCAAGGAAGCGCTGCATTACGGCGCAACAGACTACTTAGTAAAGCTGGAGTTAAGCCCACAAAGCTTAAGCACTGCAGTTACCCGAGCTGTAGCACGCGTTACCGAGCTGCAAAAGACAACCGTTTCTCAAAGCGCCTTTCCCTCAGAGCGCACCAACCTGCAAAGCTTTCGTGACAAGTTTTTTATTCGTCTTTACAACAATTTGTTTGACAGCCCTGAGCAGTTTCTTTTGCAAAAAGCAGAGCTGGGACTGGATTTTTCGGCGCCGCAATATGCCGTTGCCTATTGTGAAATCGGCGGCATCAATACACTCTCCATGAACGCGGAAAAATTGATGAAGCTTTACTTCAGTACCATACAAATGGTAAAGGAAACCGCCGAAAAATATTTGCCCTGCTATGTTACCAGCTTAGATATGCGCCATTTTAACATTTTATTTTGCCTAAACGCAAACAATCCCGATGCTGCCGCATTAGAGCCCATTGCAACCGCATTAAACAAAGCCGTTACCATTGTGCACGGCTATTTTAGTGTACAGCTGTTTTGCTGTGTAAGCGGCTTTGCGTTTAGTGTAGATGATATTGCCGGTGCATTTCAAAATGCACGCCGTAATTTTTCAAGCTGCAACAGTGTAACTCCCGTGGTTTTTTTAAGCAAGGAAGATGACTGTGCCAACGGCTCGTCTGTGTTTAACATGAGCCTGTTTAAAGCGGATTTAAACCGGGCCTTTGATGAACTGGACGCCGATATTTTATATGCCACCATTACGGAAATTGCCCAATGTTTTACGGGACACAGCAACAGACATGTACAGGCAATGGACGCCGCTTCCAGCTTATTGTACATGACAATTTCACTTTTACCCGACGGTGAAAAAAATGCAGAACAAATTTTTTCTGCCGACAGCGACAGCTATCGCGGCCTATACAAGTTAAAAACAGCGGAGGGCTGCGTAAAATGGATGCTGCACCTGCGCGACGGCCTTTGTGAAATTTTACAAAGCCGCCGCCAAAGCTACAAAGAACGTGTGGTTGCCAGCGTACAAGAATATATAAGAAGCAACCTAAACAAAAAGCTTTCGCTTAACGAGGTAGCTGCCGTGTTTAATTTTAGCCCCAGCTATTTAAGCCAGCTTTTTGCGCAGTATTCTGCCGAGGGCTTTGTTGAGTATATTACAGAAGCCCGAATTGCCACAGCCAAGGTGATGATGACCGATACCGATAAAAAGGTTTATGAAATTGCCGAAGAATTGGGCTTTGAAAGCGCTTTTTACTTTAGTAAGGTATTTAAAAAGGTTACAGGCCAAAGCCCCCGCGAATATACCCAAAGCCGAAAATCTTAGTAAATAAATTTATTTGGATTTTTTTCACTTGTTTTACTATTTCTTAATAAAGAAGGATTTATCTATGTTTTGTGAACAGCTGTCTCTTTTACCCGCTTCTTTTAAAGATTTTTCTCCCTGTCCGCCTGCAACTAACCGCGAAGCTTGGACAGCCATACCCGCTGTACTGCGCACAGCCATTATGCAGCGGGGTGAAAACGCACTTAGCTTTTCTTTTACCGTTTACAGTGCTACAGACTACTTAGACTTTTACCGCACAGGCAACCGTACCCGCTTTGAAAGCCACTATTTTACCCAGCGGCGTATGCTAAATGACCTTGTGCTTGCAGAATGCTGTGAGGATAACGGTCGCTTTTTAGACGCAATTATAAACGGCATTTTTGCAATTTGCAGCGAAACTGCATGGCAGCTTCCTGCCCACAACAGCTATATCCGCGACACACCCCAGCTTCCCTTACCCGACGCAACAAACCCCATTATTGACCTTTTTGCCGCAGAAACAGGCGCTTTATTAAGTGTGCTTTATCATGTGTTAGGCGAAAGGTTAGATGCGGTTAGCCCTGCAATAACGGCTAATATGTTGCACCAAATTAAAGCCCGTATTATTACACCTTATTTAAACAGCCACTTTTGGTGGATGGGCCACAAACAAGAGCCCATGTGTAACTGGACAAGCTGGTGTACCCAAAATGTTTTGCTTTGTGCTTTTTGCACACCGCAAACAGCCGCCACAAGATTAACTGTTGTAAAGCAGGCCGCCTATAGCCTGGACTGTTTTTTAAAGGATTACGGCGAAGACGGGTGCTGTGAAGAGGGCGCGCAATATTATCACCATGCCGGCCTTACACTTTTTGGCGCTATGGAAATTTTATCTGCTGTGGCGCCCCAAACATTTTTGCCGCTTTACAGCTGCCAAAAAATCTACAATATAGCTGCCTATATTGTAAATATGCATGTAGCCGATAAATACTATGTAAATTTTGCAGACTGTTCTCCCTTTGCGGGCAGAAGAGGCGTACGGGAATTTTTGTTTGGAGTGCGTACACAAAATACAGCTATGCAGCAGCTTGCCGCAGCTGATTTTAAGACCGTTTTCTCCGAGCCGCATATCGACACCGATATTGACCGCATCAACCTGTATTATTTGGTTATGGAGGCTTTTGCGGCTCATCAGCTTTTAAGCTTTAATACAGCCGCACAAACCGTTACACCGGATATTTTTTACCCCAGTGTAGGCGTTTTTGTGGCGCGTGATGATACATGGTGCCTTGCCGCAAAGGCCGGCAACAACGGCGACAGCCACAACCACAACGACACAGGCAGCGTTACTTTATATAAAAATAAAAAGCCTTTTTTAATTGACGTTGGTGTCGAAAGCTACTCCCAAAAAACATTCTCTCCACAGCGCTATGAAATTTGGACCATGCAGAGCGCATGGCACAATTTACCTACTTTTAGCGGCATTATGCAACAGGACGGCAAAGCTTTCGGTGCCTGCCACGTTGCCGCCACACTTGACAACAATGAAAGCTCCCTTACAATGGATATAGCAGGCGCGTATCCCTTAAGTGCCAAGGTGGGCCGCTATGTACGCACCGTAACGCTGCAAAAAGGAAAGGGCGTCACCATAGCCGACACTACTGATTACAGCGGCACTGTCGCTCTTTCTCTTATGACGGTAGAAAAACCCTTTGTCACCCAAAATAAAATCCATATCGGAAGCTTAGGCATTATAGACTGTTCTGCCCCAGCCATAACCGTAGAAGAAGTACCTGTTACCGACCCTCGTCTGCGGCTTGCTTGGCCAAACATGCTTTACCGCACAACCGTCCGGTTTGAAAAAGAGCTTTGCCTACGCATACAGTAAAAAAGCTACAAAGAGGTATTTATGCAAAAACTAAAACTGATTGCCAGCGACATTGACGGCACACTGCTGCAAAACGGCCAGACTGAAATCAGCCCCGAAATGTTTTACTTAATTGAAAAAATGCATCAGGAAGGCATTTTATTTTGTGCCGCAAGCGGCCGCCAATACAGCAGCTTAAAACGCCTGTTTGCACCGGTTGCAGACAAAATAGCATACGTTTGCGAAAACGGCGCAGCTATTTTTAAAGATGATATTTTGCTTGCCAAAACCCCTTTGCCTCAACAAGCGGCACAGCAGCTTGTTCAAGATATTTTAGCCCAGCCCGATTGCGAGGTACTTATTTCGGGGGCAAACACTTCTTACCTGTTGCCAAAGCGAACAGACTATGTGGAGCATATTCAGTTTTTTTTGGGTAACCACATTGCACAAATAAACACCGTAGAAGAAATACCGGAAGAAATTTTAAAAATTTCGGCCTATTGCTATGGAGGCGCCACAGCCTGTGTTCCTGCCCTTAGCCCACAGTGGGCTTCTGTTTTTAATATTGCTGTTGCCGGTGCCTGCTGGCTGGATTTTACCATTGCCCACAAAGGTGCCGCCCTACAGCAATTAGGCGCACTTTTATCAATTTTGCCAAATGAAATGGCAGCTTTTGGAGATAACTTTAACGATTTGGAAATGCTGCGCTATGCCCAGCACTCCTACGCTATGTGCAGCGCCGTGCCGGAGGTTTGCAAAGCCGCCAAACACACCGTCTCCCGGGTAGAAGACGCTGTGTCCTCTCTATTAAATATCTTTTAAAAAAAGGCACACCTACGGGTTAACAGGTGTGCCTTTTTTTATTTTATTTGCAGTAATTCATACATATTTATCGTATAATATAATAAAATTTAATGTTACCACTATAAAAGGGGAGGCTTGGCTGTGTTTTTTTATATTATTATTTTTTTGGTTTTGCTTGCCGTCTTTTTTTGGTGGGAAAACAACGCAATTTATACAACGCGTATTCCTTTTTACAGCAAAACCTTACCTCTTGGTTTTGACGGCTTTACCGTTGTTCAGCTTTCGGATATTCACGGTAAAGTTTTTGGTAAAGAACATTGCCGCCTTATACCCAAAATAGCGGCTGCAAAGCCTGACATCATTGTAATTACAGGAGATTTGGCCGATAAACGACACACTGATATTTCGGCAGCTTTTGAGTTGGTACAGCTTATAAAACCTCTTGCGCCTGTCTACTATGTGTGCGGTAACCACGAGGCACGCATGGCCGATTATCCTGCTTTTGCAGCTACGCTAGAGCAAATAGGCATTAAAGTTTTGTGCAACAATGCCTTAGTGCTGAAAAAAAGCGGCGCCTGCATTGACTTGATGGGAATTGAAGACCCCGTTTTTTGGCAGGAACCCTGTACTCGTTACAGCCAAACTACCGCCGATAAAATTTCTGATGCAATTACCAAGGTAAAAAAAACCTGCCTTACCCCTTTTCAGCTTGCGCTTTTTCATCAGCCCGATTATTTTGCCGTTTTTGCAAAGCACACTGTTGATTTGGTGCTGTGCGGCCACGCACACGGCGGTCAGTTTCGCTTGCCGTTTATTGGCGGGCTTTGTGCTCCTTCTCAGGGGCTTTTTCCAAAGTACACAGCGGGGCTGTACAGGCAGGGCTTTTCTCAAATGATTGTAAGCCGCGGCCTTGGCCCCAGTATTATTCCTTTGCGCTTATTTAACAGGCCGGACCTTGTTATCATTACCCTAAACACACAAAAATAGGAGGTAAAATATGCTTACAGTTTTTAACCGCAAAGAGGTATATACCACAAACTCCATGAAACGGCACAGCGAAATACGCCGTGCTCTACATCAGGCACAAATTGAATTTTGTGTAAAAGTGCGCAATACAACTACGCCTTTTACCACGCTTGGCCGCAGCACTGTAGGTTTAAACAACAATTATATTTACACTTATCTTTTTTATGTGCACAAAAAAGATTATGAAAAAGCAGTACATATAATCGGACAAGCCTGATTTTATTTTTTATAAAATTGTGTTTTGAAGCATTTTTCAGAAAGCGAGTATACATGGATAAATTTTCGGTATTAAAGCAATATTTTGGCTATGACGGTTTTCGCAACGGCCAAGAATATTTAATTGATGAAATATACAGCGGTCACGACGCCATGGGCATTATGCCTACAGGCGCAGGTAAATCGCTGTGCTTTCAAATACCCGCTTTGCTGTTTAGCGGTATTACTTTAGTGGTTTCTCCGCTTATTTCTCTTATGCGAGACCAAGTTTTTGCGTTAAAGCAAGCGGGAATTGCAGCGGCTTTTTTAAATAGC
>JAQUTM010000076.1 GCA_028694405.1 Oscillospiraceae bacterium
ATAACCGTGACTTAAACTACGATAAATATTTTGTTGAGGGCGAAGTTATTACGCAGGACAATGAAGCGTACACCAGCCATAACACCCAGCGCCTGGACGTTGACGGCGTTGTGGATAAATTGATGACGCTTGATTATATTAAAGAGGAATTAGAAAAATTTCCGTTAAATAAGTGAAGTGTAATAAATAAGAAGTAGGAGTTAATAAGCTATTATCAAAAAGCTATTTATTTTACAGCAATATTTTAATAAGGACAGATATGCGGATATTGAGTTTTGGAAATTTGTATAAATTGGGTGATGGAGGAAAAAAACGTTAAAATATAAAATGCAAATAGTTACCTAAATAAGGAGTGTACATGTGAATATTTTGTTTTTTTTAACCCCCAAAATTGATGTAGCGTTTATTTACGATGACTTTACACTTCGCCAAACCTTGGAGAAGATGGAGCATCATCGATATTCTTCGATACCGGTGTTAAATCGTAAAGGAGAGTATATTGGTACCATTACAGAAGGCGATTTATTATGGAGTATTAAAAACGACTATAATTTGAATTTAAAAGAGGCAGAAAATGTTTCTGTGACAAATATTAGTCGTCGAAAAGACAATAAACCAGTAGGTGTAAATACAAAAATAGAAGACTTAATGTCTGTGGCATCTGTACAAAATTTTGTGCCTGTCATTGATGATAAAAATAGTTTTATCGGTATAGTAAAACGTCGGGATATTATTCAATATTGCTGTAATCGATTAAAAGAATTGCTGTAATGAATTAAAAAAGAAAATTCAGAAATAAATTATGTTTACCATAAAAATCCGCTTTTGAAAGCTAAGTTCTCCGAATAATTTAATTAAGCAGCCGAAAGGGCTTGCTGTCTGTGTATAGCAGACAGCAAGCCCTTTTGCTTTGCGCTAATCTAAACTATATTTGAAACCCAATGCTCATAGATTTCATAACTGACAGTATTTGACTATAGAAATCTATAATTAGCAAAAGATTTAGTTTCTGGCTTAATAAAGTGAATTTTAAAATATTGCACCCCTATTTTCGGTTTCTCAAAAGTTCAAAAAGTGTTTTTTGTATTCCTGACAACTTTTGTTAAAATTTTTTGCTAAGTAGTTTTGGAGCTCAAAAAAAACACTTTCCATGTTATTTAAATTAAATTTTTCTGGTTAAAAGCAGCGTTGCGGTTTAAAAGAAAATGTTTCTTGAAAAGTTTACAATGTGAAACAAAAAGACAAATTGTACAACAAAAATATAAAAATGACCCATTTCAAAAGAAAAATTCAGCAAATGGACGAATATTTCACAATATGGAATAATGTTACTTTTTTAACGCTTGCCAAACCTCTTGTAAACTAAAAAACCCATGCTATTATAAACAAGTAAGTAATTTGAAGGCTTTTAAACACAGGCCAAACGGGAGGTTTTGTTATGCGTGGAAACGTAATTGTCGGGCAGTCCGGTGGACCGACAGCTGTTATCAATTCTAGTTTAGCAGGAGTATACAAAACGGCTAAAGAGAGAGGTGCAAACAAAGTTTATGGAATGCTGCATGGTATTCAAGGTTTGTTAGAGGAAAAATACATAAATTTATCCGAGCATATTCATAACGAACTGGATATTGAGCTTTTGAAGCGTACCCCTAGCAGCTATTTGGGGTCTTGCAGGTATAAACTGCCGGAAATAAATCAAAATGAAAATATTTATAAACAAATATTTATTATTTTACAAAAATTAGAAATAGAATATTTTTTCTATATTGGCGGCAATGACAGCATGGATACCGTAAAAAAATTGGCTGATTATGCGCAAAAAATAAACAGTTCCATTCGTTTTATGGGTGTGCCCAAAACTATTGACAATGATTTAGCTGTAACAGACCATACGCCCGGTTTTGGCAGCGCCGCAAAATATATCGGCTCCATTACCAAGGAAGTAATTCGTGACGGATTGGTATATGGTCAAAAGAGTGTAACCATTATTGAAATAATGGGACGTAACGCAGGTTGGCTTACAGGGGCGGCTGCCCTTAGCAAATGTGAGGACTGCGAAGGTCCGGACATGATTTATTTGCCAGAACGTATTTTTGACATAGAAGCATTTGTGAAAAAAGTAGAAGAGAAACAAAAGACAAAAGAAAGTGTAGTAGTTGCGGTAAGCGAGGGGATAAAACTGGCTGACGGGCGCTACGTTTGCGAGCTAAATGACACGGTGCATGAGATAGATGCCTTTGGGCACAAAGCGCTTACCGGCACAAGCCGTTATTTGGCAGATGTTCTTACAGAGCGCATTGGCTGTAAAACCCGCGCGATTGAGTTTAACAGCTTACAGCGCTGTGCTTCGCATATTGTTTCTCGTGTAGATATTACAGAAGCTTGGCAAGTTGGTGGCGCGGCTGTAAAAGCTGCTTTTGAGGGAGAAACAGGGCAAATGGTTATTTTAAAGCGCATTTCTAACGACCCTTACCAATGCACCACCGAATTGTACGATTTGCACCAGATTGCCAATATAGAAAAAACGGTTCCGCAAGAATGGATAACGGCTACAGGGGACTATGTAACACCAGAGTTTTTATCCTATGTGCGTCCGCTTATCCAGGCAGAATTAACCCCAATTATGGTAGACGGCTTACCCCGGCACTTGTATTATTCTAATCCGTGGTAAACACAAATAGTGCTGCTTTGCTTTTGCAAGCAGCACCAATAAAAAAGCTATCCAGATAATTTTAAAGAAAAACGCCCTACTATGTGTATAAGACACACAGTAGGGCGTTTTAAATTTATTTGTCTGCGGCAGTGCTAAGCAAAATGCGGTCATTGTCAAAAGCTTTTTGGCTTTTTTGACGAAATTTTTCAAGCAGCATTTCTACCGTCATCTTTTTGCGTTCATCTCCGCTAATGTCCAATATAATTTGGCCGTTATCCATCATGATAGTACGGTTTCCAAGCTGGAGTGCACTGTGAATATTGTGGGTAATCATCATGCAGGTTATATTGCTGTCTGCAACAATTTTTTTGGTAAGTGCCAAAACCTTTTCAGCAGTGGCGGGGTCTAGTGCAGCGGTGTGTTCGTCTAAAAGTAAAAGCTTTGGCGTAACTAAGGTTGCCATAAGCAAGGTTAAGGCTTGACGCTGGCCTCCGCTTAACAAACCTACTTTACTTTTTAAACGCGTTTCAAGCCCTAAATCTAATGCAGCCAAACGTTCTTTAAAATAAATTCTATCGGCGTTGGTTAAACCCAAAATACCGTTTCGTTTTACGCCCCGTAAATAGGCAAGTGCTAGATTTTCCTCTATGGTCATATTAGGAGCGGTACCTTTTAAAGGATCTTGAAACATACGACCGATGTAAGCGGCGCGTTTGTGCTCCGGCAAAAAGGTAAGGTCGGTATTGTCTAGGATAATACTGCCGGTATCGGCTAAAAAAGTGCCGCCAATAGAGTTGAACAGAGTGCTTTTACCGGCACCGTTGCCGCCAATAATCGTGACAAAATCCCCCGGATTTAAGTGTAAAGATAAGCTTTGCAGGGCAACCTTTTCGTTAACGGTTCCTTTATTAAAAGTTTTGCTGATGTTATTTAGTGTTAACATGATTGCGGCCCGCCTTTCTTAATTTATAAAATGCAATTTGCTCTTTTATTGCAGGATAGGAAATCGCAATGGCTACGATAATGGCAGAAACAAGTTTAAGGTTAGATGCAGAAATATTTGTGTTAAGAGCAAACGCAATAATAATACGGTAAATAATACTCCCTACTACAGCGCCTATTATGCAGCGTGGAATGGTGCTTGTGCCAATAATAACTTCCCCGATAATTAAGCTGGCGAGGCCAACTACTACCATGCCGGTGCCAAGGCTGATATCGCTAAACTGTTGGTGCTGGGCAAACAAAGCGCCGCTTAAAGCAGTGATGGCGTTAGCCAGCATAAGCCCGATGGTAATGGTAAACGCAGGGTTAATACTGGAGGAACGTACCATATCTTTGTTGTCACCGGTAGCACGGATAGAAAGCCCCAGCCTTGTACGCAAGAAAAAAGCAAGCAAAGCACAAAGCAGCGTTACAACAATTACGATAAAAATAAGTTTGCCATAGTTTTTGCCAAACAAAGTTTCAAAAAAAGTAAAAACAGTAGATTTTTTCATAAGTGGCAGGTTGCTTTTTCCACCCATAACAATTAAGTTGATACTATATAAAGCCGTCATGGTAATAATACCTGCCAAAATAGGCTGTACCTTTAGCTTTGTTTGTAAAAGTGCTGTGACAAAACCCGCAGCTGCTCCCATTATAACAGCAAGCCCTAAGCCAAGCCATGGGGTACCAAAGGTGGTAAAAATAGCAGAGGCGGCAGCACCCAAGGTGAAAGTGCCGTCTGTGGTTAAATCGGCAATATCCAATATGCGGTAAGAAACGAATAGCGCGATTGCAACTAAGCTGTAAATCATGCCTTGTTCAATGGCGCCTCTAAATGCAAGCAAGCTCATGAAAAAAATCTCCTTATGTGGAATATTTGTAGCAGGCAAAACTCCTGTAACTGCATATGGTGCTGCTTGCAAAAAGCAAAGCAGCACCATTATTGTAACTTGTTTTATGTTTTTTTACAAATTTACTTTGTATATTTGCTCACGTCTATACCGCAGGCAGCGGCAGTTTCGGGGTTAACCGTTACACTGTACTCATTTAAAACTTGTACAGGCATATCGGCGATTGCTTTGCCGTTTAAGACGTCAGCGGCCATTTGAGCTGTTTGCTTGCCTAAATTTGTATAATTTATACCTACAGTGGCCAAACCACCGTCGGCTACCATGCTGTCTGCGGCAACATATACAGGCACCTTTGCTGTAATGGCTGCGTCAGCTAAAGCGGGCATGGCGCTTGCAACGGTGTTATCGATAGGAGAGAAGATAGCGCCGACTTTTTTGCCAATAAGTGTTTCGGCAGCAGTTTTTACGTCAGCGGCAGTCGTAACGGTAGCTTCTTCGTAAGCAATACCCTTTGCATCTAAGTAAGCTTTTGCCTGTGCAATAACGCTAACGCTGTTTACTTCACTTAAATTGTAAATAAAACCATAAGAAGTTACGCCCGGGGTTAACTCGTCAGCCAGTTCGAAAATTTTCTGGGTGGGAATAGCATCAGATGTGCCGGTAACATTACCGTTAGGTTTTGCAAGGTCGGCAACAAGTTCAGCAGCTACAGGGTCTGTAACGGCGCTAAAGATAACGGGAATATCGGTTCCGTCTACAGCCGTAGCAGCACCTTGTGCAGCGGGAGTGGTAATTGCAACAATTAAATCTACGTTGTCGCCAACAAATTGGTTGCAAATAGTAGTGATGTTTGCCATGTCACCTTGTGCGTTTTGATATTTTATCTCAGCATTTACGCCAAGGCTTGCAAGCTCCGTCTCAAAGGCAGTACGGATTTCATCTAAAGAGGGGTGTTCTACCAGTTGGATTAAGCCAATGGTAAGTTTGTCGCCATTGGCACCGGAAACCGTGGACGAGGCGGCGTTGCCACATGCAGAAAAAGCGCACAATACAAAAGCAAAAATTAAAAACAAAGATGTAAATTTTTTCATGGTTATTATCTCCTTAAAATATATGTTTATGTTGATAGGTTAAATCGAAAGGGAAAAAAGTTGACAATTAAGCTTGCCCTCGCCATCGCTCGGCGTGTAAGAAATACAATAAGTTATCCATATTATCTTTACCTCCTATGGAATTATAAACAAACAAAAAGCCTGCCCCTGTTTTAACGCACATACATATGTGTTAAAACAAGGACAGGCTGTAAAATACCTGCGGTACCACCTTGATTGGCATATAAAAATATGCCCACTTAGCAGAATGCAAACACATTCTTCACCCTTTAACGTTGGCGTTACGTCACAGCATACTAGGCGTTAAGCTTTTCAGTGTGCCCTCCGTGGTCCATTTGTCCGTGCCGCTTTCTGCTGGGCTTTCAGCTCTCCCAACTCTCTGTAAGTGCGCTTACGGTTTCATCTCCACCTCAACGGTTTATGTCTGTATTAAAGCACAATTAAAGGCATATGTCAACAGGTTTTTTGTTATTGGGCTAAAGTGATAAATAAAAAATCCTCATTATAGGTATGCACTTGTTACATTATACTATATAATAAAATTTGTAGCGAATAAGACACAATAAAAGACAAAGTTTATAAAATAATTTTTGAAATTGCAGAGATAATAAAAAAGTTACTCACCATAACCATATAAGAAAAGGTGTAAAAATGGCAGAACAAAGCCGGCAGGGGTATAGCAAGAATAGCACGATATTTATTAAAAACAGCAAAATTTAACCTTGTAAGTAATTTTGCTTACACATTTTACCAGAAAGAGATAGTTTAAATTGTGAAAAATGTACCAGTAAAGTTACGAGAATGTTACAAATAGTGCAAAAAATGCGCTTTTAAGTAAAATTCCATATCAAAATTTGCGCAAAATTTTGCGTACATAAATAAAAATTGAAAGTTTATATCTGTAAAAAATAGTGCTTTTAAAGAGCTCTCAGGTTAAAAACAGTAAAAAATTTAAATAATACATTAAAATTGAAAAAATGATATGCATATATCACAAAAAATATATAAAAAAATTAAGCAAAATATACAAATACACTTATGTTTTGCCTAAAAGCGCAAAATATGCACGTTATTTTGAAATAATAGCAGAAAAAAGTATGGTATGACCCTATAGACTTTGTTAGAATGATAACAGAAATTAAGTGGTAACACACTTACAAAAAAATATTGGAGGAAAATAACTTATGAAAAAGCTTTTAGCAATTTTATTGGTTGCAGCAATGGCATTTACTATGGTAGCTTGCGGCGGCGCTGCAAGTTCTGCTCCCGTAACATCAACTTCTGATGCTGCTTCCAGCTCTGCTGAGGTTGGCAGTGAACCCGTTACAATTCGTTTTTGCTGGTGGGGCGGTGACAGCCGTCACGAGGCAACACAAAAAGCTGTTGACGCTTTCATGGCTAAATATCCCAACATTACCGTTGAGACAGAGTTTGGCGCATGGACAGACTGGGAAACAAACGTTGCTACCCAGATTATGGCAGGTACAGCTCCTGACTTGATGCAAATCAACTGGAACTGGATTAACTCCTACAGTGCTGACGGCTCTGCTTTCTTAGATTTGAACACTGTGTCCGATATTTTGGATCTGTCTCAATTCCCTCAAGATTCTCTTGCAAAATGTGTGGTTGGCCAAAACCTGCAATCTGTTCCTGTTTCTATGACAGGCCGTATTTTCTATTGGAACAAAACTACATTTGATAAAGCCGGTATCAGCGTTCCCACTTCTTTGGAAGAGTTAATGGCTGCCGGTCAAACGTTCAAAACAAAACTTGGCGATGACTACTATCCTTTGGTTGCCGGTGAATACGATCGTATGATTTTGATGACCTATTACCTAGAGAGCATTTACGGCAAAGACTGGGTTGTAGACGGTAAAGTTAACTACACTGTTGACGAAATTCAAAAAGGTTTAGAGTGGTTGACCAGTTTGGAGGAGGCTCATGTAATGCCTACCTTGAAAAAATTGGCTGGCGACGGCGCTGAGAGCATTGATAAAAACCAAAACTGGATTGATGGTCATTATGCAGGTATTTGGGAGTGGGATTCCTCCGCTTCTAAAATGACAAAAGCCGCTGAGGGTCAAGAGATTGTTGTTGGCGACTTCTTTACAGACATTGGCGAATACCAAGGTGGTTTCACAAAGGTTTCCATGGGCTTCTCTATTTCTGCAAATACAAAACATCCTGCTGAAACAGCTTTATTGATGAACTTCTTGTTGAACGAGGCTGAAGGCGTTGAGATCATGGCTTCCGAGCGTGGTATCCCTGTAAGTGCTATTGCTTTGAAAACCTGCAAAGAAAAAGGCTTGTTAAACGAGATGGTTGCTGAGGCAAACGGTAAAGTTATGGCTTACAGCAAATACAACCTAGACCCCACCTATGAGGATGCCGGCTTGAAAGGCAACCCAGATGGCGTTTACTACAAAGTAATGAGCAAATTAAGCTACGGCGAAAAAGATGCAGCTGCTTCTGCTGCTGATTTGTTGGCAGGTGTAACAGAGGTTTTGGAGAAATAATTTTCTTGGCAAAATTTAAGTAAAAGTGATTTAGAAAGCCGCCGAGGCGATGGCTTCGGCGGCTTTTTTACAATCAAACCGTGTATATGTTGTTTTTGGGTGTAAACAATGCAATAGTATATGGTTTATAGCCAAAACTACATATATTTGTGGCTGGCAAAGGATACCCCTAAGTTGAAAAGAGCGACACTTCGCCTTTTGATATAATAAAAATTGTAAAATAATAAAAGAAATGGAGGAAATTAATCTATGGCTATAAACAATAAAGTTGCGCCGAAAGCAGGAAAAGAAAAAAGAAAAGGCCTAAACAAGCTAGAGCGTAACTATATGGGTTGGGTATTTATTGCCCCTTGGTTAATTGGCTTTTTAATTTTCAAACTTTACCCGTTTGCATCTTCTTTGGTGTACAGCTTTACCGATTTTCACTTATTTAAGGGTATGACAAAGGTAGGCTTGTTTAACTACATTAAAATTTTTACCGATGAAGACATTATGAAAGCTTTGTGGGTAACCATTAAATATGCATTTACTACGGTGCCATTAAAGCTGGTTGCGGCGCTGTTTATTGCGTATATACTTAACTTTAAAATTAAATTTGTAAATGCGTTTCGTACGGCTTACTACATTCCCTCCATCTTGGGCGGCAGTGTTGCCATTGCCGTTTTGTGGAAAGCGTTGTTCCGCGATAACGGCTTAATCAATACCGGCCTTGCTATGTTTGGCGCAGAGGGTATTAACTGGCTAAGCGAACCCAAGTATGCATTATTTATCATTTCTTTGCTGCGTGTATGGCAGTTTGGCTCTGCAATGGTTATATTCCTTGCGGCGTTAAAAGGTGTACCAACCGATTTATACGAGGCTGCCACCATTGATGGTGCAGGTAAGTGGAAACAATTTTTCTCCATTACCGTACCTATGATTACCCCTGTTATTTTCTATAACTTAATTACACAGCTTGTACAGGCCTTCCAAGAGTTTAACGGACCCTACATTATCACCCAAGGCGGACCGTTGCAGTCTACTACACTAATTTCGTTGCTTGTTTATAATAAGGCGTTTCGCTCTTATGAAATGGGTATTTCCAGTGCTATGGCATGGGTAATGTTTTTAATTGTTATGGTGCTAACCATCATCTCCTTTGTAAGCCAGAAATACTGGGTATATTATGGCGATGAAGACGGAAAAGGAGGCAAATAGACAATGTCACTAGAGAGAAAAGAAAAAATCGGCAATTTTTTCAAATATGCTGTACTCATTATCGTTGGTTTGATTATGATTTATCCGCTGTTGTGGATGGTAGGTGCAACCTTTAAATCCAACGCAGAGATATTTACAAGCATTGGCCTTATTCCTAAAAATCCTACCTTAGATGGCTATAAAAATGCCTTTAACAACTATGGCGGTAAAATTAACCTGCTGGGTTCTATGATTAACACCTATTCTTATGTTATTCCTAAGGTTATTTTTACGGTTATTTCGGCAACCATTGCCGCTTATGGTTTTGGGCGGTTTCGCTTTAAAGGCAGAGACTTTTTATTTGCCTTGTTAATGTCCACTTTGTTTTTGCCTCAAATGGTATTAAATGTACCCCAATTTACCATGTTTACAAAGGTTGGCTGGGTAGATTCTCCTTTGTA